>JBFHXJ010000080.1:0-19410 GCA_041598995.1 Woeseiaceae bacterium | reverse complement strand
GTGCAGCAGGACCTGCGCGCCGAGACTCGCCGCGTGCATAGCAAGCGCCTTGCCGATGCCGTCGCTCGCGCCGGTGATGAGGATGATCCGGTTTTTGAGGATGTCGTCGGGGTAGTCGTAGGTTATGGGTTCAGTGATCAAGTTTTTCCCGCTCAATTGGGATTCGCGGCTAAAGCCGCGCCTACAGGTTTGGTGGCAATTTCATTCGCGGCTGAAGCCGCTCCCACAAGAGAAATATTTGTTTATTGCAGCGTTTTATCGTCAGCGTCGTCGTCACCGGAGTCGACGATGGGCCTGGGCAGCGATTCGATGGTTTCGGACTGCTCCATTTCTTTTTTCGGCCGGATGCCGAGCTCGACGAACTTGCGCGCACCCGGTAATACCTTGCGTTCGAGCGAGCCGACCGCGCGATTGTAATTTTCAACGCTCGCGGCCAGCTGTTTGCCGACTTTGTTCATGTGGCCCATGAACGCGCTCAGACGGCCGTACAGGTCCTCCGCGAGGCGGCGAATCTCCTCGGCATTATCGGCGAGCGCGAGTTGCCGCCAGCCGTAGGCGACGGCTTTGAGCAATGCGACAAAACTCGTCGGTGTCGCGAGGATAATCTGTTCGGACAGCGAGTACTCGATGAGTTCGGGATCCTCGGTCAATGCCGCGCTCAGGAACTGATCGCCGGGGATGAACAGGATGACGAATTCCGGACTTTTCGCAAACTGTTCCCAATACGTTTTCGAGGACAGTTTGCGTATGTGTTCGCGCACGTTTCTGGCGTGTCGTTGCAAGCCGAGTTTCCTTTGCACGGTATCCGTGGCTTCGATCGCTTCGAGGTAGGCATCGAGCGGTGTCTTGACGTCGACGACGAGCTCGCGATGGTCGGGCATGCGGACGATCATGTCGGGCCGGATGGTCGAGTCGTCGCTGCTCGTGTGCACCTGTTCCTGGAAGTCACAGTGTTCGACCATGCCCGCCAGCTCGACCAGGCGGCGCAGCGTAATCTCGCCCCAGCGGCCACGAACCTCCGGCCGGCGCAGGGCCTTGACGAGATTCTGTGTCTCCTGCGTCAGCATTTGCTGGCTGCTGCGCATCGCCTCGAGCTGTTCCTTGATGCCGCCGTAGGCTTCGCTCCGCGACTTCTCGAGCGCGGCAATCTGCGCCTGCGATTGCTGCAGGGCGTCCCTGATGGGCTTGACGAGGTTTTCGACTGCCTGCTCCCGTTGGCTCAACTCGCGATTGGCGCGCTCCTGGTGCGCCCCCAGGTTCTGCTCCGCGAGCCGCAGGAAGGTCTCGCTGTTCGATTTCAGGGACAGGTTGGCCAACTCCGAGAAAGACCTTGCCAGCTTGCTCGTCGCCGCCTCGAAAGCCGCCTCGCGTTCCAACTGTAACGCGTCCTGGTCCTTGAGCCGGTCACCGAGCGCCTGGACCGTGTCCTGCAGGCGCCGCTGCCGGGCCCGGAGCACCAGCCACACGATCAGGCCGCCAAGCAGCAGACCGGCAGCCAGGGCCGGCGCCCCGAAATCGATCCACAAGGGATTGATATTTATGGTGTTCATGGGCTCGCCAGCTTAACGCGTTTTCTCAGCAAATGGGTGAGTTCCTGTGAATCGCCTGCGACCAGGTCGGCATTCCAGGATCGCGGATCATCGCCGGCGGGGATATAGCCGTAGGATGCCGCAATCGTGAACATGGCGGCCGCACGGCCAGCCTCGATGTCACGCACGGAATCGCCGACATACACCACGTATTGCGGCGCTATCCCGATCTGCCGGCTGGCCAGCAGCAGCGGCGCCGGATCGGGCTTCCTCTGCGGCAAGGCGTCGCCGCTGATTGCGCAGGCGCTCCTGACCGCGAGGCCGAGTGCGTCGAGCAACGGGTCCATCATGCGCTTCGGCTTGTTGGTCACGATGCCCCATGGCAGGCGTGTGGCGTCGAGCTCGTCGAGCAGCTTGGCGAGCCCCGGAAACAGCGTCGAGTCGACACATACGGCCTGTTCGTAACGATCGAGATATTCGTGATGCAACTCGGTCGTTTGTGCGTCGTCTGCGTCCGGAAAAGCCAGGCGCACGAGCGCACGAGCGCCGTTCGATACCTGTGAGCGCGCAAGCTCGAAGGTCAGGGGCGCAAGGCCATGCTCCTTCTGCATGTCGAGCAAGACGGCAACCATGTCCGGCGCCGTGTCCACCAGCGTGCCATCGAGATCGAAGAGGATTGCACCGAAGCGGTCAGGCGAGCCGTCGTTCATGCGTCGTCGGGGCGCTGGAAATGCATGATGTAGTTGACGTCAATATTGCCGCCGAGCGAGTACTCGCGGGTTAGTGCGTTGTAATGCATGCCGACACTGCTTTTGAGTCGCAGCCCGGCGTGCCGCGACCAGGACTCGAGCTCGGACGGGCGAATGAACTTGCGGTACTCGTGCGTCCCTTGCGGCAACAGGCGCAATACATACTCGGCGCCGACGATGGCAAGCAGGAATGACTTCGGATTGCGATTGATGGTCGAGAAAAATATGTCGCCGCCCGGTCGCACGAGACTGGCGCAGGCGGCGATGACCGTCGATGGCTTCGGTACGTGCTCGAGCATCTCGAGGCAGGTCACGACATCGAACCTCCCCGCACGATCGCGGGCAAGGTCTTCCGCTGTTGTTTGCAGATATTCGACATTGGTTCCAGATTCGGCCTGGTGCAGGCGGGCCACGGCGAGCGGCCCTTCGGCCATGTCGATGCCGGTTACAGTGGCGCCGCGTCCCGCCATGGCTTCGGTCAGGATGCCGCCGCCGCAGCCGACGTCAAGGACCTTGCTTCCGGACAGCTGCGTGCGCTGGCGAATGTAATCCAGCCGCAATGGATTGATTTGGTGTAAAGGCCGAAAATCCCCGGTCGGGTCCCACCAACGCGACGCCAGCGCATCGAATTTGGCGATCTCGGTTTGGTCGACATTGTATTGCTCAGTGTTCACGCGCGTTTCCTGTCCTTTTCGTTCGCGATCCTTGATTGCCATTCGTAAGTTCGTTGCAGCAGGTCGTCTACATCGATGCCGCTCAATTCGCCGTTCTCGACCTGGCGTCTGCCGGCGACCCAGACGTCGGTGACCTGCTCCGGATGCACGGTATAAACGATCTGCGAGAGTGGATCGTATACCGACAGGCTGTTCAATTGCCGTAAATCGATGCAGGTGAGGTCCGCCCACTTGCCGCGCTCGATCGAGCCGATGCTGTCGGCGAGCCCGAGCGCTTCGGCACCATCGAGCGTCGCCATGCGCAGCGATTGAGACGCGGGCAGCGCGGCCGCGTCCCCGGTCTGCACCTTTGCAAGCAGGGCTGCGGCGCGCATTTCGCCGAGCATGTCCAGCACGTTATTGCTCGCGGCGCTGTCAGTGCCTAGCGCGACCGTGACGCCCGCTGCCCGGTATGCCGTCACCGGCGCGATACCGTCTGCGAGCTTCAGGTTCGATCGTGGGCAATGGGCGACGACGACCCCGGCTTCAGCAAACATGGCGATCTCTTCGGCCGTCACGTGCACCGCGTGCACCGCCATCAGAGATGCGTTGATGAGGCCAAGGTCCTGTAATCGGGCAATCGGCCGCTTGCCGCTGGAGTTGATCTCGTTAGCGACTTCCTGCGCCGATTCGTGCAGATGGATCTGGATACGCCGGTCGAGCTGATCGGCGAATACCCGAAGTTCCCTGAATGCCGCGTTGGAGACGGTCGCCGTCGAATGCGGCACGAAACAGGTCGAGATCAACGGATGGTCGGCGTAAGCGTCGTGAACCAGCTCTGCGCCCTTGCTCAGGCATTCCGTGGCGCTCCCGGCCCAGGCGTTGGGCCCGTCGATGACCGGCGTACCCACCATCGCCCGCATATGCAGGTCTACGGCCGTCTCTGCGACGATCTCCGGGAAGAAATACTGGTCGCTGAAGCAGGTGCACCCGGACCTGAGCATTTCGGCGATGGCGAGCCTGGTGCCGTCGCGCACCATCTCGGCACTCATCCAGCGGTGCTCTACCGGCCAGATACCCTCGTCGAGCCAGCGTTCGAGCGGCATGTCGTCTGCGATGCCCCTCAGGAGCGACATCGCGGCGTGCGTATGGGCATTGACCAGGCCCGGAATCAGCACGTGGTCCGGCCGCTCGACGACCACGCCGGCCTTGTAGCGCCGGCGGGCCTCCGCTGCCGGCGAGATGTCGACGATTCTGCCGTCCGTCAGTGCCACGGCATGGTCGGTCAACACGAGATCGGCCGGCTCGACCGGCACGCACCAGCCGGCCAGGATGAGGGTGTCACAATGCTGCATTTTCGGGGTGTTTCAGGGTCGCCTCGACGGGCCAGTATAACGCTCGCTTTGCCACCTCGTAAGCGCACCTGAGTACCTGCCGGGAAGGCCGGAAAGCCTGCTGTTATGCGGCCTCCTGTGCTATGATTCCAGTCTTGATTTGACGTGTGTTGGCGTCCCAGTCAAGGCAAAAAAATCCGGAAATTTTTCTTTACGGCACCCGTTTTTTTGGCGCCGCGATTCGGCCCGTTTTGCCGGATTCGCACAGGCGAGGTGAATTTGTATGTCTGATGTCGCCCAGGAAATCCTGTCTGTAAGCCTCGAGCAGGAGATGCAGCAGTCCTACCTGGATTACGCGATGAGCGTCATCGTCGGGCGCGCGTTGCCCGACGTCCGCGACGGGCTGAAACCCGTGCATCGGCGCGTTTTGCACGCGATGCGCGAGCTCGGCAACGATTACAACAAGCCCTATAAGAAATCGGCGCGCGTCGTCGGTGATGTCATCGGTAAGTATCACCCGCACGGCGACACCGCCGTTTACGACACGATCGTGCGCATGGCGCAACCGTTTTCCATGCGTTACATGCTGGTCGACGGCCAGGGCAACTTCGGATCGGTCGACGGCGATGCGCCGGCCGCGATGCGCTATACCGAAGTGCGGATGGCGCGCATCGCGCACGAGATCCTGGCGGATATCGACAAGGACACGGTCGAGTTCGTCGAAAACTACGACGGCTCCGAATCGGAACCGGCTGTCATGCCGACCAGGGTGCCGAATCTCCTGGTCAACGGTTCCGCCGGCATCGCCGTCGGCATGGCGACCAACATTCCGCCACACAACCTGAATGAAATCGTCAACGCCTGCCTCGCCCTCATCGACAATCCGGCAATCGACGTGAAGGGCCTCATCAAACTCGTCCCCGGACCGGATTTCCCGACAGCCGGCATCATCAATGGCGCGCAGGGAATCGATGCGGCCTACCGCACCGGACGCGGCAGGATTTTCCTGCGAGCCAGGACCTCGATCGAGACGATCGACAAGAAACACGGCAAAGAAGCCATCGTCGTCACCGAGCTGCCGTACCAGGTCAACAAAGCCCGGCTCATCGAAAAGATAGCCGACCTCGTGCGCGACAAGCGCATCGAGGGCATCAGCGAGCTGAGAGACGAGTCGGACAAGGACGGTATGCGCATCGTGATCGAACTGCGCAGAGGCGAACTGAGCGACGTCGTGCTGAACAATCTCTACAAGCACACCCCGCTGCAAAGCGTTTTCGGCATCAACATGGTCGCCCTGCACGAGGGGCAGCCGAAGTTGTTGAACCTCAAGCAGATGCTGGAAGCCTTTGTTGCGCACCGGCGCGAGGTCGTTACGCGGCGCACCATATTTGACCTGCGCAAGGCGAGAGACCGGGCGCATGTCCTCGAAGGGCAGGCCGTCGCGCTGGCCAACATCGACGACGTCATCGCACTGATCAAGAAATCGCCGTCGCCTGCCGAAGCGAAGGACGCGCTGGTCAAGTCGACCTGGGCGCCGGGTGCGGTCACCGGCATGCTGAAGAAAGCCGGCAAGACGGACACGCGGCCCGATGCGCTGCCGGATGGCTACGGCCTCGTCGATGGTGAGTACCACCTGTCCCCGGTACAGGCCCAGGCGATCCTGGACCTCCGGCTGCATCGTCTGACGGGTCTCGAGCAAGAAAAAATAATCAATGAATACAAAGATATATTAGGAAAAATTAAACAATTTTCTGACATCCTGTCCGACCCCGACAAACTGCTCAAAGTCATCAAGACCGAGCTTGTCGAGATACGTGACAGCTACGGTGACGCGCGCCGCACCGAGATCAACAAGGAACACAGCGACCTGCAGGCAGAGGACCTGATCCCGGAAGCAGAGGTTGTCGTGACCTTGTCACACGGCGGTTATGCAAAGGCACAGCCGATCGACGTGTATCGCGCGCAGCGTCGCGGCGGGCGCGGTCGCAGCGCCGCGAAAGTGAAGGATGAGGATTTCATCGACAAGCTGTTCGTCGCGAATACGCACGATACGATCCTGTGTTTCTCGAGCCGCGGCAAGATGTACTGGCTCAAGGTGTACCAGGTGCCGCAGGCGAGTCGTGGCGCCAGGGGCAAGCCGATCGTCAATTTGCTGCCGCTTGGAGAGGACGAGCGAATCAACGCGATCCTGCCGATCCGCGAATTCAAACCAGACAATTTCGTGTTCATGGCGACGAGCGGCGGCACGGTCAAGAAGACACCATTGAGCCTGTTCTCGCGTCCGCGATCGAGCGGCATCATTGCAATCGACCTGCGCAATGGCGACAAACTGGTCGACGTCGCAATTACCGACTGCGACCGGGAAATCATGCTGGTCGCGAGTCACGGCAAAGCCATTCGATTCAGGGAGTCCGACGTCAGGCCGATGGGACGCGGTGCCGCCGGCGTTCGCGGCATCAAGCTGCCGGACGGGCACGAGGTCATCGCCCTGACTATCGTCGGTGACGGCATGATCCTGTCCGCGACGGAGAACGGTTTCGGCAAGCGCACGTCGATCGAGGAATTCCCGATTCAGGGACGTGGCGGACAGGGCGTCATCGCGATCCAGACCACAGAGCGCAACGGGCGTACTGTCGGCGCCGTCCAGGTCAAGGACGAGGACGAGATCATGCTGATCAGTTCCAGCGGTACGCTCGTGCGTACCGCCGTCAGCGATATTTCCATTATCGGCCGCAACACTCAGGGCGTGAGGCTGATTCGTGTCGAGGAAGGACAGCGTCTCGTTGGCCTCGCGAGAATCCAGTCGATCGAGGACGACGAATAATCTATTGCAGTAAGCTGCAACCCGTGTCACGCGTCTTCAATTTCAGTCCCGGCCCGGCCGCGCTTCCCGATCCCGTGCTGGAAAGAATCCGTGCCGATATCCCGGACTGGAGCGGCACCGGCATGACTGTCATGGAGGTTAGCCATCGCGGCAAGGATTTCATGGCGATCGCGGAAAAGGCCGAGCAGGATTTTCGCGAGCTCCTCGACGTTCCCGACGATTACAGCGTGCTGTTTACGCAAGGCGGCGCGACCCTGCAGTTCGCGATGGCGCCATTGAACCTGGCGCAACAAGACGACACCGCCGATTACGTGCTGACCGGTACCTGGTCTAAAAAAGCGATCCGCGACGCCGAAATCCATTGCCACGTGAACGTCGCGGCCGATGCGTCGTCGGACAATTTCACGGGTATCCCGCCGGAGAACACGTGGCAGCGAAGCGAGAATGCCGCCTATCTGCATTACACGCCCAACGAGACGATCGCCGGGGTCGAATTCCACTTCATACCTGATGCCGGAGATACACCGCTGGTCGCCGACATGTCGAGCACGATCCTGTCGCGGCCCCTGGATGTCGGCCGCTTCGGCGTGATCTATGCAGGTGCACAAAAGAATGTCGGAATCGCCGGGCTGACTACCGTCATCGTACGCAAGGATCTCCTGTCGCGCGCGCGGAATTCGGCGCCGAGGATGCTCAGGTATTCGACTTACGCCGAGTCCGGCTCGATGGACAACACGCCGCCAACCTTTGCCTGGTATGTGGCCGGACTCGTGTTCGAATTCCTGAAAGAGATGGGTGGTCTGACCGCGATGGCCGAGATCAACGAACGCAAGGCCGGAAAACTCTATGACGCGATCGATGCATCGGATTTCTACTCGAACCCGGTGAACAAGGACTGCCGTTCCTGGATGAACGTGCCGTTCGTCCTGCAAGATCCGTCACTCGACGGAAAATTCCTTGAAGAATCCACGGCCGCTGGCCTGACCAATCTCAAAGGCCACCGCTCTGTCGGCGGCATGCGCGCGTCACTCTACAACGCCGTATCCGAAGCGGCCGTCGATGCATTAATTGGCTTCATGCGAGAGTTCGAACGGTCCAACGGATAAGAGCAGTCGCATGAACGAACCAGCTATTCGGTCACAGTGGCAAAAATGGATAAGCGAGGGCTTGGTGATCGTGGTCTCGATACTCCTCGCATTTGCTATCGATGCCCTTTGGGATGAAAGACAGGAACGCATTGAGGAGAAGGAGGTCCTTGAAGCGCTTCTCGTCGAGTTTCAGCTCAACCGGACCGAGGCCGCCGATGTCATCGAAGCGCACCAACGCGGTCGACAACGCGTGGCTGAGCTGGCCCGGATGACGACTGCTGAAGCCGCTGCATTGCGTAGCAACGAGGCGGACGCGATCCTGGCCGCACTGGCGAATCCTCGAACTTTCGATCCGTTGCGCGGCACGGTCGATTCGCTGATCGGTGCCGGAAAATTCGACATCATCCGGGATCACCAACTTCGTAAAGCATTGATTTCCTTTATTAACCGAACGGAAGACGCCGTCGAGGATGCTGCTTACCTCATTCATTGGTCCACCGAGATCTGGATTGCGCTGGACACGCAGGGTGGTCCCTGGCGTGCTGTCGAAGAAAACCTGGTGGGAAAGAAGGATCTCGAGCTTGGTGATCTTTCATTTATCCCGACGGTCACCGGTGACGATATTTCCCGAATCCGCGGAGATTCCGACCTGATGGGGCTGATTCTCAGGAAGCAGATGCACGCCGCGCACTACTCGTCCGAGATAAGGCGCGTGGCGGAGAAGATCGACGAAATACTGGCGTTGCTCGAGGCGCAATTGCAGTAATCCCGGCGAACGGTTGCGGGAAAATCGACCTTGATCGGCAGACATAGCCAGTGACGTCCGACTTCGAAACTGCCACGATCAACCGGGATCACGGACTGTTAGAGACTAGAATTCCTGAGCCTTTCAGCTACGCTGAGTAGCGGGGCATTTCTACAAAGGAATAGTACGTTGTGATCAGTAAGATCACGCCACAGGAGAAAAACATGAAATATATAACGGCGCTTCAACTCACCTTATCCGGTGCGTTACTTTGTGCTTGCACTCAGCCTGGTGTCGATCTCGATGCCGAACGCGCGGCGTTACGCGCGGCGGCAGATGCATACCACGAAGCAGGCCAGGCGTTTGATGTGGATAGCTTTGTCAATTTCTATGCGACCGACGCATTGATGCTGCCGCCTCACGCGGCAAGAGAAATGGGCCATGAAGGCGTCCGCAACTTCTTTTCTGCGTTCACTGAAATGCCGGACGCGAATGTCAGCTTTTCCGAGTCGATGGTCGATGTCGCGGCGAGCGGGGACATGGGTTACACGCTGGCGGATGCCACCGTAAGCTTTACGGGACCGGGCGGCGAGCTCGTCGAGGAAACCGGACCGGATTTCCACCTCTGGAAGAAGAGGGATGGGCAGTGGAAGATAGCGATCGACATCTGGAATTCGGAAGACCCGATGCCAGCAGCTGCGGCGGCCCCCGCTTCGATGACGCGTGATGACGATGCAGTATTAGTCGATCCGCAGCGTTACGCTGTCGAATTCGAAAACGACAAAGTCCGCATTATTCGGATCAATTATGGTCCGGGTGAAAAGTCCGTGATGCACACGCATGGTCCAAACGCGGCGATTTTCCTGTCCGATATCGAGGGACGAATGACCTTGCCCGACGGCACATCCATGGATATCACGGTAGAGGCCGGCGCGACTCAGTGGGCCGATGACGAAAAGCATTTGCCTGAGAATCTGAGCGATGAGCCGTTCGAGGTCGTGCTCGTCGAGCTCAAGGAGTAGGAGTCACTGGGCTCTTAATCTGCCGACGACCTCGACTCGAACCGCGTAACCTTCGACCGTGCGCGGCACTTGCGCCCGGATACTCTGTTGGTCCTCGGTTATGCCGACGACGATGACCTCGTTGCCATTATCGTCCAGGCCGATACCGACCGACACGACACCGTTCATTGCCATCAGCTCGGCTTCGTGTTGCGCTTTTGCGTCCTGAATCGAGGTCTGCATCTCGGCTCCCTCACGGCATGCGGTGGCGGCGAACGCCGCCACCCATATTACCGAAATTACCGATAGAGCCCGAATTACTCGCCTGGTCACCGGTCGACACCGAGCGCGTTGAATACGTGACTGACGCGATTCATGATGGTCGTATTGTCGCTGCCGGCGAACAGCAGTCCGACCAGGTGGTTGTTGTCATCCAGGACGGCTGAGCCGCTGTCTCCTCCCTGGCTCATCGGGCCGGCTAATAGCTGATCGACGAAACGGGCGGTTCGCCCGGCGCCGTAATCCACGTCGACAGTGACATCCACCTGCAGAATCTGGCCGGTCGTAATCTCGGTCGTGCGGCCACTTTTTTTCACGGCTGCACCCAGGTCGACATCGCCGACGCCCTGAATCGGACCGATCCCGAGGATGTCGTCGACGACGTCGGCATCGTTCAGCGGGTGCGCGATGGCGGCATCGACCAGGTTTTCGCTCTGCTGAATCGAGACGATCTTGTATCGCGTCTGGCTTGCGATCGCCTTGCAGATCCAGTTCAGGAAGGCGATTACGCCACGGGCGGTCGAGCACCGGCTGGGTGGTTCCGGCTGCAGAAACTCGATCCTCACAAAGTCTTCGAGGTTCGCGATGTGATCGGCCGGGAATCGTCCGCCGTCGATGGGTCCCGGTTGCAGAATGCGATCCCCGGGCTGCGCATCATTGCTGTTTGCGAGCACGTGATTGTTCGACAGGATCATTGTTTGGCCGCCTTTCCTGACCAGGCAGCCGAGCGTGCCTGCGGTGATGTCGCGGTGCCCGATGCTGACGCCGCCTGGCGCCGGCCGATGTCTCGCCGTGTGCGACTGCAAGGCGCGAATTTTTCCGGTCTCGACGACGTCGGTGGGGATGCCATCGATCGTTTTCGGCACGATGTCGGACGCCGCGAGTTGAGCGGCGGCCATCTTCTTCGTCACCGAGCAGACGATTGCAAGATCGGAAGTGGTCTGTTCGTTCTTTACCTTGTACCCGATACCCGATGCCACGACATTGGCGCAGGCATGCAGCCTGGCTGTCGCCGATTTCAATGCAGTCCTTATGTTCTCGATGTTATCAGCCACTGGAACCTCCTTCCGGCCTAAGTGCGAAGTGCTTCAAGAAAAAGAGTCAGATTTACGGAGAAGGACAAGGCCAATGCTACATCGTATCGGGAACGCGGAAACAGTGTCAGGTTTGAGCGACATTCGACGCATGCCGCCCGGGAGTCCAAGGTCAGTTATTCAATGGCGACTTCGTAACGGGCTGTTTCCCAATGACGGTCTAGATACCAGCGTACCAGGACCACCCGTTTCGCAACGGACCGAGTTCCCCCAAATCATCAAACTCGTCGGTAACGACAATTTTCCGCAGGTACTTGACGCTCTTGTACCCAATCTGCGTTTCCAGCCGCAAACGAACGGGCGCGCCATGGGGTACGGGCAGGTCGCGGCCGTTCATGCCGTAGGCGAGGATTGTCTGCGGATGCATCGCATCGACCATGTCTATGCTGTCCGCAATCGAATCGTAGCCGTAGAAGTTGACGAAACGGGCGCTCGGAAGAATGCCTGCTGCGTCGAGTAACGCGCTCAAAGGCACCCCGGTCCACTCCGCGATCGCCGACCAGCCTTCCTCGCAGTAATGTTTGGTTATTTGAGTGCGCGATGGGAAACGTTTGAGATCCGCTAACGAGTAGGTACCCGTCCGTGCGACGCTGCCTTCCACCGAGAGACGCCAGTCCGAGAATCCGTGGCGGCGCAGGCGCTGGTATTCTTCTCCGTATGTCTCGTTGTAATAAATCTGCGCGGGATCCGCCGGGTCGGTGGTGCCGATCGCAGGCATCGAGGAGATGTCCGAGCGGTCGTATTCTTTGACCAGCGAGCGTTGAGGTAACAGCAGGCGATGCGCCTTGTACGTCAATAAGTCACCCATGCGGAGAATATTGCCGTAAGTCGGCGGCTCGCTCTTGTCACATCCGGCGAGCAACAGGCCGCCCATGGAACCGAGTCCCGCCAGCAGTCGTCGGCGACTGATCAGCTCGTCAATCTTTTTCAATTTGCTGTCTCCAGAAAGTCATCGCACGAATTTGCCGGCCGAAGCCGGACATGACGACCATCAACACGTGAACGAATACAAAGGCCACCATGGCGGCGAACAGGAAAAAATGAATCGTGCGCGCCGACTGGACCCCGCCGAACGCGCCCGAAAGAAATGGCAAGGCGGCGTTAATGGCTGGCGACATCGCCAGACCGGTGATGACCACCAGCGGCAGGGCAACAAAAATGACGCCAACGTAGGCGCACTTCTGCAAAAGGCCGTATGGTGGGCCGCCTTGCGCCGGTCGGATTCGCAGCTTCAGGTGAGAAACCAGGTCAGACCGAAGCAATCGCCACGAGAGTTCTCCCGTGCCCGGTACGAGGTGACGTTTCACATGGCCTGTCACTAAACCGGCTGCCACATAGATCAATCCCGCCAGCACGAAGCCCCAGGCCGCGAGGAAGTGAAGGCTCCGACCCCAGCCGTTCTGGTTGAAGATTTCGTAGGTTCGACTTGCGCTGACGGGGGACGATGTCGCCGCGAAGAAAGGCGTATGGTCTTCCCACCCGCCGTGTTGATAATTCCGGCTGACGGGGAGCTCCAGCAGCGCCGGTGTAAGGTCGTTGCCGACCTCTCCCCAGTAGAGTCTCGGGTGCGCCATAAAGATGACAAACCCGGTAAAGGCGAGGGTCAGAATACCGGCTGCCATGACCCAGTGACAAATCCTCACCCAGCGCGCGTGGCCGGCATGCGGCGTGACGCCGGAGCCGGAACTATTCTCAGATATGGCGACGCTCTCTTGTCGTGTTGCGGTTTTCGGCACTGGACCCTCCGCATACTGGGTTTACTTTTTACCCTGACGTTTGCGCAATTGCGAGCTTTGGATAGCCCATGGCCCGAATCGGGCCGCAACGCGGCGTTCGGGGATTCCGCTTCGGCCCGATGCAGCGGACAAATACCTGTTTGAGGTTTTTGCATCTGGCATACAAGCCAGAAACCTTTACAATCGCGACCGGCCATTGATTCCTCAATATAGCGAAGCCATGTTCAAGGTACTTACGCTGAATAACATCGCCGATGCGGGCCTTCAGCGTTTACCCGGCGATTTGTACGAGGCTGGTCCGGATGTTTCGGATCCGGATGCGATACTGCTTCGTTCGTATGATCTTCACACGATGGACATCCCGGCCTCGGTTGTCGCGATCGGACGCGCCGGTGCGGGCGTAAACAACATTCCGGTCGATGCAATGAGCCAGCGTGGCGTGCCGGTCTTGAATGCGCCGGGCGCAAACGCGAACGCGGTCAAGGAGCTTGCGGTCGCGGGCATGCTGATCGCTGCAAGAAATATATTCGCTGCACACGACTACGTCCGGTCGATCAACAAGGAGGGCGATGAGCTGGACGCGGCCGTCGAGGCCGGCAAGAAGCAGTTCGTCGGCTTCGAACTGCCGGGACGTACACTCGGGGTGATCGGCCTTGGCGCGGTCGGCGTGGAAGTCGCAAACGTCGCGCTCGCCCTCGGCATGAAAGTGGTCGGCTACGACCCGCAGATCACGGTCGAGCGCGCCTGGCAACTGTCATCCGGCGTGCAGCAAGTGGAATCGCTCGAGCAACTGTTCAGGGGCGCAGACATCGTCACGGCGCACGTGCCGCTGGTGGAGGGCACGAAAGGCCTCATCGATGCGGAGAAGCTCGAGCGCATGAACGACGGCAGCATCCTGATCAATTTCTCGCGACGCGGCATCGTCAAGCGCAAGGCGCTGCTTGCTGCCCTGGAGAGCGGCAAGCTGCATGCTTTCGTGACCGATTTCCCGACTGCGGAACTCATCAAGCACCCCAAAGTGATCGCGCTGCCGCATCTCGGCGCTTCGACGATGGAAGCCGAGGAAAACTGCGCGATCATGGTGGCTGAAAACATCAGGGACTATCTGGAAAACGGCAACATCCGTTATTCGGTCAACTTTCCCGATGCCATCATGCCGCGCAATGGCACTTACCGGATCACGATCGCGAACGCCAACGTTCCAAACATGGTCGGTCAGATTACGACCTGCCTCGGCGATGCCGGGCTCAACATCGAGGACCTCCTCAACAAGTCGCGCGGTGACGTTGCCTACACCGTCGTGGACCTCCACGGAGACGTGCCCAGGGACATCCAGGCGAGATTACGCGCGATTGAGGGTGTCCTCATGTTGCGATATCTTGGCAAGTCTAGTACTTAAGTATCGGAAATTCAGAGCATTACAGGGGCTCCAGCTTGGCCAAGGCAGCGAAGAGAAACGTACCCGATCTGGCGAGTATCCGCAGTCGTATCGATGAGGTCGATCGCAAGATCCAGGAGCTCATCAGCGAGCGCGCCCGCTACGCGCAGCAGGTGGGCGTATCCAAGGGCGAGCTGGGGTCGGCCGTCGACTACTACCGCCCGGAGCGGGAGGCCGAGGTCCTGCGCAATGTCCTCGAGCGCAACAAGGGCCCGCTGCGCGACGAGGAGATGCTGCGGCTTTTTCGCGAAATCATGTCGGCGTGCCTTGCACAGCAGGATCCCCTGAAAGTCGCGTATCTCGGACCGGAAGGCACCTTTACGCAGACGGCCGTTTACACGCACTTCGGGCATTCCGTCCGGGGGCTGCCGTTCTCGACCATTGACGAGGTTTTCCAGGAAGTCGAAAGCGGAGCTGCGGATTTCGGCGTGGTGCCGATCGAGAATTCGACCGAGGGCACCATCAATCACACGCTGGACATGTTCCTCACCTCACCGCTTAAAATCGGCGGCGAGGTCGAATTGAGGATCGAGCAGCACCTGCTGGCGACCGATTCGGGGCTGGACAAGATTGAGCGCATCTGCGCGCACGAGCAGTCGCTCGCCCAGTGCCGCGGCTGGCTGCGCGAAAATCTGCCGCACGTCGAACTCATTGGGGTCAGCAGCAATGCGACCGGCGCCCGGCGCGCGCGCGACGAGCAGGGCACCGCGGCAATTGGCGGCGAGGCGGCCGCCGAGGTCTACGACCTCGAGATCCTGGTCAACAATATCGAGGACCGGCCGGACAATACGACCCGCTTTCTGGTCATTGGTCGCGAGCTGCTCGCGTCAAGCGGCGCCGACAAGACGACCATCCTGGTGTCGACGTCGGGGACGGAGGGCGCGGGCGTGCTGCATGCCTTGTTGCAACCGCTCGCCACGCACGGCGTCAGCATGACGCGCATCGAGTCCCGGCCATCGCGACGCCAGAACTGGGACTACGTGTTCTTCATCGATCTCGAGGGGCACGCGGAAGATGGGCCGGTCAAACAGGCCCTCACGGAACTCGAGGAAAAAAGCTCCCTTTTCCGTATCATCGGCGCCTATCCGAAAGCGCTTAACTAGTCGATTCATCAATGCATATCACCGTCGAGCCATCTGTTTTGCACAGCGGTGAAGTGTCCGTACCCGGCGACAAATCGATTTCGCACCGCGCGCTTATCCTGGGCGCGATCGCCGAGGGCGAGACCAGGATTCGCGGTTTTCTGAACGCGCGCGATTGCCTGTCGACGATGGAAGCGCTGCGTGACATGGGCGTGCATATTGAGCAGCGAACCGAGACCGCCGTGCTCGTCGAGGGCGGTGGACCATCGGGGCTTGGTCAGCCGACGGGCCCGCTCGACATGGGAAATTCGGGTACCGCCATGCGCCTGTTCGCCGGGCTGCTCGCCGGACAGTCGTTCGACAGCAAACTGATCGGCGACAGCTCCCTGAATCAGCGCCCGATGGCGCGGGTGATCAAGCCACTGACGGACATGGGCGCCAAGATTTATTCGGCAGACGGCTGGCCGCCGCTCGAGATCAAGGGCGGCCAGCATCTCTCCGGCATTTTGTTCCAGCCCAGGGTGGCGAGCGCGCAGGTAAAGTCGGCTGTCCTGATTGCGGGACTGTATGCGGACGGCGAAACATCAATCGTCGAGAGTGCAATCACGCGCGATCATACCGAGCGCATGTTGCGTGCGATGGGTGCGGACCTGAACGTCGGCGAAAGGCAGATCATCATGCGCGGCAAACAGGTCCTGCAGGGCATCGATATCGAGGTGCCCGGCGACCTTTCGTCGGCTGCATTCATCATCCTGGCGGCCCTGCTGTCACGAGACTGTGAGCTGGTCGTCAAGAACGTCGGTGTGAACGCGACGCGCACGGGCGGGCTCGACATCCTGCGCGAGATGGGGGCGGACATCAGCGTCGG
Source organism: Woeseiaceae bacterium (assembly GCA_041598995.1). Classification (GTDB taxonomy): domain Bacteria; phylum Pseudomonadota; class Gammaproteobacteria; order Steroidobacterales; family Woeseiaceae; genus SZUA-117. The sequence goes on along the minus strand of JBFHXJ010000080.1, from coordinate 2,990 downwards.
CAACGTGAAGCTCCTGGGCGAGGAGCCGGTCGCGGACATCACCGTACGCTCTTCCAGGCTTAAAGGTATCGACATCGAACCCTCGAAGGTTGCGACGGCGATCGACGAGTTCCCGATGCTGTTCGTGGCAGCCGCATGCGCCCGCGGCAAGACGACGTTTTCCGGCATCGGCGAATTGCGCGTCAAGGAAAGCGACCGTATCGCGGCGATGTCCGAAGGATTGCAACGCCTCGGCGCAAAAGTCGAAGAGTCGGAAAGCGGAGCGGTGGTGCACGGGGCAACGCTCGGCGGGGGCAAGATCAACAGCCATGGAGACCACAGGGTGGCAATGGCGTTTGCCGTGGCGGGTACTGTCGCTACCTATCCATTGCGCATCATCAATACCGATGCCGTGACGACGTCGTTTCCCGGATTCGTCGACCGCATGAAGGGCCTCGGCATCAGTATTGCCGACCACGAGGACGACCCCGCATCGTGACGGCTCCGCCGGTGATCGCGATCGACGGGCCGGTCGGGTCGGGCAAGGGGACGATCGCCAGGCGGGTCGCCGGAGCACTGGAGTGGCATTTGCTGGATAGTGGCGCGCTGTACCGGCTGGTCGCGCTGGCCGCCGACGCAGCCGGTAAGGCCGATGCGTCGGAGGAGGCCCTGGCGGAAATCGCATCCGGGCTCGATGTCAGGTTCGATTCCGATGGCGCCGATGGGGTCGAGGTGTGGCTAGGCGATTCCGAGGTCAGCGAAGCATTACGAACCGAGGAATGTGGGCGCCTGGCCTCGCATGTGGCGTCACAGCCAAAGGTTCGCGCGGCACTTCTGGCATTGCAGCGGAGCTTTCGCAAGGCGCCCGGCCTCGTGGCGGACGGGCGGGACATGGGTACCGCCGTATTCCCGGATGCGGTGCTCAAGGTTTTCCTCACTGCCAGTGCCGGGGAGCGAGCGAAGAGACGCTATAAGCAGTTGAAGGACAAGGGTATTGATGTTAGCCTTCCGGCCCTTTCGCGGGACATCGAGGAGCGTGACCGGCGGGATTCGGAACGGTCGGTGGCACCGCTGCGGGCCGCCGAAGATGCGCGATTGCTGGATTCCAGCGATAGGACCATCGAAGAAGTCACGCAGACTGTTCTCGCATGGGCGCTTGAGGTAATCGACGCGAATTGAGTCTTAATAGAATCGGACAGGAGTGTCTGATTTTTTCTGGTAACCGTCTCTCACAGGACGTGAGACGGCGATTGGGTCGAGGACCGATTTGGTTCTCTTGGTTTAAATCTAATGTCTGAAAGTTTTGCAGAGTTATTTGAAGAAAGTTTTGCCAGTCAACAAATAAAACCCGGTGCCATCATCAAGGGCACGGTTGTCGCGGTAAATGATGATGTCGTCATCATCAGTGCGGGCCTCAAGTCCGAGGCCGTCATTCCCATCGAGCAGTTCCGGAACGAGAAGGGCGAGGTCGACGTATCCATCGGCGACGAATTCGAGGTTGCGCTCGATGCCGTCGAAGACGGATTCGGTGAAACCAAGCTGTCTCGTGAGAAAGCGGTGCGCGCGCGTACCTGGACGGAGCTCGAGAAAGCATTTGAGAACAGCGAGGTCGTGACGGGCATCATCAACGGCCGCGTCAAGGGTGGCTTCACCGTCGAGATCGACAATGTCCGTGCCTTCCTGCCCGGATCATTGGTCGATGTGCGTCCGGTGCGCGATCCAGCCTATCTCGAAGGCAAGGAGCTGGAGTTCAAGGTTATCAAGCTCGATCAGCGGCGCAACAACGTCGTCGTATCAAGGCGAGCCGTCGTCGAGCAGGAGTACAGCGCAGAGCGCGAGCAACTGCTGGAAAGCCTGCAGGAAGGCAACCAGGTCAAGGGCATTGTCAAGAACCTGACAGACTATGGCGCCTTCGTGGATCTGGGCGGCATCGATGGACTACTGCACATTACGGACATGGCCTGGAAGCGGGTCAAGCATCCGTCGGAAGTCGTCAACGTCGGAGACGAGATTGACGTCAAGATCCTGAAGTTCGATCGCGAGCGCCAGCGTGTGTCGCTGGGCATCAAGCAACTCGGTGACGATCCCTGGCACGACCTGGCGCGCCGTTACACGCCAGGCACACGTCTCTTCGGCAAGATTACCAACATCGCCGACTACGGCTGCTTCGTGGAGATCGAAGAGGGCGGCGAGGGACTCGTGCACGTATCCGAAATGGACTGGACCAACAAAAACGTCAATCCCGCGAAGATCGTGCAGATCGGCGAAGAAGTCGAAGTCATGGTCATCGATATAGATGAGGAGCGGCGCCGGATATCGTTGGGCATCAAGCAGTGCAAGCCGAACCCGTGGGCCGAATTCTCGTCGAACGTCAACCGCGGTGACAAGGTGACCGGTCAGATCAAGTCGATCACCGATTTCGGCATCTTCATCGGGCTCGACGGTGGTATCGACGGACTGGTCCACCTGTCGGATATTTCCTGGGACGTACCGGGTGAAGAAGCCGTTCGCAAATACAAGAAGGGCCAGGAAATCGAAGCTTGTGTGCTTGCCATCGATTCCGAGCGTGAGCGGATTTCACTGGGCGTCAAGCAGCTCGACAAGGACCCGTTCTCCGCCTGGCTCGCCGAGCACCCCAAGAATTCGGTGGTCAAGGGCACGGTCACCGAAGTCGATGCGCGCGGCGCGACCGTCGACCTCGGCGACGGCGTAGTCGGCACCCTGAAGGCCTCGGAGCTTGCCAGGGGGCGCGTCGAGGACGCGCGCACCATGATCAAGGTGGGCGAGGAGGTCGAGGCCAAGTTCATCAACGTCGATCGCAAGAACCGCACCGTGGCCCTGTCGATCAAGGCCAAGGAGGTGCATGAGGAGGCCGAAGCGCTGTCCAGCTACAAGTCGGATACGGACAAAGCCCCGGCCGGCACCACGTTGGGCGAGCTGCTGAAGGAAAAGATCTCCGGCGGTTCCAATTGAAAAAAGACTGGCCCGGACCGCGAGGTCCGGGCTATAAT
>JBFHXJ010000079.1:0-19779 GCA_041598995.1 Woeseiaceae bacterium | reverse complement strand
GATGCTGCTCATGCGCCACGGCCCCTATCTCGTCGAAGTCAACCTGATCAGCAATCTGCTGCTGGAGTACGTCAGCGACTTTTCACAGCACCCGTTTCCCGAATATCTGCGAACGGGAATTCCGGTCGCGCTCTCGACCGACGACCGCGGCATGTGGGATTCAACCTTGACCGACGAATTCTTCGTCGCCGTGACCGAGTTCGACCTGTCCTGGGACGAGGTCAAGCAGCTCTCCCGCAATTCGCTGGCACACGCTTTCGTCTCGCCGCAGACCCGCCAGGCGCTGCTGGAAGCCTACGAATTGCGGATCCGGCGCTTCGAACGTGAGATTCGCCGTTCCGGTTTCGACAGGCTCGGCCCGATGCCGGCTACGCGCGGTTTCATCTGCGGCCACTATGCCTTGTGCCGTTCCGCAACCGCTCAGTGATTACAGTCGGGAAAACATCACCTTGTAAGGCAATGTTAACAAGCAACTCACTATCCGCAGGCAACGCGGTGCAGAAAGACCTGCGTTGAAAATTCGAGTGGCGCTATACTCCGCCCAAATCTTTCGGAGAATTCCAATGCGCGAATCCAAACCAGCAGAAAAACGTGTAGAGAACGCGAAAAGCGTGCTCCTTGCCGGGCTTGCCGCAGTGCTCATGCCGTTCGCGGCCGGCAATGTGCTTGCCCAACAAAGCGGCACGATCCTCGAAGAAATTATCGTCACCGCCACCAAGCGCGAGGAGACATTGCAGGATGTGCCGATCTCGGTCGCGACGCTGTCCGGCGAACGCCTGAACTCCCTGTTTACCGGCGGCGAGGATGTCCTCGCGCTGGCGAACCGCGTGCCGGGACTGTACGCCGAATCGTCGAACGGCCGCGCCGCACCGCGCTTTTATCTGCGCGGTCTCGGCAATATCGACTTCGACCTCGCGGCATCGCAGCCCGTCTCTTTCATCATGGACGAGGTCGTGATGGAGAACGTGGTGCTCAAGAGCTTCCCGCTGTTCGATCTCGACAACGTGGAAATCATCCGCGGGCCGCAGGGAACCCTGTTCGGCCGCAACACGACCGCGGGCATCATCAAGTTCAACACGCGGCGACCGACGCACGACAGCAACGGATACATTGCCGGGTCGCTCGGCACCTACACCACCGGCAACCTGGAAGCCGCCTTCGGCGGCAGCCTGTCACCGGATACGCTGGCGGGCCGCGTGTCCTTCCTGTACCGCACGCGCGACGACTGGATCGCCAATGGATTCACGGGCGGCGGCGACGTCATGGGCGAGTACGAGGAAGTCGCGGGACGCGTCCAATTACTGTGGACGCCGAACGACGATTTCGAAGCGCTGCTGAGCCTGCAGGCGCGCAGCATGGACGGCACGGCCTCGATCTTCCGCGGCAATGTGTTCACGACCGGCAGCAACGAGCTCAATCAGAACTTCGATCGCGACGTGGTGTATTACGACCAGGGCGACAACAATCCACAAAGTTACGATTCCTTCGGTGCCACGCTGACGCTCGACTGGGACATCGGGAACTCCACGCTCACCTCTATCACTTCTTTCCAGGATTCGGACGGCAGCAGTCGCGGTGACATCGACGGCGGCGTCGTCGATTTCGCCGGCACACTGACTCCGCCGCCGGGCGTGACGTTTGCCAATAACGTTTTCCAGTACCCGTTCGGGCCGGTCGTGCCTTTGACATACCCCGGCACGATTCGTATTTCGTCGGTCACGGAGGACGGTGCCGACACGGATCAGTTCACACAGGAACTCCGTCTCGCGAGCGACACGGACGGCCCGTTCAGCTGGCAGGTCGGCGCCTTCTATTTCGATTCGTCGCTCGAGGTAACGACCGATTCTTTTGCGTCGCAAGGTTTTGTGTCAGTTCAACATACGATCGTCGAGCACGAGAATACGGCCTGGGCGATATTCGGACAGGGATCCTACGACGTAACGGATCAGCTGACCCTGACCGCTGGTGTTCGCTACACGGATGACGAGAAAGATTACCAGGTGCTGCAGTTCCCGCAGTTATGGCTGGACCTCGGCATACCGACATTCATTGCCGCACCGATCAACGTTCAGGACGACGAGGTGAGCTGGGAGATCAGCGCGAATTTTGCGGCGACCGATCAATCGAGCCTTTTTGGCCGCATTGCGAACGGCTTCCGTGCGCAGACGATCCAGGGCCGTGACGTCGCATTCCTGGAGACGCCGAGCGTCGCGGTACCGGAAACGATCACGTCCTACGAAATCGGTTACAAGGCCGACCTGGCAAACGACCGTTTGCGTCTCAATGCCGCCCTGTTCTATTACACGATCGACGACATGCAGCTGTCGATCATCGGCGGAACCGGCAACTCGAACCAGGTCATCAATGCGAACGAGGGCGAGGCAACCGGTTTCGAGCTGGATCTCGACTGGCTGGCGACTGACAATCTGCTTTTCTCACTCGGCTTCGCATGGCAGGACACCGAGATCAAGGATTCGACGCTGTCGACGACGCCTTGTAATCTGAACAACGGCGGCGTCGGCTGCACGCCGCTGGACCCGTCAGATCCGACAGATCCGACCAAAGTGCTGATCGGCGGCAATCCGTTCCCGCGAACACCGGAATGGAGCGCGAATTTCTCCGCCCGCTGGGGTATGCCGGTCGGCAACGATGGCGAGTTCTTCGTGTTCACGGACTGGGTATTCCAGGGCGAGTCGGTCGGGCCTTTGTACGAGTCTCTCGAATTCAATGTCGACAGCCAGTTCGAGGGCGGCCTGAAGATCGGTTACCGGAATCTCGCGGATGACTGGGAGGTTGCCCTCTTTGGCCGCAACATCACGGACGAAGAGAACGTCAAGGGCTTCATCGACTTCAGCAACCTCACCGGCTTCGTCAACGAGCCCGCCATTTGGGGCATCGAGGCCAGGAAGGATTTCGGCAGCTACTAGGCGCTTCGCAGGAAAGCCCGGCCAATTTCGGCCGGGCTTTCTTTCTTGTAGCGATTTCACAACACCGCTCCCTCGTCCGAATACGCAGTACCGGCCGGCAACGCGCATTTCGACCTCCGTCGACGAAGACACACTCAGCCTCATTTGCCTCGCACAAAACTGACCGTACGCCCTATTCTTGGTTTGGCGTAATCACTCATTCCAAACATAAACAATAATTTGTCGAACACTCATTAAATTGTTTCGAGACATGGTCGAAATGGATTTCAACAGTGTTGCACCATGTGGCGAATGACGTCGGCGCGCTTTATTGCATGGGCTGGGGCCCTGCGTTAAATTCGCAACAAAATCACGAGAGACGGAACTTCTCGCCGCTCTTCATCCCGGCAGATTCTCCGGCTTTCCTGCAGGGCGAAATCAACCCGTAACTTCCCGAAATGACGATTTCGCTCGAACGCATTCTCAACGCGGGGGCAAATAATGATCACCAAATTCAGTTTTTTCCGCTCGAAATTCAACCTGCTGGCAGGTCTTTTGGTCGTGGCACTCGCGGTCCCATTGACGGCTGGCGCGCAGCAGACGACCAGTGCAATCCGCGGCACGGTATCCACGCCTGACGGAGACCCTGCCGCTGGTGCGGTCGTCACGGTGACGGACACACGAACTAGCGCTACTCGTACAGTCACGACAAACACCGATGGCACGTTCAGCGTGCGCGGTCTTGCTGTCGGTGGCCCCTACGAGATCCGCGTAACTTCTAGGCAGTACAAAATTGCACTAATACCGGACGTGAAAGTGACTCTGGCTGAAGCAGCCGCCTTCGATATCTCGCTGGAAGCGGGTGAGATCGAGGAGATCGTCGTCACCGCCTCTGCCGAGGTTGCCGTCGCCGGTGTTGCGGTCGGTCCCAATGCCACATTCGGACTCGCCGCGCTCGAGTCGATGCCGGCCATCAATCGCAATATCACGGATGTGCTTCGGGCAGATGCACGAATTTACGTAGACGAATCACGCGGCGACATCAACGCGGTGCAATGTGCCGGGAAGAACTCGCGGTTCAACAGCCTAACGGTCGACGGCGTGCGCATGAACGACTCCTTCGGCCTCAATTCGAACGGTTACCCGACCGAACGCATGCCGTTTTCTTACGACGCAATCAGAGAGATAGCGGTTGAGCTGGCGCCTTTCGATGTCGAATATGGCGGCTTCTCCGCCTGCAACATCAATGCGGTAACCAAATCCGGCGGCAACACGTTTTTCGGCTCCGTTTTCTACGACTACACCAGCGATAGCCTGCGCGGCGACAAACTGGAGGGCCAATCCATCCAGAGTGGTTCCTACGACGAAAATCGTTATGGCGTGACCTTCGGTGGGCCCATCATTCGGGACAATCTGTTCTTCTTCGCAGCTTATGAGAAACTCGATGGAGCTAACCTGTTCGATCGTGGCCCGATCGGTTCCGGGGCAGTAGACGAAGTCCTCGTCACGCAGGCAGAACTGGATGAGATAGCCGACATCGCGCGGACAGTTTATCTGTTTGAACCGGGAACTATTCCCTCCAGCCTGGACCACGAGGACGAGAAGTTCCTGCTCAAGCTTGACTGGAACATAAACGAAGAACATCGCCTCGCCTTCACGTACACCTACAACGATGGCGAGAACTTTACCGAATCGGACAGCGAGAGCAATGAAATCGAATTTTCGAATCATCTCTACGAGCGCGGCGCGGAACTGAATTCCTACGTCGCCAACCTCTATTCCGACTGGACCGATAATTTCTCTACGGAGATCCGCGTGTCGTACCTCGAACTCGACAATCGCCAGATATCGGTCGGCGGAACGGATGTCGGTGAAATCCGCGTCGAACTGGCCGATGTCGACGTCTATCTCGGTGGCGACGACAGCCGACAGGCAAACAAGCTCAAGTATGATCTCACGAGCTTCGCTCTAAAGGGCAATTATCAACTGGATAACCATTCTTTGACCTTCGGCGTCGAACAGGAATCGCTGGATATTTTCAACCTCTTTATCCAGCACACGGAAACGGAACTCAGGTTCAACAGCATCAACGACTTTCGCATCGGATTGGCGGACGACGTCTATTACAACAATGCGCCGTCGCACAACGTGAACGATGCCGCGGCGGACTGGGGCTACGACGTCAACACGGTCTATATCCAGGACGAGTTCGATGTCGGGGATGCCCTGACCATCGTTGCCGGCCTGCGCTATGACTGGTATTCGACAAGCGATGCCCCTCCTGTTAATCCGGATTTCGTGGCGGATTACGGTTTTGCGAATAATGCCACCGTCGACGGGGAAGGGCTGCTGCAGCCACGCCTGGGATTCACCTTCGACATATCGGACGTCACGACGCTTCGTGGTGGCATCGGTCGTTACTCCGGCGGCAACCCGAACGTCTGGCTGTCGAACAACTTTTCGGCGAACAACGTGACGCAGTTCGGAGCGTACCGGCCCGATTTCGACCTGTTTAACCCGGCGATTACGTATCGGGATATCGAATCGACGGCTCCCTCCGGTGCCGGACCGGCTTGGGGTATTCCCAGCCCGCTTTACGATGATGTTTCAACCGGCATGGGCAGCAACTTCGAAATCAATTACCTGGATCCTAACTTCAAGATTCCCAGTGAGTGGAAGTTGGCGCTGGGTATCAGCCATATATTCGGCGATGACTGGCTGGTTAGTGGAGACATTCTGTACTCCTGGGCCGAAGACTCGGCAATGGTCCGGCACGGGGATCTCGAACAGATTGGCACAAATCCGGACGGCTACCCGATTTACGACAGCGTGCGGGAGCCAAGCTTTTTCCTGACCAACAGCAACAGGACTGCTGAAGCCATCAGTGTCTCGGTCGGTCTCGCCAAGGCATTCGACAATGGCTTCGATTTCGCGGTCGGCTACGCGTACAACGATGCCGAGGACGTTAACCCGATGACCAGCTCGGTGGCTTCTTCGAATTACTGGAATCGTGCCTTTTTCGATCCGGAGGAAGACGTTCTGTCGACTTCGAACTACAACATCGAGCACCGTTTCACGGGAATGGTCAGGTATCGCGACGACATCGCGGAGCGCTTCCCGTTAACCGTGACGTTGTTCGCGCAGGCGAATTCGGGCCAGCCGTACAGCATTGCCTATAACGGCACGATTGTTCCATATGGCTTCACACCATACCTGGACTTCAGGGACAACGTCCTGGAACCGGGTGCTCGACGCAACTTTGACACGACCCCGTGGTGGCGCAAGATGGATCTTTACGTCAACATGGGCCTGCCGGGTTTCCGCGACAACGACAGCGCCTCGATTTTCCTGGTCATCGACAATCTGACCAATCTTTTGAACGATGACTGGGGCGTCTTGAAGGAGTATCCATTCCCGCAAACCGTGGCTGAAGGTACGCCGTTACCGCGTGTCGGCGATGCTTCCCGCTACGAAATCCGCTTCGGGCTGAAATACGCGTTCTAGACGAGAGACCGGTGTATTGAAGGGCGGCCGGCAGGCCGCCCTTTTTTACATGTTGCTGGCAGATCGAACGTGACGAAAACGAGAAGACTCTTGCCGCTGCTGTCGTTGCTGACCGCATGCGCAGTACCGCCTGAGCCGGCCCCGCAAGTCCAGCCACACCTCGGTATTCGCTGGGTCCGCGACTCGGCCGAGTACGTCGCAGTGGCGAGGCAGGTGTTTCGCGCGGCGGAGAGCGCATTGCCCGCCATGGTCGCCGACCGGGACTGGAGTGCATTGCCGTACCAGGAAAACGCAGCACACTTGCCTCCCGCGGTGATCCTCGACATCGACCAGACGACGCTGACCAATCCGGTCTTCCAGGCGCAATTGCAGCCGCCGTTCACGGAAGAAAAACTGAACGCGTGGAGTAAAGCGCACGATGCGACGCCGACACCCGGTGTGATTTCGTTCGCGGAACGGGCGAGCCAATACGATGTGACCCTGTTCTTCGTGACCAACCGCGAATGTGCGGCTGAAGCGGGCAACGACGAGCCCTGCCCGCAGAAAGACGTCGTCATAGACGACCTTCTGGAAGCTGGCTTGCCCGCGAGCCCGCACAACGTTTTCCTCGCCGGGGAACGGCCCGGTTGGGACAAGGAACAAAGAGCGCGCTATGAATGGATTGCAGAACGCTATCGCGTCATCCAGCTGATCGGCGACGACTTGAGCGACTTCATTCCCTGCGTGCGCCGGCGCCCTGTCGCGCCGTGCACTGACGGTGCATCAATCGCCAGCCGTTTCGACGCGGTCGCCGACTACGATGCGTATTGGGGCGCCGGCTGGTACATCCTGCCCAATCCGATGCACGGCTCCTGGACTTCTGTCCGCTGACGAAAACCTTTCGCGGCTGAAGCCGCTCCTGCGTTACAAAAGAGTCAGCCTGGGAGCTGTTCGCGGCTGAAGTCGCTCCTACAGTGCTTATTAGTATTGTGGGAGCGGATTCAGCCGCGAACTCTTACAGATTTGAATCGATAATCTGTGGCCTTGGGACTAGAATGCCAGGTAATTAATTAACAAGAATGGATCGCCGTGCAAAACGCGGCGATGAGCGAGCGAGGCTCCCGATGACGAAACTTGTATGCGGTTTGATCCAGATGGGATTCAAGGGCGATGTATCGATGGATCCCGAACAAATCCGGGACATCATGATCGATGCGCATCATCCTTTCATCGAGGACGCGGGGAAACAGGGCGTCCAGGTCTTGTGTTTCCAGGAGGTGTTCACGCAACCGTATTTCTGCCCGAGCCAGGACAGGAAGTGGTATGCCGCAGCGGAACGGATCCCCGACGGCCACACGGTCAGGCTGATGCAGAAATACGCGAAGAAATACAAAATGGTCATGGTCGTGCCGATCTACGAAGAGGAAATGCCGGGCGTGTACTACAACACGGCGGCCGTCCTCGATGCCGACGGCAGCTATCTCGGCAAGTACCGCAAGACGCACATCCCGCAGGTCGATCCCGGCTTCTACGAGAAATTTTTCTTCAAGCCGGGCGATCTCGGTTACCCCGTTTTCGACACCGCCTATGTCAAACTCGGCGTCTACATTTGCTACGACCGGCATTTCCCCGAGGGCTGGCGCGCCCTGGCTTTGAACGGCGCCGAGTATGTCGTCAATCCATCGGCGACGGTGGCGGGGCTCTCGAAGTACCTGTGGGAGCTCGAGCAGCCGGCGTCCGCGGCGGCCAACGGCATCTTCATCGGGGCGATTAACCGTATCGGCAAGGAAGAGCCATGGGCGGACAAGATGGGCGAGTTTTACGGTTCGAGCTATATCGTCAATCCACGCGGGACGATCGAAGCCCAGGCCAGCTACGACCAGGACGAGCTGCTGGTCCACGAGATCGACCTCGACATGATCCGCGAGGTCAGGAACACCTGGCAGTTCTTCCGTGACCGCCGCCCCGAGCTTTACGAAGAGCTGCTCGCAGGCTGATCGATGGCGATGGCGGAAAGCCGGATCCGGGCCGTCGGCGAGTTCTTCGAACTCGATCCGGGGCAGGATCTCCTCGACAGTCCCCGCTACAACGCGGACATCGCACCGACCAAGGTCAAGGAACGGAACTGGAACCAGTGGAACGTGGCGTCACTGTGGGTCGGCATGGCGATCTGCGTCCCGACCTATACCCTGGGCGGCGTCCTCACGGCCTATTTCGGTTTGTCAGTGACCGAGGCGCTGTGGACGATCTTCTTTGCCAACATCATCGTGCTGATTCCGTTGACGCTGAATGCCTACCCGGGTACGCGCTACGGCATACCTTGTCCCGTCGTCCTCCGCGCCTCGTTCGGCATCGTGGGCTCGAATGTGCCGGCGCTGATACGCGCGCTGGTCGCCTGTGGCTGGTTCGGCATCCAGACCCTGTTCGGGGGCATCGCCATCCATCTGTTGTTTTCAGCCCTTTCGGACAACTGGGCGATGCTCGGCGGGACCGGTGAAGTCATCGGTTTCTTCATTTTCTGGGTCGCCAACGTCACCGTCGTCATTCGCGGTGCGGATTCCATCAAGCATCTCGAAGCGCTGGCGGCGCCCCTGTTGCTGGTCGTCGCGATCGGGCTCGCCGTCTGGGCGTGGCCGAAAGTTTCACTCACGGAAATCCTGGCGACGCCGGCGACGCGGCCGGCCGATGAGCCGTCCTTCGGTTACCTGATGCCGGCATTGACGGCGATGGTCGGCTTCTGGGCGACACTGTCATTGAACATTCCGGATTTCAGCCGTTTCGCCAACTCGCAACGCAGTCAGGTCGCCGGCCAGATCATCGGCCTGCCGCTGACGATGTTCCTGTTCGCAGGACTCGGCGTGCTGCTGACCGCGGCATCCGCGGAGCTCGTCGGCGAGACGATCGCTGATCCGATCAATCTCATCGGCAGGATCGACAATACCCTTTGGGTCGTCCTGTCGATGCTGATCATCATCCTCGCGACGATTTCGACCAACACGGCGGCCAACATCGTGTCGCCGACCAACAGTTTTCAGAACATCGCGCCGAAGTACATCGACGAGACCAAAGGCGTGCTGGTGACCGGGTTCATCGGCATCCTGCTGATGAGCTGGGAGCTCCTGAAGAAGCTCGGGTGGATCGAATCGGACGTGAGCCTCGAGAGCCTGTATTCGAACTGGCTCATTGGCTACTCGAGCCTCCTCGGCCCGATTGCCGGCATCATGATCGTCGACTACTTTATAATAAAGGATCAATCGTACGAGTTGCTCGCGTTGTACAAAGACAATGCGGGGTACCCGGCGTGGCACATACCGGCCTTTATCGCGTTCCTGGTGCCGGTAAGCCTGACGGTCGGCGCGATCATCAGCGGCGGCGGTGTTTTTTATGACTGGTTTTACAGTTATGGCTGGTTCACGGGGTCTGCACTCGGTGGCCTGATTTATTATCTGGCGGCGAGGGATCGCGGCTAAGACCGAATGCCGGGGATTGAATCGCGGCTAAAGCCCAATTTGCCTGCGCGGTTCAATGTGGTACGCGGGTTGGTGCAAATTGATCTTTAGTGCCATGCATGTCAGGCGCGAACATGCCTTCACGTGGCAGAGGTGGTTGATATGACAGTTTTAATCAAAGGCGGAACCGTTGTAACGGCAGAGCGTTCCTGGCGCGCAGACGTACTGTGCGCGGACGGAAAAATTCAAGCCATCGACTCAGATCTGGATGCGCCGGCACGCAGCAAGGTCATCGATGCCGCTGGGCAGTACGTCATGCCGGGCGGCATCGATCCACACACGCACATGCAGTTGCCGTTCATGGGCACGGTCGCCAGCGAGGACTTCGAGACCGGTACCGCCGCCGGGCTCGCGGGCGGTACGACGATGATCATCGACTTCGTCATCCCGAATCCGCAGCAACGCATCATGGAGGCTTACGACCAATGGCGGGAATGGGCCGAAAAGTCCGTCGCCGACTACAGCTTTCATGTGGCCATTACCTGGTGGGATGACTCGGTCAGCAAGGACATGGAGACGCTGGTCAAGGAACGCGGAGTCAACAGCTTCAAGCACTTCATGGCGTACAAGGGCGCGATCATGGCCGACGACGAGATTCTCGTTAACAGTTTCTCGAAGGCCATCGAGCTCGGCGCGATTGTCACCTGCCATGCCGAAAACGGCGAACTCGTGTTCCGCCTGCAGCAGAAGATCTTCGACATGGGGATCACCGGCCCCGAGGGCCATCCCTTGTCGAGGCCGCCCGAGGTCGAGGGCGAGGCTGCCAATCGCGCCATTCGCATCGCGGAGGTGCTGGGTGTGCCGATCTATCTCGTGCACAATTCCTGCCGGCAATCGTTGGAAGCGATCACGCGCGCGCGGAATGAAGGCCAGCGGGTCTACGGCGAGGTGCTCGCCGGCCACCTGCTGATCGATGACTCGGTGTATCGCAACAAGGATTTCGAGGTTGCAGCGGCGCATGTCATGAGCCCGCCGTTTCGTCCGCGCGAGCATCAGGAACTGATGTGGCACGGGCTACAGTCCGGTAACCTGCAGACGACGGCCACCGATCACTGTTGTTTCTGCGCCGACCAGAAAGCTGCGGGCAAGGACGATTTCCGCCTGATTCCGAACGGCACCGGCGGCATAGAAAATCGCATGGAGGTGCTTTGGCATCACGGTGTCAGCACCGGGCGCCTGACGATGAACGAATACGTCGCGGTCACCTCGACAAATGCCGCAAAGATTTTCAACATCTTCCCGCGCAAGGGCAGCATCTCCGTCGGCGCGGATGCCGACGTTGTCGTCTGGGATCCCGAGGCGACAAAGACTATTTCCGCGAAAACGCATTTCCAGAAGGTCGACTACAACATCTTCGAGGGCATGCAGGTCAAGGGCACGGCGTCACATACGCTGAGCCAGGGCAATATTGTCTTTGCAGACGGTAAGCTCGACGTCGAGCGGAGCGCCGGCCGTTACATCGACCGTCCACCATTCGCCAGCTATTACGACGCGATTAAGAAACGCGCCGAGGTCAGGCGACCGAGCCCGGTGAAGCGCGACGCCAAACCGAAACGTGTGGCGATGAAGAAAAAGACGGCTGTCAAACGCTAGTCGTGAGCCGCGCCGACGTACGTCCCGGTCGCCTGTCGCCGGAGGAAATCTCTCGTAATTTCAGCGACATGCATCCGCCGCTATCGCGGTCGGAAGCGCTCGTTGAGGCCGATCGCTGTTACTTCTGCTACGACGCGCCCTGCACCGCAGCCTGTCCCACCGGCATCGACATTCCCGCGTTTATCCAGAAGATTCGCAGCGATAACCTCAAGGGATCGGCGCATACGATTCTGAAGGAGAACATCATGGGCGGCATGTGCGCCCGTGTCTGCCCGACTGAGGTGCTGTGCGAAGAAGCTTGCGTGCGCATGACGCACGAGAATCGACCGGTCAAAATCGGCTTGCTGCAACGTCATGCGACCGATCCCGTATTCGACAAGGATCTCACGTTATTCCAGCGGCGCCCGGACTCCGGCAAGAGAGTGGCGATCGTCGGCGGTGGGCCTGCCGGTCTCTCCTGCGCGCACCGCCTCGCCATGCTGGGTCATAGCGTCGTCATATTCAACCGCGACAGCAAGCTCGGTGGATTGAACGAATACGGCATCGCCGCCTACAAGACCGTCAACGATTTCGCGCAGCGGGAAGTCAGCTGGATCCTGAAGATCGGCGGCATCGAAGTGCGAAAGAACTGCGCTCTCGGCATCGACGTGGCGCTCGACGACCTGCGCAAGGAGTTCGGCGCCGTGTTTCTCGCTTTCGGTCTCGGCGGCGTCAACAAGCTCGGACTCAAGAACGAAGACGCGGAAGGTGTGTGGGATGCCGTCGACTACATTGCCAGATTGCGTCAATCGGCAACAAAAGACGACCTGCCCGTCGGCCGTCGGGTGGTCGTCATCGGCGGCGGCATGACGGCGATCGACATCGCCGTGCAAAGCAAGCTGCTCGGGTCGGATGTCGTCGACATGGTTTACCGCCGCGGTCCGCAACAGATGGGTGCGAGCCGCTACGAGCAGGAATATGCGCAGACCCATGGCGTGACCATCCGGCACTGGGCGAAGCCGGTAAGATTACTCGTCGACGATCGCATCAGTGGCGTGGAATTCGAGCGGACCGAGCTCGATGCGAAAGGCGAGCTCAAAGGCACGGGAGAAAAATGGTCGCTCGATGCGGATATCGTGTTCAAGGCGGTCGGACAATCCATCGTCAGTAATGTCTTTGGCGACGCAGCGGAGCGCTTTGAATTGAAGAACGGCAAGTTGCTGGTCGACGAGGACCGCAGGACGACGTTGCCCGACGTGTGGGCGGGCGGCGACTGTATCTACGGCCACGACGACCTCACCGTAACGGCAGTACAAGACGGCAAGGTGGCGGCCAACGCCATCGATCGTTACCTCGACACCCGGGAGTCTTCCCATGGCTGATCTGACATCAGAGTTTCTCGGCGTCACATCGCCGAACCCCTTTTGGCTGGCGTCTGCGCCGCCCACTGACAAGGCTTACAACGTGAATCGGGCGTTCGAAGCCGGTTGGGGCGGCGCCGTCTGGAAGACGCTCGGCGAAGACCCGCCGATCGTCAATGTCAGCGGCCCGCGCTACGGCGCGATACACAGCAATGAGCGCAGGGTCATCGGATTCAACAACATCGAGCTCATCACCGACCGGCCGTTGCAGGTGAACCTCGACGAGATTCGTCAAATCAAGAAGGACTGGCCGGATCGTGCGCTGTTCGTTTCGGTCATGTTCCCGATGGGCGAAGAGACCTGGGCGAAATATGTGCCAATGATCGAAGATACGGGCGCTGACGGTCTGGAGCTCAATTTCGGCTGTCCGCACGGCATGTCCGAGCGCGGCATGGGCTCCGCGGTCGGCCAGGTGCCTGAATACATCAAACTGGCGACCACGTGGTGCAAGAAATACGCGACCAAGCCCGTCATCGTCAAATTGACGCCGAACGTCACCAATATATTGCCGCCGGCCAGCGCCGCACGGCAGGGCGGCGCCGACGGCGTATCGCTCATCAACACGCTCAACTCCATCATGCGGGTCGACTACGACACGCTCACGATGTATCCGGCGACGGACGGAATGGGTTCACACGGTGGCTATTGCGGACAGGCGGTCAAGCCTATCGCTCTGCACATGGTGGCCGAAATTGCCCGGCACGCGGAAACGTCGGAAATCCCGATCTCCGGCATCGGCGGCGTCACCGACTGGCGCGATGCCGTGGATTTCCTCGCATTAGGCGCATCGAACGTCCAGGTCTGTACTGCAGCGATGGTTTACGGCTTCAAGATCATCGACGATCTGACCGACGGTCTCAGTAATTTCCTGGACGAAAAAGGCATGTCGTCAGTCAGCGAGCTCGTCGGCAAGGCGGTGCCGAGTGTTACCGATTGGCAGTACCTCAACCTCAACTATGTCGAAAAGGCCGTCATAGACCAGGATTCGTGCATCAAGTGTGGCCGTTGTCACATCGTGTGCGAGGACGCCTCTCACCAGGCGATTACGAAATCCGTCAATGGCGAACGCAAGTTCGAGGTGATCGATGAAGAGTGCGTCGGTTGCAATCTCTGTACTACGGTGTGCCCCGTGAGCGGTTGCATCACCATGCGCCGACTGAGCGATGGCATCGATCCGCGTACCGGTATTCCGATCAGCAAGGAAAAGCTCAACTGGACGGCACATCCCAATAATCCCATGCGCAAGGAATCCTGATGTGGTCTCGCATGAGATGACGGTCGACGAGCAACGCCTCATCGACGCCGCCAAGAAAGCGAGGGCGAATGCTCACGCACCCTACTCGGGCTATTTCGTAGGCGCGGCGCTGATCGATGACACCGGCACCCTGCACACGGGTTGTAACGTAGAGAACGCTTCGTTCCCGGAAGGCATGTGCGCGGAAGCCAATGCGATCGGCTCGATGGTGTCTGCAGGCGGCAAACGCATCGTTGCCATCGCAGCCGTCGGCGGAAAGGATACAATTGAAGCCTGCACGCCGTGTGGTGGATGCAGGCAGAGCATTCGCGAATTCGCGGACGAGAACACCCGCGTCATCTTCATCGGCGATGGTCATCGTGTCGACAGTTACACGATCGACGAGTTGTTGCCGGCGGCGTTCCAGCTGCGCGATTAAAAAAACGATCTGACTTTCATTACACTAAAGATCAATTTGCATTGACCTTGGTGTCACACCTGACAAAGCGGGCAAATTGGGCTTTAGCCGCGATTCAATAACGCCTCGACGTCATTTCTGAACGGCAGTGACGGTTGCGCGCCTGCTTTGCTGGCAGCCGCCGCGCCGGCGGCACAGGCAAACCGCAGCGCATCGGCGGGTTGCTGGCCTTCGATGATGGCGACGGTCAATGCCGCCGTAAAGGCATCGCCGGCGCCGGTCGCATCCACCGCTTGCACCAGCGGTGGCTTTGTCTCTGCAATCGTTTCGCCCGCGCGTGTCAACACGGCGCCGTTCGGGCCGTAGGTGACTGCGAGCATCCCGCCGCAAGCGGCAAGCGCGTCGCCGAAAAAGGCCGCCTCTGTTTCGTTGACTACGGCCAGGTCGGCCCTTTGGATCAGCTCGGGCGGTACTTCGAGCGCGGGTGCCAGGTTGATGCAGAAAAATCCTTTGAACAATTTGGCGGCATGCGTCAGCGTCTCGACCGGTACTTCAAGCTGGCAGATCAATGCATCGGCGGCGGGTAGATCCAGCAGCTCCGGCTGCAGGCGCCGGTTGGCGCCGGGTGCCACGACGATCTGGTTTTCACCGGACGGGCCGACGGCGATCAAAGCGATTCCCGTCGGTGCATCCGTATCCCTGACACAAGCCGTCAAATCGACATCGCCTGACTTCAGTAACTCGAGTGCCTCATCTGCGGCGGCATCGTCACCGACACTCGCCACGAGCGAAACCTCGGCGCCGAGCCTTTTGGCCGCGAGCGCCTGGTTAGCACCCTTGCCACCCGGAAACCTCCTGAGTTCCGCACCGCTCACGGTCTCCCCCGCGACCGGCAATCTCGACACGGACGCCGCGAGATCCAGGTTTACGGACCCGACGACGACGATCGTTGGTTTACCGGGCATCACCGTACCGCGCAAGCCGCTCGATCAGCAGATCGTAAAAACCGTCCGCGTCGACGGCATGAATCCAGTTGGCATTCTTCGGTCGACCGGTGACGTGCCAGAAATCCACGGCGGTATTGCCCATCGTGAGCTCGGATTCGGTTTCCACCGACACATTGCATAGCTTTCCTTCGAAGAGCGCCGGCTTTAACAGATAGGCAATCGTGCACGGATCGTGTAACGGCGCACCCTGTGACCCGTACTTCGCGGTATCGTGCCGGTTGAAGAAATCGAGCATGCCCGCCGTCGCGCGTGCCGCAGCGTTGTCGATCGCCCTGATGCGTTCCCTGCGCTCGGGTGTCGCGAGTACCTGGTGGGTCACGTCCAGCCCCATTACCGTGAGCGGTCGGCCGCAACGAAACACGATATCCGCGGCATGCGGATCGACGAGGATATTGAATTCCGCAGACGGCGAATAATTGCCGCCTTCTCGCATGGCGCCACCCATCATGACGATTTGTTCGATATTCTGGACGATCGACGGATCTTTCTGCAATGCGGTAGCGACGTTTGTCAGCGGCCCGGTCGGTACGAGCGTGATCGACTCCTTTCTTGCGCTTTTCAAAATCTCGACAATGAAGTTGACGGCATGCTGATCCTCGAGCGGTAGCTCCGGTTCCACGATTTCAATGCCGTCGATCCCGGTCTTTCCGTGTACTTTTTCTGCGGTAATGAGTTCCCGCTGCATGGGCTTCGAACATCCGGCGTACACGGGTACGTCGCCGCGGCCCGCGATGTCCCTGATTTGGCGCGCATTTCTTTCGGTCAGCGTCAGTGGCACGTTGCCGGCGACCGTCGTCACACCGAGAATCTCGAGTTCGTCCGGTGATGACATCGCAAGCAACAGACATATCGCGTCATCCTGCCCCGGATCGCAGTCGATGATGATCGGCCGCCTCGCCAACGCGACTTCCTAGAATGTCAGGAGCAGCCCTGCGAGCGTGGCGCTCATCAGGTTGGACAAGGATCCGGCGGCCACGGCCCGCAGGCCGAACCGTGCAATCAGGTCTTTCTTTTCAGGCACCAGCACACCGAGTCCGCCGAGCAGAATAGCGATCGACGACAGGTTGGCGAAACCACAGAGTGAAAACGTCACGATGGCCTTGGTTCGCTCACTCATACCGGCGAGATACTCGTTCATGTGGCTGAAAGCGACGAACTCATTGAGTATCAGTTTCTCGCCGAACAGCGCGCCTGCCGCCTCGGCCTCCTGCCAGGGAATGCTCAAAACCCACATCAACGGCTGGAATATCTTGCCGAGAATCAGTTGCAACGTGATGCCATCGATGCCGACCAGGCTGAACACGCCACCGACAACACCGTTGAAGAGCGCGATCAGCGCCACGAAAGCGATGAGCATCGCGCCGATATTGACGGCCAGGCGCAGCCCGTCCGCCGATCCGACGGCAGCCGCAAGTATCACGTTGACATGCTGACTGTCCTCCATGACGAATTCCTCGCCGACGTGTTTTTCGAGGTCGGCGGGATCGTCCGGCATGATGATCTTGGCCATCAGGAGCCCGCCCGGGGCGGCCATGAAGCTCGCGGCCAGCAGGTATTTCATCTCGGCGCCCATCAGGACATAAGCGGCGAGCACCGTGCCGGCGACCGAGGCCACGCCGGATACCATGATGGCAAAGAATTGCGGCTCGGTAAGCCCTCGCAGGTAAGGCCGCACGACGAGCGGCGCTTCGGTCTGCCCGACGAATATGTTGGCAGCCGCATTCATCGATTCGATCGGTCCGGAGCCGATCACCCAGCGCAGCCCGCCGCCGACGCCTTTGACGAGCCACTGCATGATCTTCAGGTGATAGAGCACCGACATCAATGCAGAAAAAAATATGATTACCGGCAGCACGTTTATGGCGAAGATGACTCCTTCGGACATATTCGCGAGCGGCCCGAATACCATGCTGATGCCGGCACCGGAAAAGTCGATGACCGCCTGCACGGCATTACTGATATTCTCGATCGCCCGCTTGCCCCAGTCGAAATACAGGACAAATGCGGCGATGGCAATCTGCAGGCCGAACGCCGCGCCAACGATGCGCAGGTTGATCGCCTTGCGATTCAACGAGAACAGGTAGGCGGCACCCAGTATCACCGCAATGCCTGCGAGTCCGATCAAGTTTCCTGACATGGGTGCGCCCCCGAGAGCTCGGTTGTTATTGCTTTTGCGTGAAGGATACCGGCAACGCCCGTCGATTTCCCCTCAATCCGCCGTCAGCGTCTTATAAACGAGCGGGCGGGCGGCAGGCGGCGACGCCGAAATTTCATAGGCGCCCGCGACAATCGTCGCTGCAACGCTCGCTGAATCTTCCGTAGCTGCGTGTATCACGGCAAGCGGCCGGTTCTTGTCCACGGACGTGCCGATGTGCGCCACGTCGGTGAGGCCGACGGACAGATCGAGCTCGTCTGCCATGACGTGGCGGCCGCCGCCGAGCTCGATGATGGCGTTGCCGAGGGCCATTGCATCTACAGCGGCAACGTACCCCGTTTCACGCGCGTGAACGGCCCGGGCAATCGGCGCTGCCGGTAAGTGTTTTGCAGGCTTCTCGACGATGTCCGCCGGACCCCCCAGTGCATGGACCATGCGCGCGAATACCTCGGCCGCGCGGCCCGACGTCACTGTGCTGTCGCATGTCTGACGCGCCGCCTCGCGGTCATCCTCGACACCAGCCGCGATCAGCATCTCCGCGCACAGCGACATCACGACCTCCTCCAGCCGCGGCTCGCGCTCCTTGTTATTCAAAAACGCAATGGCTTCCGCTACTTCCAGTGCGTTTCCCGCCGTGTGCCCCAGGCATTCGTTCATGTCGGTGATCAGCGCGTGCGTGCGCAAACCGGCATTCGTCGCGATGTCGATGATGCTTCTCGCCAGCGCTTCAGCTCTGTCGAGATCGGACATGAACGCGCCGCTACCCACCTTGACATCCATCACGAGCGCCTCGAGTCCCGCGGCGATCTTCTTGGAGAGAATCGACGCCGTGATCAGGGGAATCGACTCGATCGTCGCCGTCACGTCACGGATGGCGTAAAGACGCCGGTCGGCGGGCGCGAGATCCGCCGTCTGACCGATGATTGCGCAACCGGTCGACCTGACGACTTTCCTGAAGAGCTCGAAGCCGGGTGTCGCGTTGTAACCGGGAATCGATTCGACCTTGTCGGTGGTCCCGCCGGTGTGCCCGAGGCCGCGACCGGAGATCATGGGCACGTAGCAACCACAGGCTGCCGCGATCGGCGCGAGCAGGAAACTGACCTTGTCGCCGACGCCACCGGTCGAATGCTTGTCGACAACCGGTCCATCGAGCGCTTCGTCGCGCCAGTCGAGCACGGTTCCCGAAGACGCCATCGCGAGCGTCAGGCAGCTCGCTTCTTCCGCAGACATCGAGTTCAGGAAGATGGCCATGGCCAGCGCGGCAACCTGCTCCGCCGGAATGCTGCCATCGGCAAGCCCGCCGACGAACAAGTCGATCTCGGCGGCAGTCAGCTCGCCGCCGTCCCGTTTCTTTTTAATGATGTCGGTAAACAGCAATCTCGAGCCCGGGCGATCAGGCGAATCCGCGCAGCGGCAGATCGGGATTTCGTTGCAGCCAGTTGTCGGCCGGCCAGCGACAGGTCCTGTCGATGACGTGCAGCGTGTAGGCATGGCGTGACCTGTCGGACAGGTTGGGTCCGCTCATGTGCGGCGCGCGGCCGTCGAAGATCACGAGCGTGCCGGCCCTTGCTTCCGCAGGCAGCTTCAGATGCTCTGGCCAGGGGTCGGGATCGAGAATCTCCGTCTTCAGCTCCTTTTCGCTGACCCGGTAATTGCGCTGCTTCAGATTCATTTTGTGACCGCCGGGAATGAAATACATGCAGCCGTTGTCGACGGTCGCGTCCTCCAGCGCGAACCAGAAGCCGACGCAGGACTCCGGTTCCGTGTAGATGTAGGTCGAGTCCTGGTGACACACGACCTCGCCGCCGATTTTCGGCGGTTTGAAAATATACATCGATTGAATGATCACGGGATCTTCGAAGCCGAGACTTTCGGCCAGCCTGGCGAGCTTTGGCGACCTGGAGAATTCGTCAAATACCGGATCGAGGTCGTGCATCGCATGGCCAATTTTGTTCAGCGAGTTTTCCTTCGACTGCCTGAGCTTCCCGAATTCATCGAACGCGTCCTGTTCGAGAAAAAATCGAATTTTATCCCCTGAATCAATAAAGTAGCTGTCGTCCAGTTGTGCCTGGCT
>JBFHXJ010000078.1:0-20152 GCA_041598995.1 Woeseiaceae bacterium | reverse complement strand
GTCATGCAGGAACGCACTTACGCCGCCTGGATCGCGCAAAACAAGATCGCGGAACTGCGACTCGCCAACGTGCTGCCCGAGGTCAGCACAACCACGGGTGAGGTCGACTATGCCGGTCTCGAGTGGGCCTGGCGCGCCACGATCTCCGAAACCGGCGTCGAAAACCTCTACCGCGTCGATGTCGAAGTGTCATTTGCGGGTTCTGACGACATCATACGTAACGTGACGGGATTCATCGGCGAACCCGGCGTGCCCGGCGAGGCCAATCGCGCGTGGACCAGATTCACCCCGGCGGAAGGCGAAGAACAATGATTGCTCCGCACGGGAAAATCCGCGGCTTCACGCTGATCGAGGTGCTCGTGTCGCTCGCTATCTTTGCCGTGCTGTCGGCATTTGCCTATGCCGCACTGAGTCAGACGCTCGACAGCGTGTCGTTCCTGAACGACCGTATGGACCGACTGCAGGCCATACAGCGAGCGGTTCGGCTGTTGAGCGAAGACCTGCAGCAACTTGCGCCGAGGCCGATACGTGACGAGCTCGGTGACGGTATCGGACCGGCACTCGATACCGATTTCCAGACGGGATTCGCGATGGAACTGACTCACGGCGGCTGGAACAATCCGATCGTACTGCCGCGCAGCACGCTGCAACGTTCCGCGTATCGCATCGAGGATGACGCGTTGGTTCGCTACCACTGGAATGTGCTGGACCGGACCCTCGCCAATGAACCGCTGAGCGTCACCCTGCTCGACGGCGTCGAATCGATCCAGTTTCGATTCATGCAGGCCGACGGCGAGTGGACCGAGCAGTGGCCGCCGACGAACAGCCCCGGCATCCTCGGCGCGCGGCAGCGCCCGCGCGCCGTCGAGCTCATTCTGGCGCTCCAGGCGGAAGGCGAAATCCGTCGGCTCCTGGAGATCGCGCCGTGAATCGCAGGCGCAACGATCGCGGCGTGGCGCTCATCACCGCGATGCTGATCACGGCGCTCGCCACGATGCTCGCGGCGAACCTCGCCTGGGACAATGCCCTCGACGTTCGTCGCACCATGGTACTGCTCAACCGCGACCAGGCGATCCAGATTGCCCTGGGCGCGGAGTCATGGGTCATGACTATCCTGCGCCAGGACCTCGAGGACAGCCAGACCGATCACCTGGGCGAGATCTGGGCCACCGAACTGCCCGGGCTGCCGATCGACGGTGGCGAGGTATTCGGCTCCATCACCGACCTGCAGGGCCGTTTCAACGTCAACAACCTGGTCGACGATAACGGCGCGGTCGCCGAGGAATCTCTCGAGCAATTCCAGCGGCTCCTGACCGCACTCGGCATCGAGCCGCGATTCGCGGGCATTGCCGCGGACTGGCTGGACAGCGATATCGATGCCGCGTTCCCCGACGGCGCCGAGGACTCTATATATACCGGCATGATTCCGCCCTACCGCGCCGCGAACCAGACCCTGAGCAGCATCAGCGAGCTTGCCGCGCTGGAGGGCATGGACAGACAGACATTCGACCTCCTGTCGCCACATATAACGGCCCTGCCCGGACGCACGAACATCAACGTCAACACGGCAACCGCGGCTGTGTTGCAATCGCTCGGCGAGAACATCTCGGCCGCCGATATCGAGAGCCTGATCGCGGAACGGGAAGCCGGCGGTTTTGCCGACGTTGAGGCGGCGTTTTCGTCGCTTTTGACACCCGACGTCGTCGCCAACCTCGAGGAATCGACCCAGTATTTTCAATTGAAGGTCGTGGTGCGGATTGATACGGTTCGCATCACGTTTGTGAGTCTTCTGCAACGCGGACCACGCGGCGACGTCACGCCCATCCTCCGCAGCTTGGGAACCGTTTGAGTATGACCGAATTCCTGGTGATCCGCTTAGGTCAGCATCGTGACCAGCAGGTAGCGTGGATCGCGGCCGATTCGGCCGGAATCAGGCTTGGCGATCCCGCGACCGGCCCGCTTGCCGATGCAAGAGCGGTGATCGGTGACCGCGAGGTGATCGTCCTCGTGCCGAGCGCCGAGGTGTTGACCACGAGTGTCGACATTCCCGTGAGAGGTGGCGCCAAACTGCAGGCGGCACTCCCTTACGCGCTCGAGGAGCATCTTGCCGAGGACGTCGAACGGTTGCACTTTGCATCCGGGCCGAAACGATCGAACGGCAGAATTCCGGTCAGCGTCGTCAGTCACGAACGGATGCGGGAATGGATCGACATGCTCGCCGAAGCAGGCATCGAGGCCAAGTCGATCATCGCCGACAGTTACGGCCTGGCGCGCATCCCGGGCACGAGCAGCATGCTGATTGCGGACAATCAGGTATTTATCAACGACGGCGACGACACCGAACTGGTGATGGAAGACGTCACCCCGATCCAGGCCCTTGCCGCGATCGGCGTCTTGAACGTTGACGGCAGCGCGACCGGCGGCGACGCCACCACCATGCCGCGCCACCTGCTCGTTTATTGCAGTAAGAATGACGAAGAGCGCTATCAACACGACTTCATCGCGATCCGCGAGGTGCTTGAGGGCGTCGACGTGAAACTTCTCGCAGACGGCCCACTGCCGAGGCTCGCCGTCACCGTTGCCACGGGAACGGGCGTCGACCTGTTGCAGGGCGTGTACGGCGCGCGCAAGGAATATGCGGGCATGTTCAGGCCGTGGAAATACGCGGCCATCCTGTTGCTCGTATTCGGCGTCCTCGGCATCACCGCCAAGGCCACCGAGCTGTTCCTGCAGTTGCGCGAGGAGGCAGAACTCAGGCAGCAGTTCAATACCGAGTATCGGGCCATCGTGCCGGGCGCGCCGGAGACGAACGACCCCGCCAGGACGGTTGAGTCGCTCAGGCGCCGTGCCGGCACCAGTGATTCGACGCCCGTGTTCCTGCAGGCGATGGAACAACTGGGTCGTGCGATGCAGCAGAATCGCGACGCCAGGATCGAAGCAATCAGCTATCGCAACGGCGTCCTCGAGATCAGGCTCAGTGCGCCCAACGTGCCAACGCTCGCCAACATCCAGGACGTCGTCGGCCAGAATGGTCGCTTCCGCGCGAACATACGGTCGACGGACCAGGAAGACGGCAAGGTCACCGGCCGCATCCAGATCCAGGAGGCCGGTTCGTGAGGGACTGGTTCGACGCGCTCGAAGAACGCGAACAAATGTTCGTCGTGACGACGGTCGTCGTCGTCGTCCTCGCCGCGCTCTGGTTCGGCGTCTGGAAACCGCTGGACAACGGCCAGGAATCCGCTGCGATGCGGGTGGACACCTGGCGACTCTCGCTCCGGGAACTACAGCCGCTCAAGGGCCGGCTGCAGGACAGCGCCACGCCGGCAAACCAGGCCGACCAGGGACAGCCACTCTACGTCATCGTCGACAGCACGCTGAGACAGCGCGGGTTGTACGGCTCAATGCAGAGAAGCCAGCCGACGCCATCCGGCAACGGTATTCGCGTCGATTTCGAGAACGCCGCTTTCGACGACCTGATGCTGTGGCTCGGCGACGTCTACCGGCAATACGGACTCCTGGTGCAATCGGCCAGCTTCTCGGCCGCTTCCAGTGACAACGCCGGGCGGGTCAACGCCAACGTGACGCTAGAGCGATAAGCGCTGCATGAAACGCTTGATCATTCTGGGCCTTCTGGTCTTCTTCGCGGTGCTCGTCGTCACCTTTCCGGCACGAGTGGCGTACAACTGGTTCGCGCCGGCCGAGCTGCGCCTTTCCGGCATCAGCGGTTCGATCTGGAATGGCAGCGCCGCCGAAGTGAAGGCCGGCGGCGCCTACATCCGCAACGTCACCTGGCGATTCAGTCCCCCTACGCTGCTGACCGGCAGACTCGGTTTCAAAACCACGAGCAACCCGGCGTCCGGAACGATGCAGGTCGTGGTCGCCGTGAGCCCCGGCGGCGAGGTGCTGCTGTCCGACCTGAGCGGTAACCTGCCGCTTGACCTGCTGCATCCCCTGTTGCAGCAAAGCGGCATTCGCGGCGACCTGGCGCTCGACTTCGCTTCGATCATACTCAGCAACGGTATCCCGGTAGCCGCAGACGGCTCGGCGACCGTCAGCGATTTTTTCGTCCGCGACCTGTCGTCATCGAGAATCGGCGACTTCCGCGCGGAATTCCGCACGATCGACGACGCCGTGGTCGGCAGCGTCGAGGACATAGCAGGCGTTCTCGACGTCGCCGGAACGATACAACTGAACCGGGACCGCAGTTACGTTTTCTCGGGCCTGGTCGCGCCGACGCCGATAACACCACCATCGATCGTCAATCAGCTGCGTTTTCTCGGCAGTCCGAATGATCGGGGTCAGCACGAATTCCGGTTTGAAGGCCAACTCTAGTCGACCTCGACGAATTCCTGCAGCAGTGGAAAATACAAGGCGGTTTTCACCGGCGCATCAGTGAGCTTGCCGTAAACGCTTGCGTACTTTTGGAGCTGGGGACGGTAGCGGTCTTTCTCCTGTTCGAGGAAACCCGCAAGATCGCCACCCTCGTGGGTACTCGTCTTGTAGTCTACGATCCAGTGCACCCCGTGTTGGTCGATGTGAATCCGGTCGAGCACCACGGATTGCACGCTGCCGTCGATCACACCGGTGAGCGCCAGCTCCGATTTGCCTGCGCCAAACAGCAATCGCTTGCCCTGTTCGTCGTTCGCGACCCGCTCGAGCGCGGTCTCGACGCGCTCGCACACCGCATCGGCTTCACCGGCTTTGACGCCGAGTCCGCGTACCCAGTAGCGCGTCATGCGCCGCAAGGTATCCCTGTCAATCAGTTCGGCTCTGCCGTCGCTGATGTGTTGCAGGCAGCGATGCACGATCGTGCCCGCGTGGCGCGCCGCGGCGCCGACCCAGTGATACTCGACGGTTGACTCGCTGCCACGAGTCGGCCGCCCGACTCCGCTCGAGCCCCCGGGCAGTGTCGGCGCCGTGGACGGCGGTTCCACCGCCAGGCGCTTGAGGACCGGTGGCACAAGGTGCGACTCGTCCTCTTCGTAGCCGGCCTCGTCCTCGGCGATGCCCGACGTTTCGAATGCCGCCTCGTACTGCGATTGCAGCGCGGGCCAGAGGCGGTGCAACAGGGTTCCGGCCGCCGGCGGCCTGATCGCATCGCCGTCGGCACTGAGGCCGACGTGGCCGACGAGATTGAGCGACTCGCGTGCCCGCGTACACGCAACGTAAAGCAAGCGGTCCTGCTCGAGCTGTTCCTTTTCCCGCTCGGTCGATTCGATGAATTGGTGCAGCGGGTCGTTTTCCACCTCGGCGCGTGGTCCGACCGGGCTCAGGATCATCGCGCCTTCGCGGTCGTCGCCGAGATTGACGAGCCAGCTCAGCACCGCCCTGTCACTCCTCCTCGCCTGCCGTCCGAGACCGTAAAGCACGACGTGATCGAACTGCAGCCCCTTGGCCTTGTGCATCGTCATGACCTGCAAGCGACAGGCGGGATCGAACCTGCTCGAGACAAGTTCGCGGTCCAGCAAGCGCTCCAGGTCCTGCACGTCGGAGATCGATCCGGCCGTCTCGATTTTGTCGATCACGTCCAGAAAACGGTACACATTGTCGGCCTGTCCGGCATCGCGGAGCACGCAAGGTCCGCCGAGCGCGTACCAGGCAAGCTCGACGCGATCGCGCAATGTGCCGGTCGCGCTGCTTTGAACGAACGCGCCGATTTTCTCGCGAAAGT
The DNA here is from genome assembly GCA_041598995.1 of Woeseiaceae bacterium. Lineage (GTDB taxonomy): Bacteria > Pseudomonadota > Gammaproteobacteria > Steroidobacterales > Woeseiaceae > SZUA-117. The sequence continues at coordinate 14,481 of JBFHXJ010000078.1, read as the reverse complement.
TCCGTAGTCGATCCCGCGCATCCCCGGACAATGCGCGCAGGCGACTCGCGTCGCTGACGAGCTCCAGCACCGTGCTGCTCGCGTCATTCCTGACGAGCGCATGGATGTCGCTCCAGGTCAGGCCGACCCAGGGCCCGCGAATCAGCGCCAGCCACGCAAGACGGTCCGCTTCGTGACAGAGCGCACGAGTCAGTGCCAGCAGATCGATTATCTCGGGCAGATCGGTCAGGCTGTCGATTTCCACCGCCTGATACGGGATGCCGGCCAGGCGCAGCTCGTAGAGGAGTGGCGACAGGATCGTTCTGCTGCGAACGAGCACCGCGACGTCGTCGCCGGGATGCCGCTCGAGGCACTCCCTGATAACGCCAAGCGTGTAATTTGCCTCTTCTGCCAGGTTTGCGCCGAACAATGGATGCACGCGATAGGCGCCGGAATCCGCGTGCGCATCGACGGGTACGGACGCCGAATAGGAAATTGCGCCACAGGCAATGTCGTCCTCGAGCGGCATGATCTGGCTGAAGATCGTATTGAACCAATGCACCAGACGTTCCCCGGAACGAAAATTCCTTCGCAGGACCAGTGCCTGGGGCCTGACCTCACCGATGCCGTCACGCCGAGCCAGCAGGAACTGGCCGACTTCGGCGTCGCGAAAGCGGTAAATGGACTGCATCGGATCACCAACGCAGAACAGGCTCCGCCCGTCCCCCTGTGTCCAGCCAGCCACCAGTTTCCGGAGCAGGCGATACTGACTGATCGAGGTATCCTGCATCTCGTCCACCAGCAGATGCCTGACCTGGTAATCGAGGATCAGCGCGATGTCGCCAGGTTCCTCCGCGGTTCCGAGCGCTTTTTCCGCCGCAATGGCTACTTCGATGTGATCGCTGACGCCACGCTCGCCGAACAGGCGCTTCAATTCAGCGACAGCCAGTGGCAGCAGGCTCAGCAGCGCCAGAAGAACCTCCCACTGCGCATCGACGTAACGCGGCTCGGGCAGCAGGCGCACGCGGCGCAATCCCTCGAGCAGCTTCGGTATTTCCTGCATGCGGCCGATTAACTCGAGCAGCGATTGCTTCTGTCCGTCATCTTGCGGCGGAAATCCGTCGTTGCGATTGATGCTCTTGCGCCACGTGCCCTGCTGTGTGAGCAGCAATCCGGCAATCGCCTGCCAGGCGGCGCGGTCGTTCGGGCTGCTGCCGGGTAATTGGTTGTCCCACACGATGCGGCAGAGCGGATGCTCCGACATCTCATGCTCGCGCAGCCTACCTGCGGCGTAGTCGAGTAGCGCAAGGAGTGCCGCTGCGCAGTCCGCGGGAAAGCGGTCGACCAGTCGGTCGAGTTCATGAACGACGGCCGCCTCGATGTTTCTCTCGAGCTGGACGCGGGCCGCCTCGCTTTGGCCTTCGTCCGCCAGGCCGCTCCCAGTAATCTGCAGCCATTGATCGCGGTACGCGAGCATCCGTGAAAGGTGTGAAATGTAGAGCCAGTGATTGTTGTCGAGGTGCAGCAGCACACGCTCGACGAATTCGCCCTGCTCGGAACCGAGGTTGTCGAAAGTTGCCGCCGCGGCTTCACGGTACATCGCGTTCATTTGTTCGCCGCTCAGCGTCGCATCGATGCCGCCGAGCCCGGATGTCAATGGCAGCGACCTGGCGATTCCGGCAGCAAAGGAATCGACGGTCTGGATACGCATGCGACCGGGCGACTGCACCAGATGCCACTCGAGTTTGCGGTCTCGCTCCAGCGCGGCGGTCGCGGCAGAAAAGGTGATCCGCTCGTGATCTGCTGCGGGCTCCTCGCCACGCTCTGCGCGCCGCAAGGCATCGATGACGCGAAGCTGCATTTCCAGCGCAGCTTTGCGGGTAAAGGTGATCGCCAGGATTTCTTCAGGACTTTGAACGACGGCCAGCAGTTTCAGGTAACGCTGGATCAGCAGCTCGGTCTTGCCGGAACCGGCGGGTGCCTGCACGATCGCCGAACGCTCGATATCCAGCGCGTCGTCGCGTGATCGCCGGTCGGCCTGCAATAGCTCGTCGTCAGTCGGCACGTTTCAACTCCTCGAGACGGCTCAGGAGTCCGAGCGGCCGACCTTCTTCCGCGGTCAGCAGCAGGTTGACGCGCACGTCTCCGGCGGCGAAAGCCTCGAGTGCCCGGCGCATCCCGGCGATCCAGCTCTCGAGCCGCTCCGCCCAGGTATCCGCGGGCATGGCGTCCCACTCCACGCTGCCACCTGTTCCCTTGTAACTGATCGAACGGCTGTCGACGTTGATGAAGACGAGGCCACCGATCACATCGTCGAGCGCATCGGCATAGACGACCAGTTGCAGATCCGTCGGTTCGCCGTGCCGATTCAGGAGACTCCTGGGCCTGCCGGTCTTGTAATCGACGATGAGCAGCGAACCGTCGGCCAGCCGGTCGATACGATCGATGCGCAGATCAAGGCGGACACCGAAGGCCTCGAATTCGATCGACTTTTCCACCTCGAGAACGGCGAACGCCGCGCGGCCGAGCTCCGCCGCGATGAAGGCCCTCAGCAGCAAAAACAGACGGCGGCGCTCGAGTCCGAGCAGTCGGGTGACAGTCGCATCGGCATGCCGTAGTGGTCCGGCCAGCGCCGCGTCGATCGCGCTACCCAGCCTTTCCTCGAGATCCTTGTCCGACCAGCCCTGCATGTCCTTCTGGCTGGGACGGCCTGCGAGCAGCGTATGCAAGGCGGCATGCATGATGGTGCCGCGGATCCGGGGTGCGATGCCTGCCTCGATCGCGTCCGGCGGCTTGATCCCCAGGCGCCCATAAACGAAAGCCGCGAACGGTTCGACCGTTTGCCGTTGCACCGTGTATGCGCCGTTACGAATGATTTCATCGTGTGCGACCCGCGGCACGGGATCCATCGCAATGACTCGCGTGTTCCCGGTGCCGAGATAATCAACCGCGTGCCAACCCGGATCGCTTATTTCCACAAGCGTGTCGCGCTCGATTGGATCGCGCACGATTGGATCGCGCACGATTTCATCCAGCAGGCTGCTTGCCGCCAGTTCGGATTCGCCATCACTCTTGGGCCAGCTCAGGACGACGTCGCGCGCCGAGCCGGCAAGCCGACGCAAAACGCGGCGGGCGTAGAAGAGCGTATCGGCAGGTGTCGCATCCGGCATGCCGTACGCTCTTTGTAGCGCGCGAGACAGGAGTGCCGAAGGCGCGCCGGACGGCGGCCACTGACCCGCATGCAGTCCACCGACCCACAGGTGATCGAAATGCATGCCGGCAGCCTCGAGCGGCCCCATCAGCGACGCGAGGCCCGTCTCCGATTCGGGCTGAAAAATGACATCGTCTGCCAGCATTGCGATTCGTTCGACGGCTTCCCCGAGTCGCAATACCGGCATGACGATTGAGGATCTCGCGAATTCATTCAGCAAGTCCCGCCAGCGGTTGACGAGCTGGAATTCGTCGCTCGACAGTTCCGTTTCGCCCGGCCAGTGCCATCGATCGAGCAGGGAATCGATGCGACTCGCCCAGTGATCCGGCGCGGCTTCGCGTTGCGCCTCCGTCTGCATATCGATGAGCGCATCCACTCCATGCATAAAGGCAAGCGCGTCCGGGCTGTCTTCTTTGCCGTCGAGCACGCGTTTCAGATCGGTGGGCGACCAGCTGCGATCGGGTAATTGCCTCAGCGCAAGCTCCAGTCGGCTGCGGCCCGGCGCGCGCGCAGCGAAGAGGCAGCGGGATCTCAGCAACAGGCTGACGTCTTTCGTGGATAAGCCACTGCTGAGCCATTTCAGCAATAACAATGCAACCGCGACCGCCGGAAAATCCCCAAGCTTGCGCCCGTAGGAGACGTTGACTGCGTCGCTATGCGCGTCAAGCCCGTATTGCCAGCCCGGCGCCAGACCCTCGCGAACCAGCCTCGCCTTCCTCGCGGCAGCGTCTTGCAGCGTCGGGCTGATGATCGCGATGCTCGCACCGGGTTCCGACTGCAACACGTCTCGCGCCCACGCGCCGGCCGCGCGCAGTTCGGCATCGTGATCCTCGAATGACGCCAGCCGAACCCGCGCGTCCGTTTGCGGCTGCGGCGGCCACGTTACCACGCAGCCACCAAGTGCGAGCGTGTCCAGCAATCGTGTCACGGCCGGCGCGAGGCGATCGAAGCCGGCCAGGACGATTTCGGCCGGCGCGGCGAGCGCATGGGTCGACAGCAGCTCGACCACGAGCGACGTCATGCCCGGCCGGTCGACCCAGCACGCCGTATCCAGCAACGCCCGGTAATCGGCCGCCGCCATTGCAAACAGCTGCTCGTCCGGACTGCGTGCCGACTCCGCGACCGCCGCCAGCGGCACGTTCCAGTCACAGATCTTCTGCCAGGCATCGCGAGCCAGCCTCAGGAAACCGCGGAATCCTGGCATGCCCTCAGGCGCGTGTGCCCTGAGGCAACGGTCCCAGAGTATCGAGCTCGAAAAGTCGTCGATTGTGGTCGGTGGGAATTTGGCCGCGGCGCAGGCTTCGAGCTGCTGCCGGCACCAGTCATCGAGCGAGTGAATCGAGGGCGTTAGCCAGGACAGCTTGCCGGCTTCGATTCGCCGTGCCGCATAGGCCGATCTCAGTTCGCGCGCCAGGCGCCGATTTGCCGAGATGACCGTTGCATCCCGCCTGATTGCATCCTCGAGCCACGGGTACATTGCTAGGCGCGTTGTTCGAGGAGGTTTTCTATTCTCGCGAAGACGTCGCCGATCACGTCCGGATCCGGCAGCGTCGTGATGCGGAAGTGATCGTTATAGGGCGTATTGAAACTGCTGCCGGGTGCCACCAGCACGTGCTTGTTTTCGAGGAGTTCCAGGGCAAATTGCCGATCGTCGAACTCCTGCTCGAGCGATCCGTCAATGCGTATGAACGCATACATCGCGCCCCTCGGGACGACCAAATGCAGGAATCTGCTTTGCGTCACCGCATCGATTACGGCCTGGCGCGACTGATTGAGCCGCCCCCCGGGGCTGACCAGTTCCCTGATGCTCTGGAAGCCGCCGAGCGCCGTCTGCACGGCCCACTGGCCCGGCACGTTGCTGCACAGCCTCAGGGCCGCCAGCAACTCCATGCCGTGCTGGAAGGACGCCGCCTTGTCCAGGTCGCCGGAGAACACGCACCAGCCCACGCGATAGCCGCATGCCCGGTACACCTTTGAGAGCCCCGAATAGCTAAGGCAGACGGAATTCCGGACGAGCGTCGCCGCCGGGATGAATTCGGCATCGTCATACACCATCTGGTCGTAGATCTCGTCGGACAGGACGACAAGACCGTGCTTCTCCGCCAGCGCGACCATCTGTTCGAGCGTAGCCCGGTCATAGACCGCGCCACTCGGATTGTTCGGATTGATGATGACGATCGCCTTCGAACGCGACGTGAGCATCGCCTCGAGAGCCGCCAGGTCGGGCAGGAACTGCCTGTCGGGCGGACAGGGGTAATGCCTGGGTGTACCGCCATTCAATGCCACGGATGCCGACCACAGCGGATAATCCGGGCTCGGCACGAGCACCTCATCGCCGGGATTCAGGAGTGCCCGCAAGGACAGATCGATCAGTTCGCTGACGCCGTTGCCGATGAAAACCTCCTCGGCGGTGACATCCATGATGCCGCGATCCTGCTGTTGCATGACGACCGCTTCGCGCGCGGGAAAAATGCCTTTCTGGTGGCTGTAGGGTTCCGCCTGCCCGAGGTTCTCGATCATGGCGAGGCGCATCGTTTCCGGCGTGCGGTAGCCGAACAGTCCGGGATTGCCGATATTCAACGAGATTATTTCGTAGCCGCGCTTCTCCAGCTCGTTGGCGCGGTGCGCGAGCTGTCCGCGAATCTCGTATTTGACATCGGCCAGCGTCCGGCTGGTTTCGATCGTGTCTCCGGTCATCGAGGCATCATATAGCACCATCCCTCGACAGCGCGTCTATTTCTTCCGGCGAATAATTCAATTCCCTTCGCAGGATTTCGACGGTGTGCTGGCCGAGCATCGGTGGGGGCACGCGGTATGCCACCGGCGTCGCCGAAAATCGAACCGGATTGGCGACCGTGGGGATCTTCCCGGCGAAGGGGTGTTCGAGTTGCCGGACGAAGCCGCGTTCCTTTGCGTAATCTTCGGAAAAAATATCCTCGATTGAATTGATCGGCCCGACCGGTATACCCACGGCATCCAGTGCTTCGAGCCAATGCGCGGTATTCTGCGTGCAAAATCTCCCGGCAAGCGCTTCGACGAGCGGCTGACGATGCTTGATGCGGTCTGCGTTGCTCGCGTAGCGGGGGTCTTGCGCCAGTTCCGGGCAGCCGAGCGCCGCGACGCAGGATTTGAACTGCGCATCATTGCCGACCGCCAGCATCAGGAAGCCATCAGCGGTCTGAAAAACCTGGTAGGGGACGATGTTCGGATGTGCCGTTCCCTGTCTCCCCGGCACGATACCGCCTACCAGGTAGTTCATGTTCTGGTTGGCGAGCCATGCGACTTGTGCATCGTACAAGGCGAGATCGATGAACTGGCCTGCGCCGTCTTCCCTACGCGCCACCAGTGCCGCGAGTATCGCCGTCGCCGCGTACATACCGGACATGATGTCGGAGATCGCGACGCCCACCTTTTGCGGGCTGCCGCCGTCCTCGTCCGCGGCGCCGGTGATGCTCATGAGCCCGCCGGAGGCCTGCATCATTGCATCGTAGCCGGGCTTGCCCGCTCTCGAGCTGGTTTGGCCATAGGCGCTGATCGAGCAGTAGATCAGGCCCGGATTCGATTTGCGGAGCGACTCGAAATCGAGGCCGAAGCGCTGCATCGTGCCGACGCGAAAGTTCTCGAGTAACACGTCGCAGTGTGCTGCCAGCTCGCGGATGATCTTCTGCCCTGCAGGATGTTGAAGATTGACCGTCAGCGAGTACTTGTTGCGGTTCGCGGAAAGATAGTATGCCGAGTCACCCGTAACGCCGCTGTCGCGGTCCCGAATCCACGGTGGTCCCCATTGCCGGGTGTCGTCGCCCGATCCGGGCCGTTCCACCTTGAAGACCTCTGCACCGTAATCGGCGAGTAGCTGGCTGGCCCACGGGCCTGCCAGCACCCGTGACAGGTCGAGTACGCGAATTCCGTCGAGCGGACCGTGAGCGGCTGGCGTGTTCACGCCTCATATCTTACAAATTTAAGCCGGGCAAAATTAAACCCGGCCAACCTTGCGGTTGGCCGGGCGGGTCCGCACGGAGATTGCGGATTGCGTGGCTGAATCGCCCGGTCCTGACACCAGGACGCTGTACGAATCAGCCTAGCTCTTCGACCTCGGCGCCGCTGATTTCCGGCGGTGTCGGGTCTTCTGTATCACCGGGTTCCTTTTTCCCGTAGTGAATCAGTATCTGTTCGACCTGATCCGGGTTCACCCTGCTGATCGACCGGATTCTCGCTTCGCCCCCCGGCAGACGGTCGACGATGATCGAATCGCCGCCATACGGGCAGAGCCTGTCGTCCCTCGACTTCGTGGCCAGTTCGAACGACGAACTCAATCCAAAACTCGGCGTAAACAGCCGCACGAAGTAGCTTCGCTTACCGGACACATGGATCAGCAGGCTATCCCGGCTCAGCGGCGTATAGTCTCGGATAGTCCGGATCAGGATGCAATCCGAACCGTTGAAATCGAGGTCGGCGGGCACCGATCTGCGCTCCTCCGCGGCCAGAACACTACCTAAGACAGTGCATGAAATTAAGGCAATTAATGCCTGTTTTAAATGATATTTGCTCATACCGAACACACCCTGCGATCACACCTGACCGGGCCTTTCTCGCCCCCGGAACTAATCGCTTTGACCGGGAGATTTCGGATTAAGTTCATCGCAAATCCGCGAGGCTCAAGCCCCCGATACGGGCCGGGATGGGTCGCGAATCCACTCGCTCCACGAGCCCACGTAGACCCGGGGGAGCTCGAGCCCGGCGATCTCGGCACTCAAGGCCAGGTGGCAGGCCGTCACACCGGAACCGCACATGACGATGAAGGCCGGCGGTGCGCCGTTTCCGAACAATTCGTCCCACATCTCCCGCAGTTTCGGCGCCGATTTGAAGCTGCCATCCGCATTGAGGGCATGCGAGAACGGCAGGTTCAGGGCGCCCGGAATGTGGCCGGCAACGGTGTCGATCGGCTCCCTCTCGCCGCGGAACCGCGGTGCGTCCCTGGCGTCGACCAGGGGCAGCCCGCAGCCCTCGCCGAGCAGCGCCGTGATCTCGTCGGTGTCGGCAATCAGGGCCGCCTGAGGCTCGACTGACGGCTTGGTCGGGGCATAGTCGGGCACGGCCGTTTCGAGCCCCCCTCCGGCGGCGAGCCAGGCTCTCAAGCCTCCGTTGAGCACCGCGGCTTTGCGATGCCCGATCCAACGCAGCATCCACCAAAGGCGCGCCGCCAGCGCGCCGCTCGCGTAATCGTAAGCAACCACCTGGGTATCCGGTCCGATGCCGAAGCCTGCGAGCGTAGCGCGGAAAGTATCGACGTCGGGCAGCGGGTGACGCCCCGACGTGCCGCTCACCGGTCCGGCAAGATCCCTGTCGAGGTCCGCAAAGACAGCGCCGGGAATATGACCCGCCAGGTATTCTTCCCGCCCCTTGCCAGGCTCGAGCAAATCGAATCGGCAGTCGACGATGCGGCAGTCGTCGGCACCGATCACGTCCCGTAGCTCTGCTGGCTCGATCAGTTTGTCGTAAGCCCTCATGTTCCGAGCCTTGTACACAGGAATAGGCTCATACACAATATGCGCCCTTTCAGCCCCGGGAAATCAAATCGTGGAGAAGATACTTGTCGGCTTGAAGCGAGTGGTCGACTACAACGTCCGCGTCCGAGTGAAATCCGACGGCAGCGGCGTCGAGACCGACGGCGTCAAGATGAGCATCAATCCATTCGACGAGATCGCTCTCGAGGAAGCGCTGCGCATCAAGGAAGCCGGCAATGCGAAGGAAGTCATCGTGATTTCGATCGGATCCGGCGACGCGCAGCAGCAATTGCGCACCGGACTGGCAATGGGCGCAGACCGCGCGATTCTGGTCGAGACCAACGACGAGCCTGATCCGCTCAGCGTTGCCCGCATCCTGAGGAAGATCATCGAGAAGGAAGGTCCGGGGCTCGTGCTGCTCGGCAAACAGGCCATCGACGATGACAACAATCAGACCGGCCAGATGCTGGCCGCGCTCTGGGGCCGCCCACAGGCGACCTTTGCATCACAAATCGTGCTCGACGGCGAGAAGGCAAGAGTGACCCGGGAAGTGGACGTCGGCCTCGAAATCATCGAGATCGATCTGCCCGCCGTCGTGACGGCGGATCTGCGTCTCAATGAGCCGCGGTACGTGAAACTGCCCGACATCATGAAAGCGAAGAAAAAGCCGCTGGAACAGATCCCGCTGCCCGATCTCGGCATCGAAGATTCAGCCGTAATCCGCTCGGTCGCATTCGAGCCGCCTGAAGAGCGTCAGAAAGGCATCATTGTCGAGGACGTACCCGGCCTCGTGGCTGCACTCAAGGACAAGGGACTGATTCAATGACGAAAGTATTGCTGGTCGCGGAGCATGACGGTGCGACGATAAATGCATCCACCGCCAAGTGCGTCAGTTGCGCCGCTGGATTGCCGGACGCCGAGATTCACGTGATCGTGTTCGCCGAACATGCTGCGGAGCTCGCTAAGCAGGCCGCCGCCCTGCAAGGCGTCGCCAATGTCATCCAGATCGACAGTCCGCACAACGCCAATCCGGTTGCCGCAATTCTCGCACCGCAGCTGGTTGCCCGGGCTGACGGATTCACCCATCTGTTCGGCCCGTCGACGACCTTCGGAAAAGACCTGATGCCGCGAGTTGCCGCACTGCTCGGTGTCAATCAGGTCAGCGACATCATGGCCGTGCTGGGCAGTCACAAATTCAGGCGACTGATCTATGCCGGCAACGCCATCGTGACCGTCGAGGCCCCACCTGAGCTGCCGCTCGTCGCGACGGTCCGGACTGCGTCCTACCCGGCTGCGGCGTCCGGCGGGTCGGCGCCAATCGAGGTCGCATCCGTCGACGCGGACATTCCCGCGCATACGCGTTTCGTCGAGCTCAATGCCGGCAAATCGGATCGGCCCGACCTGCAGACGGCTGCCAGAGTCGTGTCGGGGGGCCGCGCGCTCGGCAGCTCGGAGAATTTCGAGCTGATATTCAGGCTCGCGGATTCGCTGGGGGCCGCCGTGGGGGCCTCCAGGGCTGCCGTGGACGCCGGTTACGTGCCGAACGACATGCAGGTCGGGCAGACAGGAAAAATCATCGCCCCGGAGCTGTACATAGCGATCGGCATCTCGGGTGCCATCCAGCACCTCACGGGCATCAAGGATGCGGGCACGATCGTCGCGATCAACAAGGACGCCGACGCACCGATATTCGAAGTCGCGGACATCGGTCTGGTCGGCGACCTTTTCAAGATCGTGCCGGAACTCGAGGCAGCGCTAGGCAGCTCGTAGGAGCGGCTTTTTCTTGTACAGGGACGTACTTATCTCGCCGCGCACATGGGACGTGCCAGGAGCGACGAAGTCGCGAAGAGCCGCAATCCCGGTTCGGGGCTAAGCCCCTCCTGCATGATGATCAGATTTGATCAGAGTTCGGCGAGTATCTTGTCAGCGGCGCTCACGTCCAGCTTGCCGCCTTCCTCCAGGGCGACGTGGGTTGCAACGCCATCGTCAACGACGATGGCGAAGCGTCGCGAGCGAGTCCCCATGCCGAATCCCGACGCATCCATTTCGAGACCGAGCGCGCGCGTGTATTCGCCGTTGCCATCGGCCAGCATCATGACTTTGTCGCCGACGTTCTGGTTATCGCCCCAGGCATGCATGACGAAAGCATCATTGACCGACATGCAGGCGATCGTATCGACGCCCTTGCCGAGGATTGCGTCCGCCTGGCTGACGAATCCAGGCAGGTGGCTCTTCGAACAGGTCGGCGTAAACGCACCGGGCACGGCAAACAGCACCACCTTCTTACCGGTGAACAGGTCGTCCGTCGACACGGACCCGGGGCCGTCGGCCGTCATCACACCCAAACTCCCCGCCGGCATTTTGTCTCCAACTCGAATCGTCATTAAGAATTCCCCTCAAGTATTTAATTTAAAAGAATTTATTAACGTGATCAATATTCGTTTTCAGCGACGTGCACGATCAGCCCGTCCCAGTCGCCGTGCATCTCCAGCTGGCAGGTCAATCGGCTGTTGTCGCGACGATCATAGGCGGCATCGAGCATGCTGTCTTCCATATCATCCATCGGCGGCATTTTGTCAATCCATGCCTCGTCGATATAGCTGTGGCAAGTTGCACACGCGCAGGCCCCGCCGCATTCGGCAACGATGCCCTCGACATTGTTGTTGACAGCACCTTCCATGACCGTATAGCCGGTCTCGACTTCAACTTCGCACCGTTCGCCTTTAGGCGTAATGTAGATGACCCTCGGCATTTTTCCCTTAATTCGAATCAAAAAAAGCGGGCGCCACCGGCGCCCGCTTCCACTGCATTTGCAATTCGCTCAGATATCGCCACGTGCGGCGCGCCGCGCCGCCAGCTCGCGCTGCTGCTTCTGCGCAGCAGCCTCCGCGAGGCGAATCTGCTCGTTGCGCTCAATATCGGATTCGATGACGCTGATCCACTGATTGGCGATCCTCCTCGAACGCGGCGTGCGGGCAGCGGTGCGAAATGCATCGATCGCATCGCGATATTTCCTCTGGTTGTACAGGCACATACCGAGCGAAATCTGCGCATTGTCCGGGCTCTTGATGCCACCTTTTCTGAGTCCGTCCTCGATCGCTTTTTCGCATTCGCCGTAACGACCGAGGTTCAGGTAGGCGTTGCCGAGCCGCAGGTTCAGCTCGCCCTCGTCAGACAGCCTGGCAGCCTGTTGCAGGGCTGGAATCGCCTCCTCGTCCTCTGCGGCCAGCGTCCAGGCTTGCGACAGAAGCCGGTAGTTCTTGGCGTCCTTCGAGACCCGCCCACTCTTCATTTCAGCGTCGAGCAACTTCGCCGCCTTGTACGGTACTTCATGCTGCAGGTAGAGCTGTGCCATCGTGACCAGCTCGCTTTCTTTTTCGAGCAGGCCCTGTGTCATCGCGGCATCGTAGGCAGCGATCAGGTTCTGCTCCTCACCCAGTTCCGTGTAGGCACCGGCCAGGGAGAACCAGTAGCGCTTCTTCGGCCAGTTCACGAGCAGGATTTTCTGGATGTCGCGTACCTTCCGGTAGTCTTCCTGCTGGAAGTAGGCGAAATTCAACAGCACATACCAGTCTTCCTTGACTTCCAACCCGCGTTTGCGCGCGATGTCCATGGCCGTTTCGATCGGCCTGATCATGTCCGAATAGCGATTGACCTGATACAGGTTCTGCGCATACAGGATGAAAGGATCCGGTGCCGGGTTGCTCTCAAGCGCAAACCACTGGTCCAGCAGAGTCAGTGCCTTGGAGTAGTTCTCCTGCATCGTCGAGAGCTGCGCTAGCGTGTAGATGGTCTGCTTTCTGATTTGCTCCTCCATGCTCGGGATGCGCAGCATCTCTTCGTAGATCCTCATCGCCTGCGGGATCTGCTCCATGTTGTAGTACACGAAGCCCATGTAGTTGAGCACGTTCTGCAATTCGTACTCGGTAAGCCCTTTCTTGGTGCGCAGCGACTCCAGAATCTGTAGTGCCTCGCGCGGCCGGTCGGCATCGATCTCCTCCTGAGCCTTCTGGATGCGGTCGTAGACTTCCTTGCTGACGGCCTGTGCCTGCTTGGTCTTCTGATTGTCCCTTTCTTCCCGCTCGTCCCTTTCGCCTGTCTGGCTGAACACCGGGCCGGCCGCGAAGACGCCCAAGAGGAGTACGGCGATAATACGGGTCAGCAATCGGTACTTCCTGTTCATGAGCACGCTCCGCCTATTCTTCGATGTGGAAACTGATTCGCGTCTTGACGCCCGGTACCTCGACCGGCACGCCGTCAACGACCCGTGGCTTGTACTTGAATTTCAGCACTGCCCTGATGGCCGCCCTTTCGAACAGGCTGCTGGTGGAGAAGACGACGACAGGATCCTTTACGGTGCCGGTCGTGGTAACCGTGAACTCCATGTCGACGTAGCCTTCAATGCCGCGCGACAGGGCCCTTGCAGGGTACACGGGCGCGACACGGACGATCGGCAGGTAATCGCCCTCGGCGATATTCATGCCACCCGGCCCGCTGACGTTGACTTCGGCCGAGACCGAGGGCGGCGGTATGTTGACCGTCGGCGCGTTAGGATCGATGCTGTCCATATCCTGAGGCGGCACCTCTGGCGGCGTCTCGGGCGGCTTTTGCGGTTTCTCCGGCGTGTAATCGTCGGTATTCAGCGTCTCGCTGCGCTTAACACGCACGAAATCGAGTTCATAGCGCGTTCTTTCCTTGCTCATCGCCTCCTCGGCATGCTCGATCAGCAGATGCATGACGAACAGCAGAGACAAGGTGACGGCGACGCCTACGGCGATAGAGAATGCATATCTACCTAACATGACTAGCGCTCCTCGGCGGACTGCTCCGCGTCGCTGTGCCTAATTGTTAGCGGCGATGGATACGTTGTACACGCCCGCCTGGCGTGCTGCATCCATGACGATAACCAGCATTTCGTTGGTCGACTGCTTGTCGGCCTGGATAACCACCGATCCCTTCGGATTCTCGGCGTGCAGGCGTTCGATGTTCGGTCGCACGGCGCGCGGATCGATCATGCGCCGGTCGATCCAGATTTCGTCATTGGCGCTGATAGCAATCAGGATGTTTGCATCGGCGACGCTCTCTGCCGTCGGCGCGTCCGGGCGGTTCACGTCGATGCCTGCTTCCTTGATGAACGAAGCCGTAACGATGAAGAAGATGAGCATGATGAAAACAACATCGAGCATGGGCGTCAGGTTGATTTCATTTTCTTCTTCGTCGGCGCTGAGGCCGGATTGTGATCTACGCATATTTCATACCTATTAGTGGTCCATTGTGAGCGAATCCTCGAGAAATTCGACCTCACGTGCCGCACGGCGGCTTAATATTGTGACAAGAAGTACGCCGGAAAGTGCGCCCACCATGCCGGCCATGGTCGGCACGGTCGCCTGGGACACGCCGGCAGCCATGGCCCGCACGTTGCCGGAACCCGAGACCGCCATGACGCTGAACACCTTGATCATGCCGGTGACGGTACCCAGCAGCCCCAGCAGCGGACACAGTGCCACCAGGGTCTGAATCATCGCAATTCCCTGTGTCGTCGCCATCGAGAACTGGGAAATCATCTGCTCGCGAATCTGGTGCGCGTTCCACGATTTCCGCTCGGGACGGGATTCCCATTCATCATGGATGTCGCGTGACATCTCCTTCATCGGTTTGCGGAAGAACATGATCCGCTCGACAATGAGTACCCACATCAGAAATATCGTGACCGCGATCCAGCGCAATACCGGACCGCCCAGCTCCATGAAGTCGCGTATCGCCTCGATACTGTCAATCAGCCACAGC
>JBFHXJ010000077.1:0-20344 GCA_041598995.1 Woeseiaceae bacterium | reverse complement strand
GCGGAACAGGGTGAGCCCGAGACGGTAACCGCTGTTGTCCGGCATCCGTGCCACCAGCCCCAAGTCCGTCAGCGTGCTCAGGTGCCGGGATACGCGCGCCTTGGTCATATTGAGATTGGCGGCGATGTCGGTGACCCGCTGCGGGCGGCCCCTTTCAGCCAGGAATTCCAGCAATTTCACGGTCACGACGACGCTGTGTACCGTGGAGGAGTTCGATTTTTCGCGAAGTGGCGTAGCCATGCTGCTAATAGGCACTGTTGTTATTCTGCTGGCGGACGCAGCTATTCTACCGGCTTCGCCCGTGAATTTCGCATAGCGTAACAGAATGTCGGCAGACGCCGGGCGTGCGGCGGGCAAGGGCCCGGGCTATTTGACGTGCAGCAAGTAGGCGATGAATCCGCCGATGGCCATCGGGATGGCAAAGACTATGTAGTTCTGCGACATGTCGAAGCCGGCAGCGATCAGGTAGCCGGCGATCGCCGGACCCGCCACCGCGCCGGAACGGCCAAGTCCGATCGCCCAGCCGATACCGGTACTGCGGATCTTCGTTGGGTAGACTTTCGACGCAATACCGTACAGACCCGTAAATCCGCCCTGCTGCAGGATTCCTATGACCAGTGTCAGTCCCATCAGCAATGACAGCTTGTTCGGCGCATACGCAAACACGATCATGCCGAGCGCCGACAACGTGGACAACAGGAACACCATGTTGGAGAGCTTCCAACGCGTCGACAACCCGGCCATCAGGTAAATACCCATTACGCCTCCAATGTTGAACCATATGAAGGCGTCATGCCCGACGGATTGAGAGTAGCCGCTGTATTCCATTAACGCCGGGATCCAGCTCATCAGGAAATACAGCGTGCTGAAGCAGAGAAAGAACGCCGTCCACAGCGTCAATGTCTTGAAGCGATGCTCGCGCGCCAACAACTTCGTCATGACCTGGAAGAAATAGGCGCCCTTGTCCTTGTTCTCGACCTCGATGACCGGCAGTCCGGCCAAGGTCGGTTTTTGCAGTTTCCCGAGGATGACATTGATGCGTTCGAGCGCATTTTCCGGCCGGCGCTCGATGAGGTATTTCAGCGATTCAGGAATCAGCAACCAGGCGACGATCACCATTGCCAGCGTTAGCGCGCCGCCAAACCAGAACATTCCGCGCCATCCGAAGTCCGGCATGATGAAGCCCGCAACGAACCCGGTCATCACCGCACCCAACGGGTAGCCGGAGGTCACCACGGCAACGGACGCCGCGCGATATTTTTCAGGACTGTATTCCGCCGCCAAGGTCGCCTGGCACGCCAGCATGGCCCCCGCGCCCACGCCGCTGATGAACCGAAGAATCATGAATTCGGTGAGCGAGTTGGCGTTTGCGGTCCAGATGATCGATGCACCAACCAGGAACACGCTGAAAATGATCAATTTGCGGCGGCCGATGATGTCGGACACCGGGGCCAGGAACATCGCACCCGCCATCATGCCAGCGAGCGCAAAACTGAATATCCAGCCCACGCGATCCGGCGTTAGTTGTAATTCCGCGGCGACGGCAGTAGCCACGACCGCCATTGCCGTGATGTCGAAGCCGTCCAGCATGTTGAAGAACAGGCACAGGCCAACCACGAGCAGCTGCTGACCACTGATTTCACCGTCGTCGATTACATCACTAACGACGTTCGCGGCGCTTGCGGGATTGGCGCTCTCGGACATGCGAATTCCCCCTCGTCAATCCCTGTTAAATGGGCAGGCGAACCAGCGGCTACCTTGACCGGAAATGCGGCCGATTGCAAAGAATTTTGTGCCCTCGAAGCGGCCACCGACGACGGTGGGTGTTGCGGGAAGGTTTCGGGCTGCCAGCGAGGAAAAGCGAGCCCTTGCCGGCTCAGTTCGCGGCGCGCAACTCGACATGCACGTTGACGGTAACGAATCGTCCGATCCATCGCGTGTCCGACCACTCGCCTGTGCCGAGATCGAGCGCGAGCCGGTCGAGTTGCGTGGTTCCGTCGAGAACATACTTCCCGGCACCACGCGTTAGCGTGAAATCCAGCGACACCGCAACGCTTCTGCCTTTAACCGTCAGCGCACCGAGTGCCCGGTACCGTCCATCGCTATTTTGTATGGAGTGAGTCGCGTAATATCGAACCTCCGGGTGATTTTCGCTGTCGAACCATTCCGCGCCCTGTAACACCGCGTCGCGCTCGTCGTCGAATGTCTCGACTGATGCGACATCGATAATGACATCGAACAAAGCACGATCGAGGTGCGCTTCGTCGAATTGCAGATAGCCGCGCCATGCAAGCCATTCGCCGTTCATCTTTTCGCCGGCCTGGGTGGCCGTAAAGCGGATATGACTCGCGTCGTAATCGATGCCCCATGGCCCGTCAGTCGTGGCGCGGGATCCGATGGCGGTCGTCCGCGGCGATGTGCCGTTCGCAGCCGCCTGTGCCGCAACCCGATCCGTCTTCGTCAAGGTCACGGAACCGATGGCAATCAGCACGACAAAGGCGATCAGCGGACCCGGCGACGTGATCCGCGCAAGCGCCCCTTCCCGCTTCAGGGCATGGCGCAACGCCGCCGCGATGTGAATCATCACTATCGCAAACAGCAATTGGGCGTGAATCTCGTGAATATCCGCGAGTTTCTCCTCGAGCTTCGCATCGGGTGCGACCAGATCCGGCAGCGGTACCAGATCGAACCAGCTGACGCTGTACGCAGATGCGGAAGAGGTCAGCCAGCCGGTGATGGGCAGCAGCAAGATCAGCGCGTACATCGACCAGTGGCTGATTCGCGACGCGATGAACTGCCATTCCGGCATCGGCAGCGCTCGCGGCACTCCCTGCCGCAAGCGCCATGCCAGCCGCAAGACGGCCAGCAGGAATATCGTGATGCCCACAGACTTGTGATTGGCGAGGATCGCGAGCTCCGCGGACGGCGTTTCCGCGTCCTCGGCAAGGTTCGCCAGGATGAACTGCAGCACGATCAGCGCGGCGATGATCCAGTGCAGGTATTTGGCGATCGGGTGGTATTGCTGATTCTGCAAAGCCAGTTACCGCGCGACGTCAGGCCACTCAGGCGCGGTGCTTGCCGGCTTCCCAGCCGTAAGAGCGGCCAAGCGTCGCGCCGGCAACTTCTGCCGGCAGCTCCTCGAGCTCGGTCGCCATCGTGTCGTTCCAGCGATTCAGGAATCCGAAGAGCGCAACTGCGGCGACGATTTCGACGACCTGACTTTCGTCGAAGTATTTGTAGACTTCGTCGAAGTGCTCCCGGTTAGCCTGGCTCGGCGCCATCGCGCCGTGCACGGCGAGCCGGAGCGCGGCGCGCTCGGCGTCGGTGAACAACTCGCTCGACTCGAACTCCCAGACCTTGCTGATCTTTTCCTCGGAGGCCTTGTAGATCTTCGACAGATTCGCCATGTGCGCCTGGCAATAACGGCAGCCCGCCGACTGGCTCGCGATCAGGCTGACGAGCATCTTCAGCTCTTCCGGCACGGTACCTTCGTACAGCACCGACTGGTTCAGTTGCATGAACGCGCGCACGATGTCCGGCCGCCGCGCCATGGTGCGGATGCTGTTCGGCGTGAAACCGCGTGTCTTCCTGTAGTGCTCGAAGCGCTCTCTGATGTCCTCCGGCACGGTATCGAACGGCAATGGATCCATGTGCGCCATGAGTTCCCCCCGGTGTCGACCGCTTATGCGGCGAGATCGAAGCTGGCGACGGTACAGCCTACGGCAAAAATCGGCAGCTCCGCCGTATAGAATTGCAGCTTACCCTGGCCGCGCGCGGCGGCGGCGATCGCGATGAAGGTGCGAATCTCGAAGCCGCCCTGGCCGGCATCCCGATACGTTTCCTCGTCGGTATACTCGAGCAGCGCGTCCCTGTCATTGCGCATCAGGCGGTCGAGAAAGTCGCGATCCCATTCCTCGTTGATCTTCCCCGAATCCGGCGTTGCCGGCCAGTGCGAGATGCCGCCGGTGCCGACCATCGCAATCTTCTCCGGCACCGAGTCGCAGGCGCGCCGCAGGGCTTCGCCGAAGGCCCAGGCGCGGTGCAAGGGCGTCAGCGGCGGCCCCTGGCAATTGATGTTCACCGGGATGATGGGCAGATCATAGTTCGGCGTCAGGAAATGCAGTGGCACCATGATGCCATGATCGAATTTCCACTCCTCGGCAAATGCGGTGTCGACGGTCTTCATCACCTCGCGAACCAGCCGTCCGCCGAGATCCGGCGCGCCGGGAATCTTTCTGCGTTCGATCCTGAGCCAGTCGGGATCCTCGATCGGCCCTTCGTAGGATTCGCCAATGCCCATGCAATAAGCGGGCATGTTATTCATGAAGAAATTACCGAAGTGCTCGGCGGCGATGACGATCAGCGCTTGTGCACCGGACTCCGCAATCTGTTTCCGTTGCGCATCGAGATGCGCGTAGAACTCGTCGCGCTTTGCAACATTGTCGACCAGGTGCGCGCGACCGGTTATTCCGGGTGCGTGGCTCAGGACCCCGGCATAGACCAGGCTCATCGGTGTTTTCCCTCTTTGGTGAAACTCTTCCCGCCGCCAGTCATCGCGTAGACGCCGGCGCGGACGGGTCCGTGTTTCTTGATGCCTTCGCGCATCAGGTCGAGGTAGTCGAACCACTCGATACCGAGAAAAGCGGCGAAGTGCATCAGGATCTGACCGTTGACGCCCAGCACGTACAGGAGACCGATGTCGCCTTCGCGCAGGGCCGTCGCTTCCTCTTCAGTCAGGTCGTATTCGTTGAGCAGACTATCGAGGTCCTTGCGATATCTCTGCTGTGCGAGTTCGTCACGGTTCAGGACGTACAGGAACTTTTGCAGGTAATAGAGACTCATCGTACGCCCAACGTCGGTACGCGGTGGCTGCCGAGTGCAATGCACACGTTTTTCGTTTCCATGTAGAACTCGAAGCTGTAATCGCCGCCGTCGCGGCCGATGCCGCTGGCTTTCATGCCGCCGAAAGGCGACGGCAGGTGCCGGTTGTTTTCCGAATTGACCCAGATCATACCGGCATCGATTGACCGCGCGAGCCTGTGACTTCTACCTACGTCGTTGGTCCAGACATAGGCGGCGAGACCGTAATCGACATCGTTCGCGATCCGGAGTGCCTCTTGTTCATCTTCGAACGCGATCGCGGTCAGCACCGGACCGAAGATTTCCTGCTGCGCGATGCGCATGTCATTCTTCGCGCCGGTGAACAACGTCGGTTCGACAAAATTGCCGGCGCCCGCTACCGCCCTGCCGCCCGCTGCGATCCTCGCGCCATCTTCCTCCGCTATCCTGAAATAACTCACCACTTTTTCGAGATGGCGTGTATGCACGAGCGGTCCGACTTCGGTCGCCGGGTCCAGCGGGTGCCCTATCTTGAGCTTGCCGACGCGTTCAACGAGTTTCGCATTGAATTCGTCCTGGATGGACTCCTGGACCAGCAGCCGGCTCGATGACGTACAGCGTTCACCGTTCAGGCTGTAGATCATGAACACGACCGCATCGAGTGCCCGCTCGAGATCGGCATCTTCGAAAACGATGACCGGGTTCTTGCCGCCGAGCTCGAAATGCACGCGCTTCAGCGTGTCTGCACCCTGGCGCATGATATGGCTGCCGGTCGTGGACTCGCCGACGAAGGCGACCGCCTTGATCGCCGGATGCTCCGTCAGCGATTTGCCGGCTTCCTCGCCCAGCCCCTGCACGCAGTTGAGCACGCCGTCCGGCAGCCCCGCCTCGTGCGCGATCTCGGACAACATCATTGCGGTATACGGCGACCACTCGGCCGGCTTGTGCACGACCGTGCATCCGGCCGCGAGTGCGGGCGCGATCTTCCACGTGGACAGCATGAACGGCGTATTCCACGGCGTGATCACGCCGACCGGGCCGATCGGCTGACGAATCGTGTAGTTCAGGTGCTCTTCGGCAGGCAGGGCGTGACCATCTCTTGCGTTCGGCGCCATGTCGGCAAAGTAACGGAAATTCTCCGCGCCACGAATCGCTGCCTTGCTCATGAAGCGCAATGGCTGGCCAGAGTCGTAACTTTCGACGAGCGCGATGTCGCGCGCCTTGTCCACGATTGCATCCGCCACCCTGTGCAAGAGTTTCTTGCGTTCCTTGCCCGCCATGTCGCGCCACTCGACGAATGCCGCCTCTGCCGCCTTGCAGGCGGCGTCGACATCCTCCGCATTTCCCGCGGCAACCTTACCGATGACACTGTTGTCGATGGGTGTCACGCTCTCGAACGTCTTTCCCGAGCGACCGTCATCGTGTTTGCCGTCGATGAAATGCGGCAAGGTATGCTTGCGAAACCGCTTCAAGAGCTTTTCCGCATCATTGACGTTTTTTTTCAGATCGCTGGTCATTTAATTACCCTCCGCGCGCTTTGCGAGATAATCGCGCAGGTTGTTCTTCTTCCACCTGAGATCCGCATCGATCTCCTGGATCTCGTAGGAGATCGCGAGCGGTGACGTCGAGAATACGGGTTCGAGAAAATCGCAAAGTGCCTCGAAGAGCTTTTCGCCGGCCGCCTTGCGCACCTCGAACGGACGTCCCGGCGCGAGCCGCAGGACGACATTGATGAACTGGTTGTCGGTATGCCCATCGGCAATACGGTAATGCTGCCGCGCAACGGCCCGCGTCCTCAAGCCCCCGACCGGCAGCGCGTCGATGCCGGCCGCGGTCTCGTGCAGCGCCTTGACGAGCGCGTCGATATCCACGGCGGATTCTAGATTTGCCGAGTATTCAATGATTTGATGCGGCATACCTGCGATCGTTTGAATTAATTTAACATGTTAAGTATACTGCCTCGACGTCATCCGTCAAGTGGCGCCGCGAGGTACGCCTATGTCCGATTTGCAACGCATCCGCGGATCGATCCCGCCCGTCATCACGCCGTTCAAGTCAGGCGAGGTGGATTACGACGCTTACCGGGGCCTCATCGAGTTCCAGGTATCGCAGGGCTCGCACGGTGTGCTGGTCAATGGCACCACGGCCGAGCCATCGACCCTGACGACCGAGGAAAGAAACCGCCTCGTCGATGTCGCGGTCGAGACCGCGGCAGGCAAGATCCCGGTCGTGGCCGCAACCGGATCGCAGTCGCTCGCCGAAACTGAAGTCTTAACCCGGTACGCCGTCGACGCAAGCGTCGATGCCTTGCTCATCGTGACGCCCTATTACATCCGGCCACCGCAGCGCGGCCTCGTCGAGTATTACCTGAAGCTTGCCGGTCAACACGACACGCCGTGGATGATCTATCACATTCCCGGCCGTACCGCGGTCAGCGTCACGCTGGATACGATGAAGGAGATTCGTGACAAATCGCCGCATTTCGTCGGCATGAAGCACGCGGTCAATGATCTCGGTTTCGTCACCGAGAGCCTCGCCGCCTTTGGTGACGACTTCAGGATCTTCGTCGGTCTCGAGGAGCTCTCGTTCCCGATGATGACGATCGGCGCCTGCGGTCTCATGAATGCCGTCGGCAACCTTCGCCCGGCCATTCTCGCGGAAATGTGCGAGGCGGTCTGGTCGAGTGACCTGAAAACCGGGCGCGAATTGCATCAACGCCTGCTCGAGATCAACCAGGCCGTGTTTTACGACACGAATCCGATCCCGATGAAATACATGATGAAGAAACTCGGCATCATTGCGGCCAACGAACACCGACTCCCGATGACGCCCGCGACGCCGGAACTCGAAGAACGCCTGGATGGTGTGCTCGAACGCGCCGGGCTCCTGAAGGAAATCGCTGCGTGAGATTCTTGAGTTTTGCAAGGGACGGCAAGCCGAGTTTCGGCGCGGTGATCAAGAGCAATGTCGTCGATCTCGGTGCTGCGCATCCTGAACTGCCCGATCTTCGTGGCGCGATACGACAAAACCGGCTCGCGGCGCTGGCGGATGAAGCAGTCACCAAAGAAGCAGACTGCGGACTGCAGGACATCCAGTTCCTGCCGACCATACCGAATCCCGAGAAGATCATCTGCATCGGCGTCAATTACGCGAACCGCAATGAGGAATACAAGGACGGTACCGAGCCACCGAAGTATCCGAGCGTCTTCATGCGCAGTCGCGAATCGCTCGTCGGTCACGGCCAGCCCATCCTGGACCCACCCGAATCAGATCAGCTCGACTACGAGGGCGAGATAGTCATCGTCATCGGCAAGGAAGGCCGCCGCATCCCGGAGTCCGAAGCACACGGACACATTGCCGGACTGACGATCATGAACGAAGGCTCCGTGCGCGATTACCTGCGTCACGCGAAATTCAACGTGACCCAGGGAAAGAATTTCGCAAAGTCGGGTGCGCTCGGTCCCTGGTTGGTTGCCGCCGACGAGCTCGATCCGATGAGTGAGCTGCGCATCAAAACTCGCGTCAACGGCGAGAAACGGCAGGACGACACGACCGCCAATCTCATGTTCCCGTTCCGCTTCCTGATCAGCTATCTCTCGACTTTTTATCACCTGAAGCCAGGTGACATCATCGCGACCGGCACACCGAACGGCGCCGGCGCGCGCTTCGATCCGCCGAAGTATCTGAAACACGGCGACGTCGTCGAAGTGGAAGTGCCGGGCATCGGCGTGCTGCGCAATACCGTGGCGACCGAGGAAGTTTGAGATGGGCGTGCCGGCCGACAAGTCCGTTCACCTCCGGGATTTTCAGCACTCCCTGCCGATGGAGTTGCTCAAAGCGCGCGAAGCTGCGATGTCGCGATTTCGACCGATGCTCCGCCATCATGGCGTGACCGAGCAGCAATGGCGAGTCATCCGCGCGCTGGCCGCATTCGAGCCGGCCGATGCGAGCGAGCTGGCCAGGCGAAGTTTCCTGTTGGCGCCAAGCCTCACGAGAATCCTGCAGTTCCTCGAACGCGAAAATTTGGTCAAGCGATCGTCGGACGCTAATGACCAGCGCAGGTCAGTGTTTGTACTGACGGCGAAAGGCAGTCAGCTCTATGATGAGGTCGGACCCGACTCGGAACGTCTGTACGCCGAGATTGAGAAACAATTCGGCGCACACAAGCTGGAGAGTCTTTACAAATTACTGGCCGAGTTTTATACGGCGCTGTCCGGGACCGAGGAATCGGGTCCATAACCATTGGAGCGCAACGGCTCCCAGTGGTCAGCAATAGCGCAGGGGAAACATACTACCGACACACCGACGGCAAGTATGTGTCTGATATGACACCACCGCTCGCACAAGTCCAGCTCAGGCTGCCCGCGTTCGCATTCGCGGTCAGCGTCACACTCTCGCCGCTAATCTGCGCGCTAGCCTTGTTCCCATACTGAATCGAAATGACGGCGCCATCGACCGATATCGAATCGACGTAACTCCCGGAATAACTTCCAGCCGGATACAAGGCAGCATCGGCATTGTCGATCGGGAACAAACCGTAGTCGTTGTGGTATACAGCGACGGCGTTTTGCACTGGACCGGACAGATTGAGGCCTTCAGAAATCTGGGTGCGGACCGAGTAGGTCTGAAGTGCGGGAATTGCCACCGACGCGAGGATTCCAATGATTGCAATTACAATCATCAATTCGATCAGTGTAAGTCCGTACTGAAGCTTCTTCATGTTACATCCCTTGAAGCTATCGCGCGTTCGCTCCATCCGAAAACGCGCGCATCGCCTGCTCCATTTGGCGATTTGTGTATTCGGAGGCAGATGTTAGAACTGTGTCACACTGAGTACAGCGAAACATGTCACATTTTCTTATTCGTTGGCATGGCTACATAATCCTATGACGTCATTCGCCTGTGTCGCTTATTGTCCAATTGAAGCGGAATACCCCGCCCTGTCAGTCGTTTGCAGGAACCGTTGCATGGATGGCCGATTGGCCAGCCGCGAACGTCAGCTCGCGGAAAGTTCCGGTAGTCGCGGTGACATAACAAATGTGTCTGCGCCCTGTGCCGAGTAGAGCTGTAACTGACGAGAATCAATTATTCGGCCAGGCACCACGATCCTTGCTTTGCCGGTTAACCAGGTAAACACCGGTTGCGACCATTGCCAGCGACACAAGTAATGCCACCGTCAGTGGTTCGTCGAGTACCAGCCAACCAGCGAATACCCCAAACAGCGGCGCAAGAAACGTAAATGACGCCAACTTGGGCCCTGGATAGTGCCGGATTAGCCAAAACCACGCCAAATACGTAACCGAAGCAACCCAGACCGTCTGATACAGCAGACTTGCAATTGCCAACGATGAAAGAGTGACAATGCCCGGCTCATTCAGATACCAGGATCCGACAGGCAGGACTACTGCGGATACAGCCAATTGGTATATCAAAGTCTTACTCGCAGACACCTTTGCGAGCGGTCCGGCTTTAATGACCACTGTCGTTGCCCCCCAGAATATCGCTGCACAGACAAGCATGGAGTCACCGATTAGTAACTTGGCCGAGGATAAAGTCAGCGATTCGCCGAAGGCGACGATGATGCCTGTAAACGCCAATGCCAGGCCCGCGATTTGCATCGGTCCGAGTCTTTCGGCCGGAATGAAGTAGTGCGTTCCGATTGCGACCACGAATGGGGCCATATAAAGGAAAACGACGGCACGCGAGGCGTGGGTGAACTCGAGGCCCCAGTAGATCAGCAGAAACTCGACTGCGAATAGCAGACCCGCGACGAGACCCCACCACAGCGTCCCGTCGCGATCAAAAAAAGATTCCCCACGAAATAGTGCCCAAAGTCCGACGAGCAGCGTCGCGCCGATCGATCGAATTGCAGATTGCATGACCGGAGAAACATCCGCCGCGGCCAATTTGATGGCGACCTGCTGCCCGCCCCAACTGACGCAAAGAATCAGCAATGCCCCGATCGCAATACTATCCAGGTGCGTTTTTTGCGCCATTAGGTCGTTATTCTATTTTTTGCTTGGCGTAGTTTGGCCAGAGCCATCACCCGCGGATCGGAACACCGCAAATTGAGTCATCCACATGCTCGCAATGAATGTCTGCAGATTGCTGTATGCCTCATTCCGCAACTATCTGACGATAGGATATTAAGGAACCAACGCAAAAATCATAGTAGCGGTCTATCCATATTCACCTGTCAAATGAATGCTGCGATCCCCAGAACGACCACGATGATCCCGCCGACGGTCATCTTCGCAACAGTTCCCCAGAACCGGCCGGCGGCGGCGCCACGGCCCGCCTCCACACTCCGAAGCAGTGGACGCCGGGCCCACAGATCGCCCAGCAGTGAGCCCACGAACGCCCCGAGACAGGCGCCAATCAATGTGCCTGCAACGGGTATCGGCACTGGTGTGCCGATGATGGCGCCCAGCACGCCGCCCACGATGGCCAGTGCTGCAGCTCGTTTGGACCCTCCGGCCTGACGCGCACCGGCAGCTCCCAATACAAACTCCAATACCTCACCGAGCATCGCCAGACCCACGGTGACGTACAAGATCGTCCAGCTGAACATGAATTCGCCTGGCTGCCACAACTCGATAAGCGCGGCAACGAGAACCATGAGCCAGGTTCCTGGCAGATTGAACAGAATGCCAATCCAAAAGACCAGGTTGAACACAGTCAATACGAGGGCGTATACGTAAATCATCTTCCGCCTCCCTTATCAGTAAGCCGATACGCCGAATTTACTGTCCTCAACGGGAAAACGAGCGGAGCCGGACGTTCAGCTGACTCATGTCGATGCTGCCGGAACGGAACCAATGGCCAGAGGAAAGTTGCGGTACTGGCTGCCGTGCTCGTCGATGAAACCGACGCGTATGCCGTAACTGCCTTTTCTCAGCCAACGGTAAACCTGGCGCACGTGGGGCTCGATCGTCGGGAATGCGAGCTCTGGCCAGGGCAGATCGTCTTCGCCGAACCAGCCAAACTCGACCGCTTCTTGCGTCCGCCTGGTATGAGGCTGCTGTTCCAGATGACAGCGAAACACGAGATGCGTCTGCGCCATGTGCAGGATCGAGCTGACGCTGACGAGGATCATTTTTTCAGCCGGGACCTCGATACCGGTTTCTTCCTTGAGTTCCCGGCACGCGGCAGCCTCCGGCGTCTCGTCGCTTTCCATAAAGCCGCCCGGCATTGCCCACTTGCCGACGGCCGGCGGGATGCCGC
Organism: Woeseiaceae bacterium; assembly: GCA_041598995.1. Taxonomy (GTDB): domain Bacteria; phylum Pseudomonadota; class Gammaproteobacteria; order Steroidobacterales; family Woeseiaceae; genus SZUA-117. Next base: position 8,281 of record JBFHXJ010000077.1, on the reverse strand, counting down.
GTTTGATCCAGAGAACTCTCTCGCCCACGCAGATGTAGCTCGCGACGAGCACGCTCGGGCTCTGGTAATGGGTCTTGCCGCAGTCCGTGCAGACGTAGCGCTGGCGCTCGTCGCCGGCGACCGCCTGCAGCGCTACTCTTGCTCCGCAATCGGAACAGAAATTCACGGTTAATCGGTTCGGTTCAGCAGCTCGTCCACGCGAGCCATCATCTCGTCCTTGTTGTAGAGATCATAGTAGATCGAGGCCATGATCGGCTGCGGACCGAAGAAAAAACGCTCGTAGAGCACCTGACGATTACCGAATCCGGACACGGCGACGTCGTGCGCCAGGCGAAACAGGGCAATCCTGTCCCTGCTGTCGAGGTTCACGGTCTGGAAGTAGCGTGCGACATCGCCCTTGAGGTCGTTTGACAGATCGGCTTCGGTCGGCGTCGCCATCAGCGAGCTCGAACCGAGCATGTGAATGGTCTCGATCAGTTTCGGATAGAGCCTCGGGAACAGGTTCCGCGACGTATCCAGCGGCCTGCGGAGCGGCACGTAATTGCCGTATTTGTCCTCGTGCGCCTGCGACTCGCCGCTGAAACGGAATGCACGCACCATCTCGGCGACCCACATGCACTCTGCGATCTGGCCGCGCACGGTCAGGTCCTTGTCCTTGCCGGTCGCCTGCGCCATTTTGCACAGAAGTCCCACGATGAACTCGGCCTTCGCGAGCTTGCCGCAGACCACCTGGTGCATCATGTGTACGACAGCATTGGTCTCTGCGAAAGCGCGGTTGCAGCGCAGCGGGTCGCGATACAGGAAGACGCGCTCCCACGGCACTAGCACGTTGTCGAACAGCACGACCGCGTCCATCTCCTCGAAGCGCGACGACAGGGGCGCGTCGAAATGCGACTTGCCGTGATCGTAGGTATCACGACATATCATCTTCAGGCCCTTGGTGTTGACCGGGATCGCAAAAGCGAATGCATAGGGAATGTTGTCCTCGGATGCCGTCAGCAACGTCGACGGGAATACCTCGATTTCGTCCGAGTGCGGCCCGAGCGTCGCAAGAAGGCGAGCACCGTTGACGATGATGCCTGCGTCCGTTTCCTTGACCACCTGCAGCGCGACCTCGCTGCTCGACCGCCCTTCCTTGGCCATTTGAAAGTTGTAGGTCGGGTTGATGAGCGTATGCGTCAGAACCTTGTCATTGCTGCGGATGTATTCGTAGTAGTTGCGCATGTTCTGCGCGTACTCCGGCTTGTCCTCGGCTAGGAAGTCGGCGGAGGCCGCGAACGACATCATCGATGCGTTCTTATAGTCGGGCGTGCGGCCGAACATGCCGTTCGACCACGTCGCCCACTCATAAAACGAAGCACCGCGCTTCTCGATGTCCTCGCGCGATTTCGGAATCATGAAGGACGTTGCATATCGCTTGCCGTTTTCTTCGTACGTGATCGTGTCCCGGTATTTCGCATCGAACTGCCGGTCCATGAATGCGGCAAGCGTGTGCGCACCGCGGCTCAAGCCGGCATGCGAGGTGACGTCCTTGACGCGTTCCCCGTGAATCCAGATGTCGCGGTCGTCTTTGAGACCTTCGAGGTATTGCTTGCCGTTGCGGATGCCCTGCCCGCTGTCTGCCCTGTTCTTGCTCATCCTGTACCTGCTGTCGTTATCGTTCTCGGTTAGCCGTGTTTGTTGTCTGGGCCCGCCGATTCGGTTTCCTCCATCGCCGAAATCTGCTCGAGTCCGGCGATCAGCGAGTTCCAGGTTTTCTTGTCGACAGAGCTCTGCAGTTCCTCGTAAGCCTCTTCGACGCGCGGCCTGACTTTCCGCTCAAGCGCCTTACCCTTGGCCGTCGCGTGGACATAGACATGTCGCCGGTCGGTGGCGGAGCGGCGGCGTTCAGCGAGCCCGCTGCGGCTCAGGCGATCGACGATACCGACGAGGCTCGGCGCCGGGATCAGGGTTATCCGGGCCAGCTCGCGGAACGCGACCTCATCCCGTTGCCACAGCACCCTGAGCACCCGCCACTGCTGCTCGGTGAGCCCGAATTCGCTGAAAATGCGGCGAAACCGCGGCATGACCGCGTCCAGCGAGCGATACAGCATCATCGGCAATGAGCGGCTGAATTCCTGCATTGCAAGGTCGATTTTATTTAGTTAATATGTTAATTATTAATATATTAATTAAATCCGGAGCGTTGTCAAGCCCGCTTAGGTGAGTCGATGGATCAGATGAAGCAATTTCGCCGCAGTCTCGCGAAGTTCGCAACCGGCGTCACGGTGGTGACCTGTGCCGATGAGACGGGTAAGCCTTATGGCATAACCGCAAACAGTTTCAGCTCGGTGTCGTTGGAGCCCAGGCTGATCCTCTGGAACGTTGCTAAAGTGTCGAATTCGCTAAAGGCATTCCTCGCGGCGCAATTCTTCGCAATCAATATCCTGGCGAGCGAGCAGCGGAACCTGGCCGTGCATTTTGCCAGGTCCGACCACACCCTGTTCGACACGGTCGATATCGAGAGATCCGACGAGAATATTCCCTTGCTGCCGAATACGCTGGCCCGCTTCATCTGCCGGACCTACGAGATTGTCGACTGTGGCGATCACCACATCATCATCGGCGAGGTCCTGAGATTCGAATCGCGTGAAGCGGAGCCGCTGTTGTTTTTCGATGGCAAGTACCGGGCGATCGCGAGCTAGCGCGACATTGCAGTGCGATGCTTCATCAGTCTGTGCGAAGGAATCTGTCGTACCAGGCCAGGTACCGCTCGTAGCGGTCCTTCCTGAAACTCGGGCGCGTGATGCTGTGTGACTCGCCCGGATAGACGACGAGCTGTGTCTCGATGCCGCGTCGGCGCAATGCCTGGTAAAGCTGCTCGGAATTGAGGATCGGCACGTTCCAGTCCTCCTTGCCGCCGATGACGAGGGTCGGCGTCGTTACCTTGTCGACGTCGTTGAAGGGGGAAAGTCTCTCCCAGGTCTCGCGATTCTCCCATGGCAGCCCGAGTTCGAGCTCCCAGGCGAGCTGATAATGATCGTGGCCGTAATTGGCCAGGTAATTGACCTCGCTCGCGCCGCTGATGGCTGCGGCAAAGCGGTCCGTCTTGGTGATGACGTAATTGGTGAGGATGCCGCCGTATGACCAGCCGCCGACGCCGAGGCGATCGGGATCCGCATAGCCTTCGGCGATCGCGTAATCGACCGCGGCCATCACGTCGGCATAGTCCTTGACCCCCCATTCCGCGAATATCGCCGCTGCGAATGCCTGCCCGTAGCCGCTCGAGCCACGCGGGTTGCTGATGACGACTACGTAGCCCTGTGCGGCGAGCAGTTGCGCTTCCTCGAAAAACCAGTAACCGTACTGCCAGACCGGGCCGCCATGTATGCGCAGGACGGTCGGATAGCGCCTGCCGCGCTCGTAGTCCGGCGGCGTGAAGATGAAACCCTCGATGGCGGTGCCGTCGGCACTCTCGAAGGTGACGTTTCTGACTGCGGCCAGCCGGCGCTCACCGAGTATCGACTCATTGGTAAAGGTCAGTTGCCTCAACTTGCCGTCCCGCCACGAGAATATTTCGCCCGGGCGCTCGACCGTGCTCAGCTGCAAAGCGACCCGACCCTCGTTATCGAGCGTGAATTCGAATACGGTCAGCTCGCCGTGCACGAGACGTTCGATATCACCACTGCCGCGGTGATATTGCGCCAGTTGCTGATCGGCGCTGTCCTCCAGGACGAACAGGATCGACCGATCGTCCGGTGCAAATCTGGGCGTCATCACATTGCGATCGAGCGCCAGGGTCAGCACGCGTTCCTCGCCACCGGCAGCCGGGACGAGCGCGAGGTGATTGGTCGCATACCAGATCAGTTGCGGTTCCAGGGTCGTCACGTAGGTGATGTAGTTGCCGTCGTTGCTCCACGCGGGGCTGTAGTCGGTACCGGGATTCGACGTCAGGCGCCGCGACGCCCGCTCACCGGCTCGCTCGTCGCTGGAAACGACCCAGATGTCGGTGTTGTCGTTGGAATCGGGTTCGTCCGTGCGGTTGCTCGTGAACGCGATCGCGCTGCCGTCCGGGCTGAAGGCCGGCTCGGCATCGTCGAAATCGCCGAAGGTAAGCTGCAGAGGCTCTCCCCCGCGCCCGCGTACGAGATAGAGATGAGTGCGGCTGCGGTCGAGATACGGCACGCCGTCTTCCTTGAACTGCAGCCTGTCGATCACGTAAGGCGGCGGCTTGGCCTCAGTACCTGCTTCCTCGGCAGCCTCTTTCGCGAGGTCGGCGGCCGTCTTGTCCTTGATGACGAGGAGCATGCCGCGACCGTCCGGGGACCAGCGGAAATCCGTGACGCCCTGGTCTACCTCGGTATAGGCCTGCGCATCGCCGCCCCGCATGTCCAGGGTCCAGACCTGGGTCCTGGCGTCGTCTTCGTCTCCCCTTGCGGCAAGGAACCCCAGGTAACGTCCGTCCGGGCTCCATCGCGGGCCGGACGCAGCGTAGTCGTCCGCGGTCAATTGCACGAGTTCCTTACCGTCCCGTGACACCATGAATAATTGCGTCGAGGTCTCGTCGGCTTCGAGGTCGTTTCGTTCCACCGCGAAAGCAATCCAGTCGCCGGTCGGGCTGATCTCCGGGCTCGATACCGATTTCAGGGCGATGACGTCGTCGACAGACAAATGTTGGGGCGAGTCCGCCTGCGCCGATACCGGCAGCGAAACGAGGAGTGACACGATGACGACGCATGCGAACGCAGCCTTCGATCGGGTGAACAGCATGGCGAATGACTCCGGTGTCGGGGGTGAACTGACGATCTTGATTATTGCCGCGCGGCGGGCTGCTGGCAGTGCTTTCCGTTACTCGACCGGAGACTCCTGCGACTGGCCGAGCCGGCGATAGTAATCCGCAACGATTTCCCTGTGCTCCTCGGGAATCTCGTCCGCCGCGTTGGTCCTTACGCTGACATCGCTCATTCTTTCGACTCTCGACAACGCGAGCTCCATCTGTTCGACGAGTGACAATGCGCGGCGGGATTCTTCTTCAAGCAGGGCCGGATTGCCACTGAAATCCGATGCGCGGATTTCGACGGCCAGCCTGCGCAAGTGGTCGATATCCTGCACCGTCGCACCTGACGCGCGCAGGTCGCGGAACAGGTTCATGACATCCCGGGTAATTTCGTCGGCGCGGATTTCCAGATCACGGGTAATGTCGAGATCGCCGTACTCGACCCCGGTCGATTGGCGTGTCCAGTCATCGGGGCCGTTGTTCCAGTACGCGCCTCCCCTGGCAATGCCCTCCGCCAGGCGTTGCAACTCTCGCCTGAGTTGCTGTGTGTTCGCGAGCGTCTGCGAGAACCCGCCCTGCTCGCCGTCGGCACTGGCCTGACTCCCTTCTGCGGTCAGGTTCTCGGCACGCTGCAAATCGTCTCGCAGCTGGCGCAGACCCTGAGTCACCGCGCTCTCGCTCCCGGCAATATAGATGGCTTCGCCCTGTTCGATATAAGCCGCCGCCACGGCGAGCCGTGTATCGATTTCCATCTCGCGAATCTCGTCGAGTGCCTCGCGAATTTCCCCGGCCGCGCGCGGCTGTGCCTCGTCGAGCACCCTCGCCGTATTGCGTGCGTCCTGTTCCAGTGCCTGCAATTCGGCTTGCAGGCGTCTTTTCTCTTCCGCGATCTCGTATTCCTCATCGATCGTGAGACCGCTTTCGAGTCGATCCAGATCGTTGCGCCCGATCAATGCGCCGCGTATCGCGTTCTGCAGGCGATCCTCGAGGGCAGCCTGGGTCTCGTACAGATCATCGGCGCGATCCGTGAGATCGGTGACCGATGCGCGGAGCATGCGCTGCTGTTCATCGAGCGCCCTCTGCCGCGCGCCTTCGAGCTGGCGCTGCGCCTCCGCCGAAGCGCGGCGCAGATCGTCCGCATTGCCGTCGCCGCGCATCGCTTCATCGGCCTCATTCATCGCCCGCACCGCGCTCTCGAGGCGGCGCTTCAGTTCGTCGATCTCTCTCGACGATTCGCCCGGCTGCCCCTGGCTCTGCCCCGACGAGCTGCCCTGGCTACTCTGTGCGGACTGTGAGCTCCTCGCCTGCGCCTCGCGCTGCATGCGTTCGAGCCGTTCCTTGAGCTCCTCGACGTCACGGCGCAACATCTCCTGCTGCCAGCGTTGCGCCGGCGTCGGGACGCGATTGCGGCCGAAGTTTCGCGCCAGCTGTTCCTGTCGCCGCGCGAGTTCGCCGAGTTCCTCGGCAGCATCTTCGAGTTCCTGCTGCGGCGGATTCGGATTCGCCATGCTGCCCGATTCGTACTGGTTTTTCTCGAGATCCATCTCGAGCTCGAACATCTCGGTCAGGTCGCGCCCTGCCTGGCCGCCGCGGCCGCGGTTGTTCGCCTGCAGGGAGACGCTGATATCCGTGAACACGGCCTCAGCAGCGAGTAAGTGCTGCAGCGCTTCCTGCTCCGGCAACAGGGCGTCCTCGAGTTCCAGCACGCCCAGGCGTTCTGCGGCCGGAATCATGGCCTCGCCGGCCTTGGTGAGGTTTTCGGCGAACGTCGCGATCTCTTCGTCATTTGCCGTGAGCAACCTGGCGTGCGCCCGCTGCGCCAGTGTCTCGACCTGCGCGCGCAGCGTGTTCTGTACACGCGACAACAGCGCCGCGTTGTCGGTCACGTACGCCGGGTCTTTTTGTTTTTTCTGCTTCTGCTCGCGGATCAGGTTCCAGGTCGATACGATGATCTCGCGCTGCCGGTCCGAGATTTCGGTCTGCGACCCGCCCTGCTGACCGCCCATTGCACCGCCCTGCTGCGATTGCGAGTAGCGACGGTCGAAAGGCTGCACATCGATGAAATACATGTCGGTGCTGGCCGAATTCTCGCGATCCGCGGCAACCGCGTAATAGGTAATGAGGTCACCGGGAGTCATGTTCTCCCCCGAATCGTTCGATGCGAGCGATTCGAGGAAGAAGACGTGATCGGTTTCCGCGCTGTCCCCGTCGATCGGCAGTCCGATCGTCTGCCAGTCGCCGCCGTTCACCGAGTACCGCAGCTCGAGCGATTCGAGGGCGAAATCGTCCTGCGCGGATACGCGCGTCGTCACCTCCTCGATGCTGCTCGCGCTCCAGTCCCGCCCGGGACGCGCAAACTCGATGCGCGGCACCTCGTCGTCGAGGCGCGTAATGAAGTAGTCGTCCGTCAGGCGAATCCTCTCTCCCCCGACTTTCGCGGCGACGAAATACTCGCCGTCCTGCCTGACACTGAACGTCGCTGTGGCGGAATTGCCTTTGACCTCCAAAGGAACCGCCTCGCCATCGACGACGAGCTCGCCCGGCGTCATGTCGCGATCGGCAGTCAGACGGATTTCAACCGCCGTATCGGCAATCGCCCGAACATCACCGCCGGGATCCCTGATTTCCGGCTCACGCCCGGTCCATTCGGGAAAGTTCAATGTCAGCGCCAGATTTTCGACCACCGGCAGATCGACCACCTTGACGTTGAAGGTCGGGCTACGGACATTGGCCGCGGATACGTAATACTCGAGAGGCTGGCGCACCGAAAAGAATGTGAATTCGAAAGCTTCGTCCTGGTGCGTCAATTCGACCTGCTGCCACTCACCATCGCCGAAGCTTGCGTGCACCCATGCCCGCGCGGGATCGAATCCCCGCATCGTGGCGCGGACCCGAATGGTCCCGCCCAGGCGGATGCCATCGTCGCCGGGAACGACCTCGATACTCTGCGGCGGCAACAGACCCGGAAGCGCCCAGCCGAACCAGAGGTGGCGCACGCCGTAAGCGTAATTGCCGGGTCCTGCGATCGCGAAAAACAGGAGCGCTGCCAGAGACACGCCAGCCGCAACGTAGGCCAGGTTGAATTCTTTCCGGGCGACTTCAGTTTCAGGCGGATGTTGACGCGCGATCTTTGCCGCATCCTCCGCGAGCAACTCGCGCAGCGGATTTCGCGCGTCACTCATTTCGACGTAGGTTTCGACCCGGCCGCCGAACGCATTCGTTCGTCGCTCGATGTCGGACGCGCCATTCGAGTTGACGCGGCGTCTCGGGAGGATCACGTAATACCAGGCGAGCGTCGCAATAACCGCAACGAGTACCAGGCGTGCGCCGAAAACGAACTGATCCGGAAAGCCGTTACGGATCGCTACGGCGACGGCGATGAGCGTAATGGCGAGCGCGACGATGGATATGAGCGCAAAACCACGGGCGACAACGAGTTGCTTCAGCCGTCGCCGAAACGCCGCCAGATACCGATCGAATGCCTTCGTGAATGTCATTGGCTCGCCTTACCGAGTGGTGCCAGGT
>JBFHXJ010000076.1:0-20428 GCA_041598995.1 Woeseiaceae bacterium | reverse complement strand
TCTGACCGCGGCTGCCAACCTGTATGCAACCTACGGCTTCGTCTTCGTCGACGATCCTGACCGTGCGGCAAGGCTGACAGAGCGGGCTCGCGGGTACAGCACGATCGCAATATGTAAAAGCTACCGTGCCGCGTGTAAATGGAATGGCATGCAATTCGAGGAATATCTGGCGACGCTTGACGGATTGAGTAAACGCCATGCGGATGTGGTGTTCAGTCACGGTTTAGCGTCGCTCGCGTATATTCAGACGCACAGCAGTGACTACACGGCGATCGCGATGTTGCCATATAGCCAGGCGCTACTCGAACGGTATCTCGAGATCAACGATGGTTCCGACGACGCAGCGATTCACACTTATCTCGGCATACTCAACACCATTCTGCCGCCCTCGCTCGGCGGAAAGCCGGAGAAGGGCCGCGAGCACTTCGAACGCGCGATCGAAGTGTCCGGCGGCCGCAATCTGGGCGCCAAGGTGGAGTACGCGGAAGGCTATGCGCGTTTGCTCTACGAGCGTGAGTTGCACGATTCATTGCTTAATGAGGTAATCTCTGCCGATCCCGTGGAGCCCGGCAATACCCTGCTTAACGTGCTCGCGCAAAGGCGCGCCGAGGAACTCCTCGCAAGCGCTGACGATTACTTTTGAACGACAGACCCGTTACGCAGTCTCATCGGAGTATGAAGATGCAAAACATTAAGTTAACGGCGGCATTGGTGCTCGTCGCGCTCTGTGGTGGATTTTCGCAGGCTCTGGCCAAGGATATAAAGATTGCGACGATCGTGCCCAATCAGTCGGCGTGGATGGTGCAGATGCGGGAAGCCGGTAATACGATCCGGGAGCGCACGGATGGTCGTGTCAATCTGAAGTTCTATGGCGGGGGCGTGCAGGGTACGTCGCCAAAGGTGCTGCAGAAGATCAAGATCGGCCAATTACACGGTGGCGTTTTCTCACCTGTCGATTTCACAAAAGTATATAGCGACATCAATCTATACGGTTTGCCGTTCGCGTTCGAGTCTTGGGAAGAAATGCGTTATGTGCGCGAGCAGATGGATGCGCAACTCGCGGCGGGTTTCGAAGACCTCAAATTTGCGACCTTCGGTTTCGTCGGGTCGTTTGCGATGATTCTTTCCAACGAACCGGTGCGCAACCAGTCGGACCTGCGGGGCAAAAAAATCTGGTTGCCGGAAGGCGATCGCATTAGCTTCGAGGCACTGAAAGCGCTGAACCTGTCGCCTGTATCGCTACCCGTGACCGATGTCCTGACGGGATTGCAGACTGGCCTCCTGGATCTGGCCGCAATTCCGCCGGAAGTTGCGGTCGCCTTGCAATGGCATACACGGATTAAGTATTTCACCGACATGCCGTTGTTGTATGCAATGTCCTTCCTGGCTATTGATAAACGCACGATGGATAAGTTGTCCGCGGAAGACCAGGCCGTCATGTTCGAAGTGCTGACCGAGACTTATGCCAAGATGGACGCGCAATCATCAATTGATTCGCTCGATGCCGTCGAAGCGCTGGTCGAGATCGGGATCAACAGAGTCGTTCCTGACGTCGGTGAGCTCGATGCATTACTCTCGACCATGGCTGATACCAATTACGCGATGGCGAAAAAGGGAATTCTTCCTCTGTCCCTGTTTGAAACCATGCAGGGGCACATCAGCGACTATCGTCGGGCAAGCCCGCACGCAGAAGCCGGCGAGTCAAGCGGGAACTGAACTTGTCCGCCTCCACGGGGCTTGTGGACCGGCTCGAACGCTGGGGTACTGCGGCCGAAAATGCTGCGCTGGTCATTCTCCTCGGTGCGCTCATGTTGCTTGCCGTTGGCCAGATCGCCATGCGCATCTTTTTCAGCACCGGCTTTATCTGGGCGGACGAGCTGGTCAAGCTGATCGTCCTGTGGATTACGCTGGTCGCCTCGATTGCCGCAGCCCGCAGCGACCGGCATCTGCGCATTGACGTCGTTTCGCAATTCGTCCCGGCAAGATTCGCACGGTTTCCGCGCCTCGTCGTCGATGCCTTCGCCGCATTCATGTGCGGGGTCCTCGGCTGGCATTCCTGGCGTTATATACAACTCTCGATCGAGTTCGAGGATACAGTACTGATAGATGTGCCGGCCTGGATCGCCTTTGGGTTGCTTCCCTTGTCATTCGTCCTGATGAGTTACCGTTTCGTCCTGATGACCGTTGGTCACACGATGCGCATCGTTCGACCGGAGCCCGCTCGCGAGGAAGCGCAGTGATGCTTGCCAGCGTTGCGCTCATACTTCTCGCAATCCTCGGTGCGCCGTTGTTTGCCGTGATTGCGGCGACCGCGATGCTCGGCTACCAGCAGGAAGGCATCGACCTGATGGCGATCGCGATCGAGGTGCTCGGCATCGCAGGCATGCCGATGCTGTCCGCCATTCCGCTGTTCACGTTCGCGGGTTACCTCCTGAGCGAGTCGAATGCCCCCCAGCGCCTCGTGCGCCTCACCGACGCGCTTCTGGGCTGGATGCCCGGTGGGCTCGCGATGGTGTCGCTCGCAACCTGCGCACTCTTTACTGCGTTCACGGGCGCGTCCGGCATAACGATCATCGCACTCGGCGCCATCCTTTATCCGGCGCTGAAACAAGACGGCTATCCCGATAATTTTAATCTCGGGCTCGTTACGACATCCGGCAGTCTTGGTCTCCTGTTCGCACCGTCTTTGCCGCTCATTCTGTACGGCGTCGTTGCCGAGATCTCGATTGACAGTCTTTTCCGCGCGGGGATATTGCCGGGCCTCCTGATGCTCGTCCTGTTGTCTGGCTACAGCCTGTGGGTCGGCCGCAATACGGCCAAGGAAGTGGCGCCTTTCTCGTGGAAGGAACTCGCATCTGCCTTGAACGCCGCTAAATGGGAGTTGCCTTTGCCCATTGTCGTCCTGGGCGGCATCTACTCTGGTTTCTTCGCAGTTTCCGAGGCAGCGGCAGTGACCGCGCTGTACGTGTTCCTGGCCGAGGTCGTCATCCTGCGCGAGATTACTTTCACGGATCTGCCGCGAGTCATGCGCGAATCGATGCTGCTCGTTGGCGGCATTCTGATTATTCTCGGCATGTCGCTCGCTTCGACGAATTACATGATCGACGCGGGCGTACCGCAGAAACTGCTCGGCTACATTACGGAATTCGTATCGACGCAGGCGAACTTCCTTTTACTGCTGTTCATTTTCCTGCTGATACTTGGCGCCATACTGGACATCTTCTCGGCCATCGTTCTGGTCGTACCCCTGATTCTGCCGATCGCATTGCAATACGACGTCAACGAGTTTCATCTCGGCATCGTCTTCCTTGCTGCAATGCAACTCGGTTATTTGACGCCGCCCGTCGGTCTCAATCTGTTTATCGCCAGTTACCGCTTCGATAGACCGATCATGAATGTTTACGCGGCGACTTTCCCATTCCTTATAATTCTGGCAGTGTCGGTCCTGATCATCATGTACTGGCCCGATCTGTCACTCCTGTTGGTGCCGGATTGAAGGCCGAAGTCGTATCACGTCCGGTTCATTCGCAAGGATTCAAAGTGAGCAACGTCAAAACCTTGCTGTTCATTGTTGCCGGGTTCTCCGTCGGCCCCGCGGCCTGCGCACAGTCCGGGATTGACCTCAATGAGATTCATTTGCCACCCGGATTTTCGATCGACGTCTGGTCCGACCAGGTGCCGAACGCGCGTTCACTGGCGCTGGGCGCCAATGGTACGGTTTTCGTGGCAACGCGTCGTGATGGTCGGGTCTACGCCCTGATTCCGGCCGGCGATTCGCGCCCGACCGTCATAACACTCGCCGAAAACCTGACGATGCCGAACGGCGTCGCATTCCACGACGGCGACCTCTATGTCGCCGAGAATCACCGCATTACGCGCTATCCCGGTATCGAGGAAAGCCTGCCCGAGGTCCCCAATCCGGAACTGGTCATCGACACGCTGCCGACGGAACGCCACCATGGCTGGCGTTACATCGATTTCGGCCCCGACGGCAAGCTGTATATCGCCATCGGCGCGCCATGCAATGTATGCGACGAGGTGGGATTCGCCAACATCAGCCGCATGAACCCGGATGGCACCGGCCAGGAGATTGTCGCCTACGGCGTCAGGAATTCGGTCGGCTTTACCTGGCATCCGGAGACCGGCGATCTCTGGTTTACCGACAACGGCCGCGACATGCTCGGCGACGACGTCCCGCCGGGCGAACTCAATCATGCAAGTCGTGACGGGCTGCACTTCGGCTTTCCCTTTTGTCATGGGGGCGACATCCAGGATCCGGAGTTCGGCGACCGGGGCGACTGCGCCGATTTCCAGCCGCCGGCACAGAAGCTCGGCCCGCACGTCGCGCCTTTGGGCGTCGTCTTTTACCAGGGCGACATGTTTCCCGACGAATACCGCAACCAGGCGTTCATCGCCGAACATGGCTCGTGGAACCGCTCGCAAAAGATCGGTTATCGCGTGACCCTCGTCAGGATGCAGGACGGCAAGGCCGCCGGTTACGAAGTTTTTGCCGAGGGCTGGCTCAAGAACGAAAAGGTATCCGGGCGGCCCGTGGACCTTAAGGTCCTGGGCGACGGTTCGATGCTACTAAGCGACGACTTGAATGGCGTCATATACCGGATTAGTTACACGCGACCAATGGATGACGGTGTAGCATGGATATCTGATGAAGTGGATCCCCTCCGGTAGTCTCCGATTCGAATTCGCCCATCCAACTTATTCAATTGAAGGCAGTTCCAAATGAGTGACAACTGGTCGTTTACCAAAATTCTTTCCAGGCTGTGGTCAGGCATCGACTGGGTGCGCAAGGTGCTGCACCTCATCGTCCTGTTGTTTATCTTCTCGATCCTGTTGAGCGCGATTTCATCGCAAACGCCGTCGGTGCCTGCCAAGGCGGCACTCGTCATACGTCCGGTCGGTGTGCTCGTGGACCAGCTTGCCGGCAATCCTTACGATCGCGCGATTGCGGAACTCCTGGGCGAGGAAAGGCCGCAGACTCTGGTACAGGACATCATCGACGGGCTCGACTTCGCGAAGTCGGACAAACGGATTACGGCCGTCGTCCTGGATCTGTCAGCGATCCAGGGCGGGGGGTTGAGCAAGTTGCAGCGGATTGCGGCGGCGCTTGACGACTTTCGCTCAAGCGGTAAGCCGGTCATCGCCACCGCCGATTATTACACCCAGGGCTCGTATTACCTGGCCTCCCGCGCGGACGAGGTCTACATGCACCCGGACGGTCTCTTTGTCCTGCGTGGATTCGGGGTTTATCTGAACTATTACAAGAGGTTAATAGATAAACTTCGAATTGACTGGAATGTGTTCCGCGTCGGCACCCACAAATCCGCGCCCGAGCCATTCATGCGCGACAGCATGTCGGATGAGGACCGAGCATCGCTGACGGCGCTGCTCGACCAGCTCTGGGGCACCTACAAGGACGATATCGTGGCGGCGCGTGAGCTCGAAGTGGGCACGATCGACGACATCGTCAACAATCTCGTCGAGTACACCGAGTCCTTAAACGGCGATCTTGCGCAAATGGCGCTCGATTTCGGATTCATCGATGGCCTGGCGACGCGCGAAGAGCTTCGCGCGCGCATCATCGAGGCGTCAGGCACCGAGGTCGAGGAAGACGGCGACTTTCCTGCCGCCGACCTCGACGACTATCTCGATCAGATGCGACTCCTCAAAAAGGACACGAGCAGAGAGCAGAACGTAGCTGTGATCGTGGCTGCCGGAGAAATCCTGAATGGCTCGCAGCCACCCGGCACGATAGGCGGCGATTCAACGGCCAACCTGCTGCGCAGGGCTCGATACGACGATTCCGTGAAGGCGGTCGTCCTGCGCGTCGATAGTCCTGGTGGCAGCGCTTTCGCATCCGAAGTCATTCGCAACGAAATCGAAGCCCTGAAAGAAGCGGGCAAACCCGTCGTCGCGTCGATGAGCAGTGTCGCTGCATCCGGCGGTTACTGGATCTCGATGGCCGCCGATCGCATCTTCGCCTCGCAGTACACGATCACCGGCTCGATCGGCATATTTGCCATGTTCCCGACGTTTGAACGCTCGCTCGACGCGATCGGCATATCCTCGGATGGCGTCGGCTCGACGTTCTGGGCGGGTGAGCTGCGGCCGGATCGCACACTGTCCGACGAAACCAAGACCATGATCCAGATGCTTGTCGACAAGGGTTACGACGATTTCATCAGCAAGGTCGCCCTGCATCGCGGCATCGACAAGTCTGACGTCGATGTGATCGCACAGGGTCAGGTGTGGACGGGCAGCGATGCGATCGATAATGGTCTCATCGACGAAATCGGCGATATCAATGCCGCGGTCGCCGCGGCGGCAGAACTCGCGGCACTCGAAGAAGGCGAGTACGGTCAACAATACTTCGAGAAAGAATTAAGCCCGGGCGAGCAATTCATACTCGATCTGCTCGGTGGTGCGAAGTGGCTCGGATTCAACCCCGGCAGACCGGCGCTGTCGAATTCATCTCTCAAGCAGGTCGCCATCATGCTGGAGAACGCGATCTCGCCACTCTTTCGCATGAACGACCCGAAAGGTCTCTACTCGCACTGCTTCTGTGTCTTCGAATAGCATGTGGCGGCTTTGTAAGAGCGGCTTTTTGTGCAGGGATATACTTATGTCGCGACAAAATCGCCGGGAGCGATTTTGGGCAACGCCGTAGGCATTGGCCCGAAGCGCCGAGGACAGGACGTCCGAGCCAACCACATGGATGTGCGAGAGCGACGAACCCGCGATCTCTTATTATCGAATGCATTCTAATTCTTGCGACTAGCGCGACTTTTCCACATTGCAAACAGACCGACTTCAAGCCGCCAAAAAGCTCCTCTTCGAGCTGATCGTCATCTTTCTCGGCGTGTATGGCGCCTTCTGGGTCGATAACTATCGCGACCGGCAAGCCGAGGCTGAAAGGAGTCGGGAGATGGCCGCGGCATTGCAGAAAGACATCGAGGATGTCATCCGGGTGCTTGAAAAGACTGTCGACGAGATCCGTACCGGCCTGGATGAATGGGAGCAAGCCCGCGACCAAGGGGAACTTCGGGCGCCTTATTTCTACCGGATGCGGGGATCCGAGAGACCGCCAAACGCAGTCTACAACGCGATCCTGCAGTCGCGACCGGCCGAGGTATTCGATGCCCAGTTGTTGTTCGACCTGGGGTATTTCTACTCGGAATTGCTCGGCGCAAGCGATCGCTATGTCCGGTACGCGACCTTCACCGAGCGCGTGTTACTGCCGATGCTCGAGACCGGCCCGGCCTTATTCTACCGGGCCGACGGCGAGCGACTGCTACCCGAGTATGCCGCTCATATGGATCGGCTGCGCGAGCTGACCGAGTTCTGGGAGGACGACCTGAGAAGGGCCCGCGATCTCATCAAGAGGCTCGAAGCCTATGCCGAGCAACGGGACTAGCGGCGCAATCACAATCAGCGAATTACATCGATGCCAGCGTAGCCAGGACCGCCTTGTCCTCTGTACTCGGCATATGGTTGATACTCAACAAAATACCGGCGAGCTTGCGCGCGGATGCGCTTGATTGCTCATCGTTGACGATCTCCACGAGCCGTTCCGCATCATCCTCTGTGACTTTGTGCTGCATGTTGGTGAGCGCCATTGCAATGGCGGCCTCGTCGTCGCTGCTCTCGTCGCCGTCGATAATGGCGTTGAGCGTCGCTTTGTCATCATCCGACGGATAGTGATTCAGACTCATTGTGATCTTGGCCATGGTTCGAATCGCCGCACTGTCGGCGAACGCGAGTCCGGCGCCGAGGAGCAACGTCACGCAGAATCCCATCAATGCAAATCTGATCTTGCCCATGTCAACCCCCGTTCTGTGCTGAGATGCGTCTGACCCGAACATTCTAGTTCCAAATGCCGCGTTGCGCTCGCAATCGGGCGCGATAATTTTTCGGATCGTGACCAGAAGGTGGCCTGCCGCCGTGCTCAATCACCGCTCGATGCCGGTGCCTGCTCCCAGTCCAGGATGATTTTTCCGGACTGACCGGATTCCATCAACTTGAACGCCTCTTCATAGTCTTCGAGCGGATAGCGGTGCGTGATGATCGGCTCGATCTTGAGGCCGCTTTTCAGCATGCTGGACATCTTGTACCAGGTCTCGAACATCTCGCGGCCGTAAATGCCTTTCAGGAACAGGCCCTTGAAAATCACCTGGTTCCAGTCGATCGCGAAGTCCTCCGGCGGGATGCCGAGGATGGCGATTTTGCCGCCGTGGTGCATCGTACGCAGCATGTCGCGAAAAGCGGAGGGATTGCCGGACATCTCCATGCCGACGTCGAAGCCTTCTTCCATGCCGAGCTTCTCCATGACCTGGTCGAGCGAGCCGTCGGTCACGTTGAGGGCTACGTTGGCGCCCATCTTGCGCGCGAGGTCCAGGCGGTATTCGTTGATATCGGTGATGACGACGTAGCGCGCGCCGGCGAACCTGGCGATAGCCACGGCCATGATGCCGATCGGCCCGGCGCCGGTAATCAGTACGTCCTCGCCGACGAGGTCGAATGACAAGGCCGTGTGGGTCGCATTACCGAGCGGATCGAGGATGGCGGCCATCTCGTCGCTGATGATGTCGGGTAGCTTGAACACGTTGAAAGCCGGCACCGAGATGTAGTCCGCGAATGCACCGGCTCTGTTTACACCCACACCGACGCTGTTCATGCAGAGGTGCCGCCTGCCTGCGCGGCAGTTGCGGCAAACGCCACAGGTGATGTGCCCTTCGGCGGAGACCCGATCCCCGATATTGAACCCTTTCACCTCGATGCCGCACTCGACGATCTCGCCGCTGAATTCGTGGCCGACAGCCATTGGCACCGGGATCGTCTCACGTGCCCAGTCGTCCCATTGGTAGATGTGTATGTCTGTGCCGCAGATGGCGGTTCGTTTGACTTTGATCAGCACATCGTTGTGGCCGACATCGGGCCTGTCGACGTCTTCGAGCCAGATACCGGGTTCCGGTTTTGCCTTGACGAGCGCGCGCACGGCTAGCTAATGACGCCCAGTTCGCGACCGACTTCGCCGAAGGCCTCGAGGGCTCGGTCGAGATGCTCCCTGGTCAGCCCGGCGGACATCTGCGTGCGGATGCGAGCCTGACCTTTGGGCACCACGGGATAGGAGAAGCCGATGACGTAGATGCCGTGCTGCAACAGCTTGTCGGCCATCTCCGAGGCGAGTTTGGCGTCGCCAAGCATGACCGGAATGATCGGGTGTTCGCCCGGCTTCAACTCGAAGCCCAGTTCGGTCAATGCCGAGCGAAAGTAGATCGCATTGTCCATCAGCGTACCGCGGAGGCTGTCGTCGCTTTCGATCAGGTCGAGCACGGCGATCGACGTGGCGGCGATCGCCGGCGCCACCGAGTTGGAAAAGAGATACGGCCTGGAACGCTGCCGCAACCAGCCGACGATTTCCTTGCGCCCCGAGGTAAAGCCGCCCGATGCGCCGCCAAGGGCCTTTCCGAGCGTGCCGGTGATGATGTCGATGCGTCCCATGACGTTGCGGTACTCGTGTGTGCCGCGGCCGGTTGCGCCGAGAAAGCCGGTGGCATGGGCGTCGTCGATCATCGTCAGTGCCCCATAGCGGTCGGCGAGGTCGCAGATGTCGTTGAGGTTCGCGATCGTCCCGTCCATGGAAAAGACACCGTCGGTGACGATCAGCTTTTGCTGACAAGTCGCGGATGCCGTGAGCGTTGCCTCGAGATCGTCCATGTCGTCGTTCTTGTAGCGAAATCGCTGCGCCTTGCAGAGGCGGATGCCGTCGATGATGCTGGCATGGTTCAGGGTATCGCTGATGACGGCGTCTTCTTCGCTCAATATGGTTTCAAAGAGCCCGCCGTTGGCATCGAAGCAGGAAGGATAGAGAATCGTGTCCTCGGTGCCGAGGAATTCGCTGATGCGGCGCTCGAGTTCCTTGTGGATCGTCTGCGTGCCACAGATAAAGCGCACGGAGGCCATGCCATAACCAAACTGGTCCAACGCCTTGTGCGCTGCCGCAATGATGTGCGGATGATTGGCAAGCCCGAGATAGTTGTTCGCGCACAGGTTCAAGACTTCGATAAACTCGCCGTCCTCCTCGACCGTTATGGCAGCCTGTTGCGGACTGGTTATGACGCGCTCGCTCTTGAAAAGACCCTCTTTCTTCAGAGCCTCTGTCTGGTTTGCGAGCGATTCCAGGAATTCACTGGGCACGGGATTGCTCTCCGGTTGGAAAGGCCGCAAAGTATATCAGGACGCCTGCCAATGAAACCTGCCGCATGAAAGACGATCACAAGGAATCACTGCGTATCGATCGATGGTTGTGGTTCACGCGTTTTTACAAAACGCGTGGCCTGGCGGCCAAGGCCGTTAATGGTGGGCATATCAAGTTAAACGGCGAGAGAGCCAGGTCTGGCAGCAAGGTTCGGGAAGGCGACGTCATCGAGATCGTGCGCGGACAGTTGCCGTATCGACTCAGGGCAGGCCGGTTGCCGACGCGGCGAGGGCCTGCCACCGAAGCGGTGCTCTGCTACGTCGAGGACGACGACACCCGGCGGGAACGCGAATCGATCGTCGATGCGATTCGGCAGGATCGGCGACAGATGCCTAGGACCAGAGGCCGGCCAGACAAGCATACGCGCCGCAAGTTGCGGGATCATGCCAGGCGCAACGACGACCCGGCCTAGGTCATGGGCTTTATCGAACAAGGCGCTTACACGCTCGCCCCGTTGGATCAGGTGAGCCGGCGATACCTGGCCGACGAGCAGTCGCTCGTCAGGGAGCTCGCCGACATGGCGGACGTCGGTGAAGCATCGCGGGCGAAGATCCGCGACACGGCGGTGATCCTCGTCGAGGCGGTTCGCAAGCATGCCGCCAGGGAAGGCGGGCTCGATGCCTTTTTGCAGCAATATGATCTGTCGTCGCAGGAAGGCGTCTTGCTCATGTGTATCGCCGAGGCGCTGCTGCGGATACCCGACGCCGACACCGCCGACAGGCTGATCGCGGACAAGATCACGGCCGCCAATTGGGAGGATCACCTCGGCGAAAGCGATTCGCTGTTCGTCAATGCATCGACCTGGGGGCTGATGCTGACGGGACAGCTCCTGCAGCTGGACGAGGCCGCGAAGACCAATCCCGCCCGATACCTCGGCAAGCTCGCGAGCCGCACCGGGGAACCGGTCATTCGCGCAGCAATGCGGCAGGCGATGCGCATCATGGGCTTCCAGTTCGTCATGGGCCGCACGATCGATGAGGCGCTCGATCGTGCGAAGCAAAAGGAGAATCATGGCTATCGCTACTCCTTCGATATGCTCGGCGAAGCGGCGTTGACCGCCGCTGATGCCGAGCGGTATTTCGCGTCGTATACCAAGGCGATCGATGCCATAGGGCGGAGTGCTGATTCCGCAGCGGATGATTTCTCGGCGCCGAGCATCTCGGTGAAACTCTCCGCCCTGCACCCGCGCTACGAATACACGCAGCATGCGCGAATCATGCGCGAACTCGCACCGAATGTATTGCGGCTAGCCGAGCAGGCCGCTGCCCACGGCATCGGCATCACGATCGACGCCGAGGAGGCGGATCGGCTTGAGCTCTCACTGGACGTATTCGCGAATATTTATCGGAGCAAGAATCTCGATGGTTTTGAGGGACTGGGTCTCGCGGTGCAGGCATACCAGCGCAGGGCGACCGACGTCATACGCTTTTTGGCCAAACTCGCCGAGAGCGAGGGTCGCCGCATACCCGTACGACTCGTCAAGGGCGCATACTGGGATACCGAAATTAAACGCGGACAGGAGCAGGGCATCGAGAGTTACCCGGTGTTCACACGGAAGTGTCACACCGACGTGTCATATCTCGCCTGCGCGCAACTGTTATTGAATGCGGACAAGCATCTTTACGGGCAGTTCGCGACCCATAACGCGCTTACGCTCGCCAGCATCATGCACTTCGCCGGATCGCGCGACGATTACGAATTCCAGCGGCTGCACGGCATGGGCGAAGAGCTTTATGAGGAAATCGTCGATGCCGAAAAGTTCGGCAAGCCGTGCCGCGTTTACGCGCCGGTCGGCAGCCATGAAGATCTGCTGCCGTATCTCGTGCGTCGCCTGCTGGAAAACGGCTCCAACACGTCGTTTGTCAACCGCATCCTCGACGAGCGTATCGATGTTAAGGACATCGTGGCAGACCCGATCGAGGAAACCCGGGCAAATGACGCGGCGCCGCACCGTGCGATCCCTGCGCCCCCGCAGCTGTTTGCGCCGGAGCGCGCCAATTCGCGCGGCTATAACCTCGCCGATCGCACGGTCGCCCACGATCTTCTGAAGGCCATGCAGCGCCAGGCGGCAGAAGAACGCCACGCCACACCTTTGGTCGGCGGCAAAAGTCGCAAAGGCAGGACGACGACCTCCATCAATCCCGCGAATTCAAGCGACATCGTCGGAACCTGCAGTCTCGCCGATCATCGCGACGTCAAGCGCGCATTGAAACTCGCACATGCCGCGCAACCGGAGTGGGACACCACGCCCGCAGACGAGCGCGCCGCGACGCTCGAAAAGACAGCAGACCTTTTCGAGCAGCACGGCCCGGAACTGATGGCCCTGTGTGTCAGGGAAGCTGGCAAGACCATCCCGGACGCACTGTCGGAGCTCAGAGAAGCTGTTGATTTTATTAGATATTATGCGGCACAGGCTCGGGCAGCGTTCGGTGCGCCTGTTGCCTTGCCGGGCCCCACCGGGGAGCGCAATGCGCTCGGGATACGCGGCCGCGGCGTGTTCCTGTGCATCAGCCCGTGGAATTTTCCGCTGGCGATTTTCACCGGCCAGGTCGCCGCCGCCCTGGCCTCGGGAAACGCCGTGCTCGCAAAACCGGCGGAACAGACGCCCATAGTCGCCCACCGCGCCGTCGAACTGTTCCTGAAAGCCGGAATTGCGCCCGATATTCTGCATTTCCTGCCGGGGGACGGCGCCAAAGTCGGTGGTTTCGCGGCTTCTGATCCTCGCGTAGCCGGGGTCGCGTTCACCGGCTCGACCGAAACCGCGCACCTGATCAATCGGACACTGGCGTCGCGCGAAGGGCCGATCGGTGTGCTCATCGCCGAAACCGGCGGGCTGAATGCGATGTTCGTCGACAGCTCCGCGTTACCGGAACAAGTCGTCAAGGACAGCGTGTATTCCGCATTCAACAGCGCGGGTCAGCGTTGTTCGGCGCTGCGCGTGCTCTGCCTGCAATCCGACATTGCGCCACGCGTGATCGAGCTGTTGAAAGGTCACATGAGCGAGCTGGCGATCGGCAATCCTGCGGACCTCGCTACCGATGTCGGGCCGACGATCGACAGGGAATCTCAGTCGATGCTCACAAAACACATCAGGAAGATATCCAGATCAGGCTCGCTGATCTACCAGTGTAAATTGCCCGCGGCAACATCCGAGGGGACGTTCGTCCCGCCGACGGCGATCGAGATCGACAGCGTGAGCGCGCTCGAGAAAGAGGTGTTCGGTCCGGTATTGCACGTGGTTCGGTATCGTGCGAACAAACTGGCCAGGGTGATCGATGCCGTGAACGGCACCGGGTTCGGTCTTACGATGGGCCTGCACAGCCGCATTGATAGCCGCGCACGAGCATTCGTCGAACACTCCGGCGCCGGCAACATTTACATCAATCGCAACATGATCGGTGCCGTCGTCGGTGTACAGCCGTTCGGAGGGCGGGGTCTGTCAGGGACGGGCCCGAAGGCCGGCGGACCGCAATATCTTTTGCGATTCGCCACGGAAGTGACGGTCAGCAACAACATCACCGCGGTCGGCGGCAACGCCAGCCTGCTGTCGCTGACGTCCGACTGAGTAAATTGCGTTAAGCGAATGCCAATGGCCGCGATCAGCGTGTTCGATATTTTCAAGATCGGTGTTGGGCCGTCGAGCTCGCACACGGTCGGCCCGATGAAGGCCGCGCGGCAATTCGCGCTCGGTCTCGAGTCTGCGCGAGGCGAGATTTCGGCAATTCAAGTGACGTTACACGGTTCGCTTGCGCATACGGGCAGGGGCCACGCGACCGATTCGGCGGTAATCCTCGGCTTGATGGGCTGCGAACCGGAGACGCTCGATCCCGACGGCGTCGAGGGATTCTTGCGCGCGGTGCACGAAGGCAAATCCCTGAATCTGCCAGACGTCGGCGTAATCCGGTTCGACCCCGCAAAGGACATCGTATTCAATTTGCGGGACGAGTTGCCACGGCACACCAATGGCATGCGCTTCATCGCTCGAGATGCAGAGGGCAGATCCTTGTTGAGCGAGGACTATTACTCGCTCGGCGGCGGCTTCGTCGCTCGCGGTGACGAGCCTGAAGTCGCGAACCAGATTGGGGACCCGCCATTTCCCTTTTCAAGCGGCGACGAGCTCATCGAACTGGCAAACAGGAACTCGATGAGCATCGCCGAACTCGTCATGCACAACGAGCGGACATGGCGATCGCAACCGGAAATCCTCGAGCGGCTGACATCGATCTGGTCAGCGATGCAATCGTGTGTGGCTCGGGGATTGCGCACCGAGGGCGTGCTGCCAGGTCCGCTCGCCGTGACTCGCCGTGCCCCGAAACTGCTGCGGAAACTCAAGGACAGAAGGACGCCGGACGGCCTGGACGCCATGGATTGGGTCAATGTCTTTGCTATCGCGGTCAACGAGGAGAACGCAGCCGGCGGTCGTGTCGTCACCTCACCGACCAATGGCGCCGCCGGCATCATCCCGGCGGTTCTGCACTACTACGATAAATTCGTCGGCAATGCGAGCGAGGAGGGCATACGACAATTCCTGCTGGTCGCAGGGGCCATCGGCATCCTGTACAAGATCAACGCTTCGCTCTCCGGTGCAGAAATGGGCTGCCAGGGCGAGGTTGGCGTCGCCTGCTCGATGGCAGCGGGTGGACTCGTGGCGGCGCTCGGCGGCAGCAATGATCAGGTCGAAGAGGCCGCCGAGATCGGTATGGAGCACAACCTGGGGCTGACCTGCGATCCCGTTGGCGGCCTGGTACAGATACCATGCATTGAACGCAACGCGATGGGCGCGGTGAAGGCGATCAACGCATCACGGCTCGCTATGCAGGGCGACGGTTCACACAAGGTGTCGCTGGACCAGGTGATAAAGACGATGCGCCAGACCGGGTACGATATGTCCTCGATCTACAAGGAGACCTCGAAAGGCGGGCTGGCCGTGAATGTTCCGGAGTGCTGAATGACCGTCGCCTCGCGGCTTAAGCCGCGATCGCAACCGGGATCAGGATTTCTTTTTCGGGTAGTCGTAGACGACAAGCTCGATTTTTTTCTCGCCTTTCAGATTCCAGTCGTCAGAATCTATTCTCAACGAAACGAAGCCGCAGGTCGGAATATTGTCCGTGATACCCGGCACCAGGTAATTGGCAAAATCCGTCAATCCAGGATTATGGCCGATGATGAGAATGCTGTTGAACGCACCATCCTGCTGTGCGAGCACATTGAGGATCCGCTCGACGCCGGCGTGATACAGGCGCTGCTCGCGCTCCATGAACTCGGAAGGATAGGAGATCTCCTTGGCAATTCCCTTGGCGGTCTTCCAGGCGCGCACGGCAGTGCTGCTCAGAATGAGGGAAGGGCGGATGCCGGCCCGCTTGATGCGTTTTCCCATGACACGCAGGTCCCGCTTGCCGCGTTTGTTCAAGGGCCGGTCATGATCGATGAGGCCGGGATTTTTCCAGCTTGATTTCGCGTGCCGCAGAAGGGTGAGCGTCTTCATCGATTCGTCAGGAGCGTGGCAGTAACCGGACGAATCGATTTTACATCAACCCGGTTTGTAACCTTGCCTCGTCCGACATCATGCTTTGATTCCACGGCGGGTCGAATACCAGCTCTACGGTGACCTCGCCTACCGTCGGCACGATCGCAATCTTTTCTCGCGCATCCTGCACCAGTATTTCACCCATGCCGCAGCCCGGTGCCGTCAATGTCATGTCGATGCTCACCGAACGCTCGCCGTTCGGCATCTTGGTGACGTCGCAGCGATAGATCAGACCGAGATCGACGATATTGATCGGAATCTCCGGGTCGTAGCAGGTCTTCAACTGTTCCCAGATCACGTTTTCGATGTCTTCGTCAGTCGGGTTCTCCGGCACTTCAGGCGGAGGTACCGGCTCTTTGCCGAGCGCATCCGCATCGGTACCGGCAATGTGGAACAGATTACCCTCAACGTAGACGGTAAAACTGCCGCCCAGCGCCTGCGTAATGAAGCCAGTCGTGCCCTCGCGCAATTTTAGTGCTTCACCCGCAGGGACAATGACGGCGTCGACGTCGCGAGACAGCGTGAATGGTTCGTAAGTGTGTCCAAACATGCGGTTCTTACTCCGTCGTTACCGTCTCGGCCTCTCTCAGAATTGCCGAGTGCAGTGCATGCCAGGCCAGCGTCGCGCATTTAACGCGCGACGGAAATTCCTTGACACCTTCGAGTGCCATGAGTTTTCCAAGGTCCACCTCGTTTGCTGACTGGGTTTCGCCCGTCGAGCGTCCCGCAAGCCGCGATACGAGCGCCTCGAAAAAATCCAGGGCGAGATTGATGTTCATGCCGATTACCGTATCGGTCAGCAACGAAGCCGAGGCGACCGAAATCGCACAACCTGAGCCCTCGAATTTGGCGTCGTTGATGGTCCCGTTGTCATCGATCGAGAAATACATCTTGAGCTTATCGCCGCAAAGCGGATTGATGCCCTCCGCGGAATGGGACGCGTCCTCGATCTTGCCGAAGTGACGCGGGCTCCTGGCGTGATCGAGGATGAGCTCGCGATACAGATCGCGCAGTTCTTCCTGTGAATGCAAAGCCGTGCTCATCGATTGAAGATCTCTTTCGCCGTGGCGAGCGCGGCGACCAAGCGGTCGACGTCGTCACGGTTGTTGTAAAGCGCGAGCGATGCCCGTGCGGTGCCGGCGATACCGTAGAAGTCCATGACGGGCATCGCACAGTGATGACCGGTGCGAATCGCGACGCCCTCGTGATCGAGAATCGTGCCGATGTCGTGCGGATGGATGTCGTCGAGAAGGAACGACTGCACACTGGCTTTGTCGGCGGCGGTGCCGATCAGGCGCACACCATCGACCGCTGCGAGCTGCCCTGTCATGTATTGCAGCAGCTCGTGCTCGTAACTCGAGACGGCCTCCATGCCGATCGCCTGTAAATACTCGACGGCCGCTCCGAGCCCGACGGCGCCGGAGATATTGGGTGTGCCCGCCTCGAACTTGTAAGGCAGGTCGTTGTAAGTCGTGCCGCTGAAATGCACCTCGAGAATCATGTCTCCGCCACCCTGGTACGGCGGCATCGCGTCGAACAGCTTCTCTTTGCCATAGAGAATGCCGATGCCGGTCGGGCCAAACATCTTGTGGCCGGAGAACGCGAAAAAGTCGCAGTCGAGGTCCTGTACGTCAACCGGAATGTGAGGCACCGCTTGCGCGCCGTCGACCAGCACCGGGACATTCAGGCTGTGCGCCTTATCGATGACCTGCTTCAACGGGATGCGCGTGCCCAGCGCGTTGGAGATGTAAGCGATTGCCAGTATCTTCACGCCACTGTCGAGCTGCTCGTACAGCCGTTCGATATCGACCTCACCGGCCTCGTTAATCGGCGCGACGACAAGCTCGGCGCCAGTCTGTTCGCAGACGAGCTGCCACGGGACGATGTTCGAGTGGTGCTCCAGATGCGTGATGAGCACCTTATCACCGGGTTTTAGCCCGGGTCGGCAAAAACTCTGTGCAACCAGGTTGATGGATTCTGTCGTGCCTCGCGTGAACACGACCTCGCTACGGCTGGCGGCGTTAATAAAGCCTTTGATGACATCGCGCGCGCCTTCGTAAGCCTCGGTCGCGCGCACGCTCAATGTGTGCACGCCGCGGTGGACATTTGCGTGATCGTGGCTTTGATACGCGACTACCTTTTCGATGACGGTCTGTGGCTGCTGCGCGGAGGCTGCGCTGTCCAGATAGACAAGGGGTTGGCCGTGAATTGACTGCGCGATTGCCGGGAAATCCGCCCGGCATTTCTCGACGCCGCTTGGTGCGAGTTCCGCTACTTTGTTGATTTGTTTACTCATCGTCATTCTTCGTCAATTAGCGCGTCGAGTCGCGTATCGAGGGCCGAGGACAGGTAGTCGTGGCATTCCTCGATCGCCAGCTTGCCCAAAATCGCGGACGCGAACGCCCGCGTCAAAACCTGCGTCGCTGCATCCTTGTCGAGCCCGCGGGAACGGAGATAGAAAAGCGCTGCCTTGTCGAGCTGGCCGACGGTCGCTCCGTGACTGCACTTGACTTCATCGGCATAGATCTCGAGTTCCGGCTTGGTATCGATTTCCGCCTTGTCGGATAGCAGCAGGTTGTGATTCGACTGGTCCGCATCCGTACCGTCGGCGCCTTTGTGCACGACGGCTTTGCCATTGAATACGCACCGTGCCCGGCCGTTCAGGATGCCGCGGTATTCCTCCTCACTGGTCGCAGGGCCAACGCGGTGATCGACCCGGGTGTGATTGTCGATATGCTGTCGCCCCGACGCGAGATACAGGCCGCGCAGGCTTACCGACGCACCCGGCCGGGCGATGTCGGCGACGATGTCGTTGCGCGCGAGTCCTCCGCCGAATTCAAAGTTGTTATAGTCGAGCACCGCGTCGCGGCCGAGCTCTGCGACAAACCGGTTGACGTTCAAATGCATCTGCCGGCGCTGCTGTATGCGCACGAAGCGCAACTCGCCGCCGTCGCCGATTTCTGCCTGTGTCACGGTGTTGGCGAATTGCGGACCGTCACCCGCAGACATCGCGCACTCGACAATACCGAGTTTTGCGTTTTTGCCGACCTCGATCAGTATCCGCATTTGGCTGACGGCGACGGAGCCGTCGTCGATCAGCAAGAGCCCGATCGGTTTGCCAGGCGCCGCTCCAGCCGCTACTTCGAGGCGCAACCCGTCCCTGAGCAGGGCGGCATTGAGCGCGGACATCGGGTCATCGACCGCAATCGATACGTTCCCGACATCGTCGGCAAGACTGGATACGGCGACGCCGTCGCCGGTCAACGATTCCAGTTCGTGCAATGACGCGGGACTGACGATGCCGTTTTCGATCAAGATCCAGTGCGCGTCGATCTGTCCGCCAACGACGGTGTCGATGTCATGCGGATGCGCGACGGATCGGGCGGAGGGGGCCTGCAACCACGCATTACTGAGATCGGCGACGGCGGAAAGATTCGTGTACTTCCAGTCCTCTTGTTTCGTCGTCGGCAGTCCATTCGCGGCGAAACTTTTGAGCGCCGCCCCGCGCACCGCGGACAAGCTATCGCGCGGCAATGCCGTCACCGCCGCCTCGAGCAATTCCTGCTGCAGCATGCCCGTGCTCATGCGTTGGCCGCCTCCCGCACCCAGTCGTAACCTTTTTCCTCGAGCTGCAATGCTAGGTCTTTGTCGCCGGATCGTACGATGCGGCCCCCTGACAGCACGTGCACGAAATCGGGCTCGACGTAGTCGAGCAGGCGCTGATAATGCGTCACGAGCACGATCGACCGTTCCGGGTTGCGCATCGCATTGACGCCGTTCGCGACGGCCCTGAGCGCGTCGATGTCGAGGCCCGAATCGGTCTCGTCGAGGATTGCCAGCCGCGGCTCGAGAATCGCCATTTGCAGGATCTCGTTGCGTTTCTTTTCACCGCCCGAGAATCCCTCGTTGACGCCCCGGTTCAGGAAACTCTGGTCCATGTCCAGCATCGTCATGGTCTCGCGCGCGATTTTCAGGAAATCGAAGGCGTCCACCTCGGGAAGCCCCTGGTGCTTGCGCTTCGCATTGACCGCGGCTTTCAACAGGTAGGTGTTGTTGACGCCCGGGATCTCAACCGGGTACTGGAAGCCCAGAAAGATACCTTCACGCGCACGCATTTCGGGCTCGAGTTCGAGCAGGTTCTTGCCCATGTACTCGACCGTACCGTCGTATACCTCGAATTCTTCGTTTCCCGCCAGCACCTGGGCAAGCGTGCTTTTTCCGGACCCGTTCGGGCCCATGATCGCGTGCACTTCGCCGGCTTTGACGACCAGGTTGACGCCGGTGAGGATTTCCTTACCGGCAGGTCCGGCCTTCAGGTTCTTGATTTCCAGCATGTTCATAATTAACCGACTGCGCCTTCGAGGCTGACGTTGAGGAGATTCTGTGCTTCAACCGCAAATTCCATCGGCAGTTCCTTGAAGACGACCTTGCAGAATCCGTTGACGATCATGTTGACCGCATCTTCCTCCGCGATACCGCGCTGTCTGCAATAGAACAGCTGGTCGGCGGAAATCTTCGAGGTCGTTGCCTCGTGTTCGACTTTTGCCGTCGGATTCCTGATCTCCATGTAGGGAAAGGTGTGCGCCCCGCAGTCCTTGCCGATGAGCAGCGAATCACACTGTGTA
>JBFHXJ010000075.1:0-20482 GCA_041598995.1 Woeseiaceae bacterium | reverse complement strand
GGGTACTTGGCGGGCTTGTCGTCGCCCTCGGTGACCGACAGCAGGGTCACGTTACGGTGTTGTCCGAGATCGAAGCTTGCCGGACAGACCAGGTTGCCGACATTCTCGATGAACAGGATGTCGATTTCGTCCAGTGACAACTCGTGTAATGCGTGGTGCATCATGTGCGCGTCGAGGTGGCAGGCGCTGCCGGTGCTGATCTGTATCGCGGGCACACCCTTGGCGCGAATGCGCAGGGCATCGTTTTCGGTCGCCAGGTCGCCTTCGATGACGGCGAGCCTGAACTTGCCCGCGAGCGCGTCGATGGTCGCCTCGATAAGGGATGTCTTGCCGGCTCCGGGAGCCGACATCAGGTTGATCGCGAAGACACGGTGCTCATCGAGGTGTTCGCGGTTGTGTCTCGCCTCGAGATCGTTCGCCGCTAGCAGCCCTTGCAATACCTCGATCGATTCCGCGCCGGATGCGGTGTGCGCAAGCCTGCCGTCACCTTCGACGAGGTGCACGTTGCCGGGTGTCACGTTGCATCCGCAGGTATCACACATGTCGCATCTCCTGAACGTCCGCCCGCATCTCGATCCTTTGCAACAGCCGGACATTGGTCCCGGCTAACGTACCGGTATTGATATATCTTTCTGGTACCGAACTGGCGGACCGGGCCCCGGCGACGGCTTCTACCTCGCCGCACACACTTTGGCATATTGCAAGTTCATGCATCGGCCGCCAGTATCTCGTCGAAGAGTTGCCATGAGTTGTCGGCCTCGGCCTCTGATACCTTCTGGATCGCGTAGCCGACGTGCACGAGCACGTGGTCACCCGGCTCGATGCTTTCTCCCTGCAACAAAAAAAGGCTCACCTCGCGTTCGATGCCGCGAGCTTCACAGGTGCACCGGAAACCATCGATGGATTTGATTTGCATGGGGACAGCTAGACACATGTGCCACCTTCCCTCACGCGTCCTTGCAAGACTTTTTTGTCAGATCTATGAATCGATCTTAGTCCTTTCGCGCGGCGATACACCGTACGTAATAACGCCTATTCCGATGTGACCGACACCTGTTTAGTGTATGGACTCGCAGGGAACCGTCTGCGCAAGAGAGCGAAGGAGGATTCGCCCTTCGCGATACAGGATTTGACATGAACAGCGTCAGAATCCGGAGCCCTTGAGTATGAAGACTCTGGTGCTCGGTGTCGGAAACACGTTGCTTGCCGACGAGGGCGCTGGAGTGTACGCGATGCAATTCCTGAGAGATCAGTACGATCTTCCCGATACCGAATTTCTCGATGGTGGCACACAGAGCTTCACTCTCTCCGGTGCCATCGCCGAAGCCTCCAACCTGATTATTTTCGACGCGGCCCAACTGGACAGTGAGCCGGGATCCGTGCGCGTCTTCGAAGGTGCCGATTTCCAGGATTACCTGATGTCCGGT
Source organism: Woeseiaceae bacterium (assembly GCA_041598995.1). Lineage (GTDB taxonomy): Bacteria > Pseudomonadota > Gammaproteobacteria > Steroidobacterales > Woeseiaceae > SZUA-117. The sequence continues at coordinate 19,055 of JBFHXJ010000075.1, read as the reverse complement.
CGTCACACGGTCCACGAAATCGGCTTCGCCGATTTGCTGGATGTTACGCGCCTGCTGGACTGCTTTCCGGACAAGGTTGCCCTGATCGGCATTCAGCCTGAGTACGTGGACTGGAGCGACCAGCCAGGCGAGGCGGTCCGCAATGCGATCCCGAAGGCAGCGGCACAGGGGGCAGCACTGATTTGCAAATGGCTGGACGAGGCACCCGCCAAGGCGGTGCTTCAGTGACTTCGCAGATTTCGGACTGGTTCAAGTGAGGATATTTGATCACCTTGACTTGAGGAGTTGACAAGAGACAGAAGTCAGCAGGACGGTGACGCTCGAATCCGCCGTATACCGATTTGAAAGTGTCTCGGTAGTGGGGTTGGGAGAGTTTGGTAGCGAACGCCATCGGCTGCTTTATTACAAGCGGAGTATTTTCGGAAATACTCCATAAACCGTACACGAGGCCATTCGGCATGGCCGCTTGTTTTTTTGCGGTGTCGGACCCCGGGTACATCCGAACAACATCTCGAAGGGGAATGTCACTATGCGTAGTCAGCAAACCTTTTACGAGGCCATGCGCGAGCATGGCATTACGCGCCGCAGCTTTCTTAAGTTCTGCAGCCTAACCGCAGCGGGGCTCGGTCTGGGACCGGAATTCGCGGGCACGATCGCACACGCACTGGAGACCAAGCCGCGCACGCCCGTGATCTGGCTGCACGGTCTGGAATGCACGTGTTGCACCGAGTCCTTTATTCGCTCGGGCCACCCGCTGGCGGCCGATGTGGTCCTGTCCATGATCTCACTGGACTATGACGACACATTGATGGCGGCGGCGGGCCATCAGGCAGAGGAAATTCTGGAACAGACTATTGCCGAATACGATGGCAATTTCATCCTCGCCTGCGAGGGAAATCCGCCTTTGAACGAGGACGGCATGTATTGCATACAGTCGGGCAAACCGTATGTGGAAAAACTTCGCCACATGGCGGACCACTGCAAAGCCATCATCGCCTGGGGATCGTGCGCCTCCTGGGGCTGTGTACAGGCCGCGCACCCGAATCCGACCCGTGCCACCCCCATCCATAAAGTGATTACCGACAAGCCGGTCATCAAGGTGCCGGGCTGTCCGCCCGTCGCCGAAGTCATGACCGGTGTCATTACCTACATGCTGACATTCGATCGCTTCCCGGAACTCGACCGTCAGGGCCGACCGAAAATGTTCTATGGACAACGCCTGCACGACAAGTGCTATCGGCGGCCACATTTCGATGCCGGTCAGTTTGTCGAACGCTTCGATGACGAAGGCGCGCGCAAAGGCTATTGCCTTTACAAGGTGGGCTGCAAAGGACCGACCACTTACAACGCGTGCTCGACTGTCGAGTGGAACGGCGGCTTGTCCTGGCCCGTGAAGTCCGGGCACGGTTGCCTCGGTTGTGCCGAAGATAATTTCTGGGACCGCGGCTCTTTTTACGATGCAGTCACAGAACTCAACGTAGCCGGTCGGGTTGAGTCTACCGCCGACAGGGTTGGCGGCATACTCGCCGGCGCCGCGGCGGTCGGCGTTGCAGCACATGCTGCTGCATCCATCATCAGCCATACCAGAGACAGCAATAAGGGAGGCGCCAGCAATGAGTAAGACAGTCACTGCGAACGGCTTTGAACTTGACACCGACGGACAGCGTGTCGTCGTCGATCCTATCTGCCGCATCGAGGGCCACCTGCGTATCGAGGTCAATCTCGATGACGAAAACGTAATCCGCAACGCCGTGTCCACAGGCAATATGTGGCGCGGCCTCGAGATCATACTCAAAGGTCGCGATCCACGTGATGCGTGGGCGTTTACCGAAAGGATTTGTGGCGTTTGCACGGGTGTCCATGCACTGACATCGGTGCGCGCCGTGGAAGATGCTCTGGGCATCGACATACCGGCAAACGCCAACCACATCCGCAACCTGATGATGCTGGCGCAGCAAACCCAGGACCATCTCGTCCATTTTTACCATCTGCACGCACTCGACTGGGTCGATGTCGTCAGTGCGCTCAACGCCGATCCCAGAGCGACCTCGACATTGCAGCAGAGCATATCCGACTGGAGCAAGTCTTCGCCCGGCTACTTCCGGGACGTGCAGGCGCGCCTGACACGCTTCGTCGAATCGGGTCAGCTCGGTCCATTCGCCAATGCCTATTGGGGAAGCCCGGCATACAAGCTGCCGCCCGAGGCCAATCTGATGGCCGTGACGCATTATCTCGAGGCATTGGAATTCCAACGCGAGATCGTCAAGATCCATACGATCTTCGGTGGCCGAAACCCGCATCCGAACTGGCTCGTCGGCGGCATGCCGTGCTCGTTCAGTCTCGATGGCACCGGCGGCATCAATATGGAATGGCTCAACCTTGTGTCGTCGATTATCGACCGCTCCATTGAGTTCGTCGACAAGGTCTACATTCCCGACCTCAAAGCAATCGCCTCGTTTTATAAGGATTGGACCTACGGCGGCGGATTGTCGAGCAAGAACCTGCTGTCTTACGGCGAATACCCGGACGTCGCAAACGACTGGTCACAGGACAACATGCTTTTGCCGGGTGGCGCGATCATCGACGGCGATCTGTCACAGGTCCATGAGGTGGATCTCCGTGATCCCGAGCAAATTCAGGAGTTTGTCACACACTCGTGGTACGAGTATCCGGACGAAAGCAAGGGCCTGCACCCCTGGGACGGGATCACGGAATCGCACTTCGAGCTGGGACCGAATACCAAGGGCACCAAAACCAACATAGAGGCACTCGATGAAAACGCCAAGTACTCTTTCCTCAAGGCACCTCGCTGGCGCGGCCATGCGATGGAGGTCGGTCCACTGGCACGCTACGTCGTCGCCTACGCCCGCGGCGATGAAGAAGTGAAGAACCAGGTCGATGGATTGCTGCATGATCTTGATCTGCCGCTGACGGCAATTTTCTCCACCCTTGGTCGCACGGCTGCCCGTGGTCTGGAATGCTCGTGGGCCGCCCACAAGATGCGCTATGTGTTCGACAACATGATGGCCAATCTCAAGGCCGGGGACACAGCGACGGCGAACATGGACATGTGGGAACCCGCGACCTGGCCGACCGACGTCAAGGGAGTCGGCAACGTCGAGGCTCCGCGGGGTTCGCTCGGTCACTGGGTGCATATCAGGGATGGACGCATTGAAAACTATCAGGCCGTTGTACCGACCACCTGGAATGCGTCACCGCGCGATCCGGCCGGCAACATTGGCGCCTACGAAGCAGCGTTACTGGGCACGCCAATGGCGAATGCGGAACAACCACTGGAAATTCTGCGCACGATCCACAGCTTCGATCCATGCCTGGCCTGCGCTTCACACATCATGTCGGCGGATGGCAGAGAACTGGCGACTGTAAAAGTGTGTTAATTGGAGGCGGCGACATGACAAGTAACGTAGCAAGTGGACCGCACGACCTGACAAATCTGAAACCGGTCTACGTTTTTGAAGCGCCGGTCCGGCTCTGGCACTGGCTGCACACGCTGAGTTTCCTGGTGTTGGCTGCAACCGGCTATCTGATCGCCAATCCGCTGCCTTCCGTGGGCGGTGAAGCCAGCGATCATTTTCTGATGGGCAATATCCGGCTGATTCATTTCATCGCAGGCTATGTCTTCGCGATCGGCTTTGCCGTGCGCATTTACTGGGCACTGGTCGGCAATCGTTACGCCCGGGAGATTTTCTATCTGCCGCTCGGGCGGAAAGACTGGTGGCAAAACCTGCTTTACGAATTGCGCTTCTACCTGTTCCTGACGCGCGAACAGCGCAAGACGCTTGGACACAATCCCCTTGCTCAGACTGCGATGTTTTTCCTGAATACGCTCATGACGCTGTTCCTCATCATCACGGGCTTCGCGCTGTACGGCGAAGGCCTTGGCAGCGGCAGCTGGGCCGACATAGTTTTCGGCTGGATCACACCGATACTGGGCGGCAGTGAGGCCACGCACAACTGGCACAACATGGCCATGTGGATCATGCTCGCGTTCGTCATTATTCATATCTACATGGCGGTACGCGCCGATATCGTCGGCCGCGCAAGCAGCTTCAGCACGATCATCAACGGCTGGCGCCTGTTCAAGGATGATCAACCGTGATGAATGCCGAAGACGTCAGGACACTGATTCTGGGCATTGGGAATATCCTGTGGGCCGACGAAGGCTTCGGCGTGCGTTGCGTCGAGGCGATGAACGCACGTTTCGAATTCGACGACGACGTGCGACTGATGGACGGCGGTACGCAGGGTCTGTTCCTGCTGCCCTGGGTCTGCAGCGCGTCGCGCCTGCTGATTTTTGATGCGATCGACTTCGGCCTGGCACCCGGCGAATTGCGCGTCATTCGGGACGACGACGTGCCGCAATACATGGGAGTCAAGAAAGTCAGTATGCACCAGACCGGTTTCCAGGAGGTTCTGATGTCGGCACGCCTGCTGTGCGATCGCCCGCAGCAGCTAGCACTGATCGGCGTACAACCCGAACAACTCGACGACTACGGTGGAAGCCTGCGAGCCAGAGTCCGGCAACGCATACCGGAGGCAGTCGAACGTGGCTGCGCGGTTCTGCGGCAATGGGGCGTCGCGGTGCACGAGCGGTCGGCGCCGCTCGAGTCGCTTGACCTGATCGGTCCACAGGAGCTATCCATGCCGAACTACGAACTCGGGAAGCCGCAGTGACACATCCGCTTATTCGACGCCTGCTCGACGAATACAGCTACCCGGAGGTGACGCTCGCGACACACGACGCGTTTATCAGTCAGCCCGGTGTCACGGTGTTGTTTCTCGCCGGCGATCCGAAAACCGTGCGGGACGCTACCGATGTCGCCGTGGTTCTGCCCGAGCTCGTGCAAGCCTTCGAGGGCCGATTGATTCCCGGTGTCGTGGCAGCCGATGCCGAGCGCGAGCTGCAGCGACACTATGGCTTCATGGCCTGGCCGGCGCTCGTATTCTTGCGAGACGGCGGCTACCTGGGGGCGATCACACGCATTCACAACTGGGCCGAGTATCTGCATGACATCAACAAACTGATTACGGCCGATGTCAGGCGACCGCCGGGATTCAAGATTCCAGTGCGCAGCGCGTAGGTCACCGCCCCGGAGGACACATCGAATGAAGACCATCGAGAGTATCCCGGTCATCGTCACCGGGCCGGGCAGCCAGACACAGGAATTCGAGAGCGGGCCGCTCGATATTGTCTCCCTGCCCAAGGAAATGAACCGATATCGCGCGCCCGACATGCCGGAGCCCGAAGACGTGTTGCATTTGCGCGGCGCCAGGACCGTCAGCGACTGGCTCGGCCGGGCGCTTGTCGAGTACCGCGTCGGTGAGGCACCACGCATCGCCGACCTATCGGACCTCGACGCGGCCAATCGGGAACTGGTCAACCAGATCCTGGGCGAGGGTGAAGTCAGCCTCTTGTTTGGCGACGGGGACCTGCAAGTGCGCATGCAGGAGTCAGTGCTCGCTGGCATCTGGCGCACGTTCTACGTTGACGATGCGGGTCGAATCACGCGTGATTTGATCGAGGTATGCGATGTGCCGGTGCTGGCACGCCGCCCGCCGGACGTGGCCACACTTTCGGCTCTGACACGCGACTCTGCCCCCGACGATGTCATGAACGCCCTGCCGATCCTGACTGAATTGCAGGATCGCGCCGTCGCCTGGCGGCCCGGCGGCCTGCCGCATGTCATCAATCTGACGCTGTTGCCGCTGTCGGAGGGTGATTTGCGATTTCTCGACCAGGTGCTGGGCAAGGGACCGGTAGAAACGCTGTCACGGGGCTATGGCGACTGCAGAATCACGAGCACCGCGTATCCCGGCATCTGGTGGGTGCGCTATACCAATTCCATGGGCACGCTGATATTGAACACGCTCGAGATTACAGATATTCCGGCAGTAGCCTGCGCTTCGCAGGAGGATATCGACGATTCGCGGCGACGATTCCAGGAGTTACTGGAGCCGTATTGGGCGGAACTCGAGTGAGTTCAGCAATGGCCACGACGCGAATCACGGACCGCACGCGGCTGGAGTGCCGCATCTGCTGGCATGTCTATGACCCCGCGCTCGGCGACGAGGTCGAGCAAGTCCCGGCCGGGACGCCGTTCTCCATGCTGCCACCCCATTGGCGGTGCCCGCAGTGCGATGCCGATAAAGACAAGTTTCTGCCCTTGCCGGGCGCGGTGACGCAAAATGCATGAGCTGTCCGTCTGTCTGGCGCTGATGCAACAAGTCGAGCGCATCGCGCGTGAGAACGGGGCCGAGAGCGTCGATCGGATCGTGCTGCAGGTGGGACCACTGTCGGGCGTCGAGGCACCGTTGCTCGAGCGCGCATGGCCACTGGCATCGACCGGAACGATTGCACGACTGGCACAACTCGTTATTGAAACCGCACCGGTTCGGGTCCGCTGCACATTGTGCGATGCCATATCGCAAGTACCACCGAATCGACTGCTGTGTTCGGCTTGTGGAGATTTTCGAACGCGCCTTTTAAGCGGCGATGAAATGCTGCTATTGACTCTCGAATTGTCGAAGTCGCGGCCGCGCAACGCGGCAGCTGCCTCAACCCAGACTGAGGTCGCGTGAACCTGACCTTGCTGTCACTGGGCTTCCTGATCGGCATGCGCCACGCCATTGAGAGCGATCATCTTGCGGCGGTCGCGTCGCTCGCGACCCGCGATCAGACCATACGTGACACCATTCGCCAGGGTGTCATTTGGGGAACGGGACATACGCTGACGCTGTTCTTGTTTGGCTCGCTGGTGTTGTTGATGGATGCCGTAATACCGCAGACGCTGGCAGCAGCACTCGAATTCATGGTCGGACTGATGTTGCTCGCCCTCGGCATCGACGTGCTGCGACGCTTGTTGCGCGGCCGGGTTCATTTTCATCGTCATCACCACGCTGACGGTACCTTGCATTTCCATGCACACTCACATTCCGGCGAGTGTGGTCACCCGGCCGTACACGTCCACGGCCATCGAAAAACACTGACGTTTCCGTTACGTGCATTGTTGGTCGGCATGATGCACGGCATGGCCGGCTCCGCTGCATTGATACTGCTGACCGTGCAAGCCGTGCAAACTCCGCTGACCGGTATCGCCTACATCGCGCTTTTCGGCATCGGATCGATCGCCGGCATGGCGATGCTGTCCATAATCATTGCCGTGCCACTGCGCTATTCCGCTACCAGCCTGACCTGGATGCACAATGGACTGCGGGCGGCGATCGGTATAATCACGGTCGTGATCGGCAGCGTCATCGTTTACGACATCGGCATCGCAGGTTATTTGTTCGCATAACACTAGGCGACCGGGGTACAAAGCCAAACAACGTCGTGTTGCGACCGCTGGTAGTCGTGGCTGAAAACGAACGGCTGCGACCCAAGTACGTATTTTCCAATGCACAAGCTTGCGTACGTCTCCGGTATAAATAAAGGACGAGTATGGCGCAAGCCCAAGTATTTGAGCACCCAGGAATTCGACATGCCCTTAGAGTCCGTGCGAGCAACCAGTCCCGCCCCTGAAACCTTTGCGGGGGGAACCCTCGGACAGGTCGCGCGGCGCCTGTTTCACGCGACCCGCCCGAAGTTTTTTCCTGCATCTGTGCTGCCCGTGCTAGCCGGTACTGCATGGGGTTTCAATGTTTCGGGCACATTCGACCTTGCTACATTCCTGCTCGCGCTGTTGGCAACTATTTGCGTGCATGCTGCCGCGAACGTGTTGAACGATGTTGGCGACGACTCCGGCGGCACGGACCGCATCAATGACGATCGCATCTATCCGTACACGGGCGGCTCGCGTTTCATCCAGGTCGGCATCATGTCGTCCGCCAACATGGCCCGACTGGGAACGACACTGCTCGTGGTCGCTGCGATTGCCGGCCTCGTCCTGTTGCTCGAGAGAGGACCGGTCGTGCTGGCGTTTGGCATTGCCGGTATCGCGCTCGCTGTGTTGTATTCGCTCGGGCCGGTGCGTCTCGCGGGTCTCGGCGTCGGCGAGATGGCCGTCGGCATCGGCTTCGGCGTGTTGCCGGTAACAGGCGCGGCATGGCTGCAATCGAACGTGATCGATGTCGATGCACTGCTTTATTCACTGCCAATCAGCGCCTGGGTCACCGCGATACTCCTGATAAACGAAGTACCGGACATCGGTCCCGACGGCAGGACCGGCAAGCGAACCCTGCCGGTTCGCTTCGGGCTCGGCGGCGCGCGCATCATCTATCTCGGACTGCACGGTTTCGCGTTCCTGGCCGTCATCGTCATGACGACAACGGGCCGGCTGCCGCTCGCAACGCCGCTCGTACCACTGGCGCTCCTGTATCTCGCGTACCGGGCATCGACGGCAATTCGACGGGGGCTCGAGGAACGCGAGCGGCTACGCCGTGCCATCGAGTCGACGCTCGGCATACATACGCTCGGCTCGCTCTGGCTCTGCGGCGTCGTGCTCTGGTCCGCCTGGTGGACTGGCTAGCGAGCCCCTTGCTGGTTCGGCGGCTCACCCATGCGTATCAAACTCAAGAAAGGACTGGATATCCCCCTGCAGGGCCGCCCGCAGCAGCTTATCGGCGACGCTCCCGAAGTCAGCAGCGTCGCCGTGCTCGGCACCGATTTTGCCGGTTTCGCACCGCGTATCGCGGTACAGGAAGGACAGCGCGTGCGCCTCGGCCAGACTTTGGTCACGGACAAACGCAATCCGGAAATCTGTTTCACGGCGCCAGGCAGCGGTGAGGTAACTGCGATCCATCGCGGCGCGCGGCGCGCGCTGCAGTCGATCGTCGTTCGCCTGGACGGCGATGACGAAGAGACATTTGATGTCATACATCCGGAGCGAATGGCAGAGGCACGCGTCGAGACGATCCGCGCCAACCTCCTGGCATCCGGACTCTGGACCGCCTTTCGCACGCGCCCGTTCAGCCGCGTTCCGCCACCAGAGACGGAACCGGCGGCCGTATTCGTGACGGCAATCGACACCAATCCGCTGGCGCCGGACCCGTCGGTGATCATTGCGGAAGCGACGGAAGCCTTCGACTTCGGCCTGCGCATCATCGCGCGACTGACTGGCGGATACCTATATATCTGCACCGCGCCTCGCGCCAGCATCGCCTGTCCCGGCGGCGAGCAGTTACAGCATGTCGAGTTTTCGGGCCCGCACCCGGCGGGTCTCGCCGGCACCCACATCCATTTCCTGCATCCGGTCGGCGAAAAGGCGCGCGTATGGCACATCGGCTATCAGGACGTCATCGCCATCGGCCGGCTGTTCGAGACCGGGCGACTGCCGGTGCAACGGGTCGTTTCCGTAGCAGGCCCCTGCGTGATCGAACCCTGCCTGTTGCGCACCCGGCTGGGCGCCCGCATCTACGATCTGCTGCGAGGAAAGATCCGCCCCGGTAAGGTTCGACTGATTTCGGGCTCCGTATTATCCGGGCACCGGGCGACCGGCCCGCTGGCCTGGCTCGGCCGCTATCACAATCAGGTCACCGTGCTGGAGGAAGGCACCGAGCGTGAATTCCTGTCCTTCATGAAACCCGGCACACACAAGTATTCATCGTTACGCGCGTACGCGTCACATCTGCTGCATCGCGGCGACTACGCGCTGACCACATCGCAAAACGGCAGCCCCCGCGCCATGGTGCCGATCGGTGCTTTCGAGAGAGTCGTGCCGCTCGACGTGTTACCGACGCCACTCCTGAAAGCCCTGGTGGTACGAGATATTGACAGGGCGCGCGAACTCGGCTGCCTCGAACTCGACGAAGAAGACCTTGCATTGTGTTCGTTCGTCTGCAACGGCAAATACGAATACGGACCGTATTTGCGCGACGTGCTCGATGAACTGGAGCGCAATGGCTGATGAAGCGGCTGCGCAGATTCCTCGACCGGCACGAACCACTGTTCACGCATGGCGGGCGTTTCGAAAAGTACCACGCGCTTTATGAAATGGTGGACACGCTTTTCTTTTCGCCGGCGGACGTCACGAGAGGCTCGCCACACGTACGCGACGCACTCGATCTGAAACGCGTCATGATCATCGTCGTCTTCGCGGCACTGCCCTGCGTGCTGCTCGGCGTCTGGAATACCGGGTACCAGGCAAACTCGGCCATCACCGCAATGGATATCGAAGCGATCTCCGGCTGGCGCGGCGCGCTGTTGCCATTTCTGGGCGCAGGGCTCGACCCAGGCAGCATATACGACAACTTCGTACATGGATTGCTGTACTTCCTGCCGATCTACATCGTCACGATGGCAGCCGGCGGTTTCTGGGAGATCCTGTTCGCCGGCATTCGAAATCACGAGATCAACGAGGGTTTTTTCGTGACTTCGCTGCTTTATGCATTGGTGCTGCCTGCGAGCATTCCGTTGTGGCAGGTGGCCCTGGGGATAAGCTTCGGCGTGGTGATCGGCAAGGAAGTATTCGGCGGCACCGGGAAGAACTTTCTCAACCCGGCACTCGCGGGACGCGCATTCCTGTATTTCGCTTACCCTGCCCAGAATTCCGGCGACGCAGTGTGGACCCCGGTCGACGGATTCAGCGGGGCGACTGCGCTCGGTATCAGCGCGCTCGACGGACTGTCCGGCATCATCGACAGCGGCCTGACATGGAGCGCCGCTTTTTACGGGCAGATGCAGGGATCGATCGGCGAGACCTCGACTGCAGCGTGTATTTTCGGTGCGGTAGTACTCGTGTACACCGGCGTCGCTTCGTGGCGCATCATCGCCGGCGTATGCGTGGGTCTCATTGTCCCTGCACTGATATTCGCCGGCGTCGACGGCACAAATCCGATGCTATCCATGCCCTGGTACTGGCACATCGTTCTCGGCGGCTTTGCGTTCGGCACTGTCTTCATGGCGACCGACCCGGTAACCGCACCGGACACGCAGCTCGGGCACTGGATTTTCGGCGCCCTCGTCGGTGCGATCACCTGGGTCATTCGCGTCGTGAATCCGGCGTTTCCCGAGGGCATCATGCTGGCAATCCTGTTCGGCAATATTTTCGCGCCGATCATCGATCATTTCGTCATACGGGCAAATATCAGGCGGAGGGTGCGGCGCAGTGCCTGAAACATCGAAACCAAAAGTCGTACATGAGCGCGACAGTGTTCGAAACACGCTCAGCGTCGCGGTTATCCTGAGTCTCGTGTGCTCGGTACTGGTTGCCAGTACGGCCGTCTTGCTCAAGCCGAAACAGCAGGAGAATGCCGAACGGTACCGGCAGGCGATCATCCTCGATGTCGCCGGACTCTATGAATCGGGCGCCGATGTCGCGGAACTTTTTGCCGGCGTAGAAACGCGCATCGTCAATCTGGCCGACGGCCGTTACGCAGATTCGATAGACGATTCCAGTCTGGCCGGTGACCTAAGCGTCGTCATTCCCGAGGAGCACGACCTCGCGCAGTTACGCAGGCGTCCGAGTCATGCACGCGTCTACCTGCTGAGAAAGAACGGCGCCATCGATCAGGTCGTTCTGCCGGTATACGGCGCGGGCCTGTGGTCGACGATGTACGGCTACCTGGCCGTCGCCGGCGACGGTACGACGGTTCGGGGCTTGCGATTCTACGAACATGGGGAAACGCCCGGCCTCGGTGACCGGATCGACGATGCCGACTGGCGCGCGCAATGGGTCGGCAAGCACCTTTATGACGATCGCGGCCAGCCGCGCATCGAGGTTGCACGCAGCGCTGTGCAGGCCGGCGATCGGGAGCACCAGGTCGACGGCCTGTCAGGCGCAACCCTGACCGGTCGCGGCGTGACCAATCTCGTCCGTTACTGGGTCGGCCCGCACGGGTTCGGTCCCTATCTCCAGCGAATCCAGGATGAATTCGATGGCACGACATGACACGACAAAAATACTGATTGACCCGCTCGTCGACAATAACCCGATCACCCTGCAGGTACTCGGAATCTGCTCGGCGCTTGCGGTGACCACTTCGCTTTTCCCGGCGTTGCTGATGTGCGCAGCGCTGCTGACCGTCGCTTCGCTGTCCGGCGCAGCCATCAGCAGTATTCGTCAACATGTTCCGAACAACATCCGCATCATCGTGCAGATGACGATCATTGCATCCTTCGTCATTCTCGTCGATCAATTCCTGAAAGCCTACGCGTTCGAGACCAGCAGGACCCTTTCCATATTCGTCGGTCTCATCATTACGAATTGCATCGTGCTCGGCCGCGCCGAGGCGTTCGCGATGAAGAATAGCGCGGGCTTAAGTTTTCTCGACGGTCTCGGCAACGGCCTCGGTTACAGTGCCGTCCTGATCTTCGTCGCGACCGTGCGCGAACTCATGGGCTCAGGGACACTGCTGGGCTATACGGTGTTGCCCATTAGCGCGAACGGCGGATGGTACGTACCGAACGGACTGATGCTGCTGCCGCCCAGCGCCTTTTTCGTCATCGGCCTGCTTATCTGGGCGATTCGCAGCTGGAAGACCGAGCAGGTCGAGAGCCCGGCCTTCCAGATTCACGAGATTCACCGCAAGCAGGTGTTGTGATGGACCTCTATGTAAACCTGTTCATCAAGGCGGCTTTCGTAGAGAATCTGGCGCTCGCGTTTTTCCTCGGTATGTGCACGTTTCTCGCCGTGTCGAAACGCGTGGAGACCGCGCTCGGCTTGGGGCTGGCGGTTATCGTCGTACAGTTCATCACGGTGCCCGTGAATCACCTGCTGTCCGCCTACCTGCTGCGAGATGGCGCGCTCGCCTGGGCCGGGCTGCCCGATGCCGATCTGAGTTTCCTCGGACTGGTTTGTTACATCGGGGTGATAGCGGCCATGGTCCAGATTCTCGAAATGACGCTGGACAAGCATTTCCCGAAGCTCTACAACGCCCTCGGCATCTTTCTGCCGCTGATCACGGTCAATTGCGCCATTCTCGGCGGCACGCTGTTCGCCGTAGAAAGGCAATACGATATTGCGGAGAGCCTGGTGTATGGACTGGGCAGCGGGTTCGGCTGGGCGGTCGCCATCGTCGGGCTTGCCGGCATTCGTGAAAAACTCAAGTACAGTGACGTGCCGGACGGCCTCCAGGGACTCGGCATCACATTCATCATCGTCGGCCTGATGTCCTTGGGCTTCATGGGCTTCTCCGGAATACAGTTGTGAATGACGCAGCCCTGGAAATCGGTCTCGGCATTGCGCTTTTCACGGCGATCATTCTCGTGCTGGTGTTCGTCATACTTGCTGCGCGATCGAGACTCGTCGCAACCGGAACCGTGCCGGTTCTCATCAACGGCGCCCGGGAGTTGCGGATAGCGGTCGGCAGCAAGCTGATGTATGGACTTGCCGATGCGCGGATTTTTCTCGCGTCAGCCTGTGGCGGCGGTGGTACCTGTGGCCAGTGCCGCGTACAGGTCATGAGCGGCGGCGGATCCATCCTGCCGAGCGAGACGTCCCTGATCTCGGGGCGCGAGGCGGCGGATCACTATCGTCTCGCCTGCCAGGTAGCCGTCAGGCAGCCGATGCAGATACGGATTCCCGAAGACATTCTCGGCGTCCGCAAATTCCCGTGCACCGTCCTGTCGAATGCAAATGTCGCGAGCTTCATCAAAGAGCTGGTGTTGCGCGTGCCGGAATCCGAAGACTGGGATTTTCGGGCCGGAAATTATGTATCGCTCGAGTGCCCGCCTCATCGCCTTCGCTATGCCGACTTCGATATCGACGACAGGTTCCGTGGCGCATGGGATCGTCACAACCTGTGGCGCTTTGAATCGAACGTCGCCGAAGCAACATCACGCGCATATTCGATGGCGAATTTCCCACTGGAGGGAAGTATTATCAAGCTGAACGTTCGCATTGCGACGCCGCCGCCAGGGTCTGCCGCCTCGGTGCCACCCGGCAAGGTATCGTCCTACATCTTCGGCCTGCGCGCCGGCGACGAGGTTTACGTTTCCGGGCCATTCGGCCATTTCTTCGCCAAGGACACGGATGCGGAAATGATATTCATCGGAGGCGGCGCAGGCATGGCGCCGCTGCGCGCGATTATTTTCGACCAGTTAAAGCGTTTGCAGACCCGGCGCAAGATGTCCTTCTGGTATGGCGCGCGCAGTCTCATCGAAACCTTTTATGTCGAGGACTTCGATTCGCTCGCTACGGAACACGATAATTTCGAATGGCATATCGCCCTGTCCGATCCTCAACCGGAAGACGACTGGCGCGGTAAGACAGGTTTTATCCATAGCGTGCTTTACCAGAAATATCTTGAAAAACATGCTGCGCCAGAGGAGTGCGAGTATTACATCTGTGGGCCACCGATGATGAATACGGCAGTCATCAAGATGCTGGATGATCTGGGTGTCGGTAAGGAAAACATCTTGCTGGATGACTTTGGCGGATGATATTAGCGTACTGAATTATTATGAGCACGATAATCACATTGGGCCTGACCTTTCTGATTATGCTTGCGGCTGTTGCGGCTATGTCGATCGGAGTTTGGTTCGGCCAGCGGGAAATCCGTGGTAGTTGCGGGGGCATCAATGGCAAACGCTGTGAGCTCTGCAGCAAGGTTCCGCGTCCTGCTGAGGCGCGCGACGTAATGACGACAGAATGACAACCAGTTGGAGCTAGCCATGCCACCGAAATCGGCCCGTGTCAGGGACTACATGTCGGGCAAACTGCTTACCTTCAATCCGCAGACCGACGTTCTCGATGCGATTCACGAACTCGTGCGGCATCGTGTTGCCGGCGCACCGGTCGTCGACGATCACGGTAATCTGATCGGCATGTTGTCCGAACTCGATTGCATGAAGATCGCGCTGAACGCCGGCTATCATGGTGAGCGCGGCGGACCGGTCGCGGAGTACATGACAACTGACACGGAAACCGTCGATGCCGACACGAGCATCGTAGACCTGGCGCAGATGTTCCTGGAAACGGGATTTCGTCGCTATCCCGTCGTCAAGGACAATCGCCTGATCGGCCAGATCAGTCGCCGCGACGTATTGCGCGCGCTCGGGGAGATCTCGAAAGAAACGAGTTAGTTCGCGCCACTTTTGTCCGCATAAAGCGGACCGGCATCGGCATAGATCTTGTAGCGTGAGATGCGCTCTCCCGTGAATTCGAAAATGTTCGCGAACAGCAAAGTAATCTCGGAACCGTCCTGGCGTGTATAGGTTACTTCGCCTTCGCATGCCAGCATGCCGTCATCAGCGAGAATGTTGTGCAGGGTATGGCGGCATCCACCGATCGTCGAAAAGAACTCGTTGACGGCATCGCATATCGCGCCTCGCCCCCGGAAACGAAACGAAAAACCGCATCGTCGGTCAGGAAACGGAAAAATCGCTCCGTGTTTTTCTCGTCTATGGACTCGAACAGGTATCGAAAAGCTGGTGCCTCGCGTCGTCGTTCGTCATTGCTCGCCGGTGAGGCGCCGTCAATTCCCGGGGCCGCGTCCGAGGCGCGTGTGGCAGTCGGCGCAAACGCCGAGCATCTCGCCGTACAGTTCGGCGCGGGCAGTTGGCGTCTTCGCCGCCGTACCCTGCCCTGCAAGCACGTGGACGCGGCGCGCGAGCTGGTCAATTACGTTCTTGTCAACGTCGGCGGATGTGTCGTACGTCAAATCGTCCGGGTGCAGCGGCACGCCGGCCAGCATCTCGGTGCCACGATTCCATGCGGTATCCGACGGACCGATCAGGCCTTCCCACAGCCGGTCGGCCGCCCACTGGTGACGCTGCATGTGCGACACCCTGTCAGCCCAGTCCGCCGGAACCTGGTCGTAGCCGAATTCGATTTCGACCTCGTTGACGAGGTGGCAATTGCTGCAGGTCTTGGCCATCTGGCTGACCGAGATGGCGGCCGCGCGGAGATCGGGCGCATTGTTGACCTCCCGGGCATAGGCGCGCATGAGTCCTATGTACGGCTCGAAATTGTCTGGCATGCCGGACGCTTCTTCATGCTCGGCGAGCCAGGTTGCCGGTTCGCGAACGCCGTCCAGGTTGCCCATGATGATGAATGACTTGATCGTCGTGATTCGCGCCAGGTGCTCGTGCATGTGCGTCACGATGTCGGATTCGACCTCCTCATCCATATCCCGGGCAGACAAGGACTGCAGCGCAATGATGGACAGCGCAAGAGCTGCCAACGCCACAATACGGACTGATTTCTTCATATCTTCGTTTCCCCCTCCTTTGTCGCCTCATGCGCAATCGCTATGGCGTCGTATTGGTCTTGCCATCCTTCGGAAAGCGTGTGCGCGACTCCCTGCTGGCAATCAATGCAGGTTTCGCCGCTCTCGATCTGCCGCTTGAGCGTGTGCTTCCTGCTGGCGCTCAGTTTCTGCCTGTTGAGGTCCATGTGCCCGAGCTCATGACAGTCGCGGCATTCGTCGGAATCCGATCCCTTTATATCTTCCCACACGTGCTTCGCGAGGTATAGGCGCTGCGCCTCGTATTTATCCCGCGTATCGATCGACCCTATGATCCAGTGCGGCACTTCATGCATGGTCGCGACGACTTGACGGCCTACTTTATGGAACCAATCTTTGGGCACCTGGCAACCCGAACAGACCGCCCTTACACCTGTGCGGTTCGAGTAATAAAGGGTTTCCGTATACTCGGCATAGGCGTTGTCTTTCATAGATCGATTCGGCGTTCAACGGATCGATCTTTTCCTTCATGGCTTTATCGAGCATGCCGCGGTCACCCGAGGCATAGTCTGCAAACTTCTGTCTGAGGTGCGGCATCCATTGCCCCGCCAGCAGGCTGGCATCATCGTCCGCATAGCTGCCGCCGCTGGAATGGCACATTTCACATACCCGCCGGTGCAGCTCGGCCCCGACCGCAGCTTTAGCGACGTCAAATTCCTGTACTGCGGCTACCCATTCCTTGCCGTCGCAGTCCTCTATGCCGTCCATGACATCCGCTGTCGCGGATGCAATGGAAATGCACAGGATCAAAAAAATGCCGCCAACACTGATGGTCCGTTGCACCATGTGGCATGCATTTTTTTACCTTGCTGGAAAAAATTCGCTATCGGTTGATTTGAAACGGAATCAGACACCGTCTTTGTAATGTAGTCCAACCAAGATTGGCATTGGTACTAATACGAATATAGAACCAGTGCATGCCGAGGTAGGGTCCGTACTGAAAATAAAAGGGAATGCTCCATGATTGGGACGAGTGTATTGCTTTGCACGCCACTGCTGCGATGCGCCTCTGTACCCATCAACCCCATACCTTCGGACCTAATAGACGATGCAGGACGTCGCATCGTTCTTCATGCTGCGAGGTAATTAGACATGAATGCAAGTCATGCACGCTGGTACCACCTGCTCGGCCTAATGCTGACGGGGTTTCTCATTGTCGGCTGTGAAGGCAGCGACGGCGCGGCCGGCCCGGCGGGTCCGGCAGGTGCTACGGGACCAACGGGCCCACCAGGACCAGCGGGACCACCGGCGACTGCCCCGGTCACCATTGGTGACGGCAGCGCACTCACTGCGGACGAAATCGCCGCGCTCGGCAAGCTGACGGCCACCATCACCGGGGTAACTGTTTCGAGCCCGCCGGTCGTGGATTTCACGGTTACCGACGCCAATGGCAACCCGGCAGAAGGCATCGAATCCGGCTACGTGTGGTTCACCTTTGCCAAGCTAGTGCCGAATACCGATCCTGCTATCAACGGTGGGCTGCCTTTCTGGCAGAGTTACGTCAATCGTGTCGAGAACGTCGCAAATAACCAACCGGGCAGGGGCAGTGACGTGCTGACGCAGGCTGTCCAGGCAACGACCGACAGCAGATTTAGCGGTGGTTCGCATGTTGAAGTCGCGCCCGGTCAGTACGAATACACATTCGGTACGGACGTGACCAATGTCACTGCACCCATCGCGGTTCCCTGGGAGCCGAACCTTACCCATCGTGTCGGCCTCGAGATTCGGCTCGATGGCGAAGGCGAAGTGCCACTGGCGCCCGACAACCCGGTGTTCGACTTCGTGCCTGATGGCGGCGCAGGGTCGGGTGTCACGAGGAATATCCTCGAGACCGACAAATGCGAAGGCTGCCACTACGAGTTCGCGTTTCACGGCGGCCCACGGAAGACTATGGAATACTGTGTGACCTGCCACAATCAGGGCACCGTCGATCAGGACTCCGGTAATTCGCTAGACTTTGCTTACATGCTCCATTCTGTTCACATGGGTGATGACCGGGCAGGTGCAGTACCGTTCAAGATCTGGGGTTTCAGCGATTTCGAACACGACTATTCACAACTTCACTATCCGCAGTCGAAAACGTTTTGCGAGACCTGTCACACGGCAACTGCAGCAGCGCCCGACGGCGATAACTGGACTACCGTGGCGGCAGCCAAGCCCTGCATCGGATGTCACGCGGATGGCGAGGTCCTCACCAACGTTGATGCCGTCACGGGACAGGCTGACTTCCGGTTCGATCACAATGCTGCCGGCGCCGACTCTCCCATCGGAACCACCAATGACGGGCAGTGTGGAAGTTGCCACCTGGGCTCGATTTCGTCTGCCGGACCCGCACTCGCTATCCACAGCAGCATCGCCGGGGATCAGCGAGCCCGCAAGGCAGCCGGTGAGAACTTCGTATTCGACTTCCTCGCTCCGTCGGCCGTCGGTCCTGGACAGACGCCGGTCGCCACCTTCCGTGTCGCAGACGCTGCAGGGAACCCCTACGACATCCTCAACGATCCCGAGTTCGACGCAGCCAACGGGGCGTCGCTGAATCTCTACGTGCAGTGGGCGACGGCCGACTACTACGGCGGCGACGAGAACGGGCAGGTGCTCGGCGGCAGGCAGAATGACAACCTGTCGACCCAGGCGATCCAGGCTCTGGACTTCCGGGACACCGGCTACCCCTTCAGGATGCGGCTCGGGGCGATCAAGGCAGTCGCTGTGCCGAATGCAGCGAACCCCGGTTATTTTGACGTCCCCTTCTACAGGGCACTGCCGGCCGACTTCACCGGCGACGTGGTGCTCGGCCTCGGCGGTCATCCCGCCTGGCAGACCACGGATGCGGACGGCAACCTGTACTGGGAGAGGGCCGCGGCGGTGAGCGCCCTGTACTTCCCGGGTGAGGCGCGCGTGGCGGCCCACGACAG
>JBFHXJ010000074.1:0-21143 GCA_041598995.1 Woeseiaceae bacterium | reverse complement strand
CTTGCCGACGACGCGATCTTCGAGGACTTCGTCCCTGCCGAAGTTCCTGTGCATCTCGATCCAGTCGTTGGCCGTGGATTCGAGCCCCTGCTGGATTCGCTCGTAGGCGACGAGATCGTCGGGCCCGACCATCGAGCCGTTGGAGTTGATGAGCCGCGAGTAAAGCAACGTACGCTGCAGCATCGAATCGGGCGCGCCTTTCAGGCGGAATGAATGCGTCTCTATGATCGTCTTGTTGTATGCAATCGGCCGCACGACGCGGATGTTCTGTATCGCGGACTTGATCGTCAGCGACGGGTAGTAGAGCGTATTGTGCGTATTGAACGAAAGGATCTCGTGCATGCGCTGCTTGCCGTATGCTTTCAGCATCGCGGCCTCGTACTCCGGATCCAGCGTGTAGTCCTTGTGAATGCTGTGCTGACCGCCGTCGTAGTGGTGCCCGTACCTGAAGCCGGTGATACCCATGTCCTCCATGTACTCGTAAGACTGGCCGAACGGCGGCAGGATCTCGGCCTCGTCGCGACGCGGCGAATCGGCCGGCAAGGTTCGCATGTAGTCCTCGGCTGCATCGACGACCGAGCGATGCACGATCATCGGGTGCATCGTGTCGTTCAGGTTCTCGAGGAACGGTTTCCAGTTGCATTCGTGCACGTAGCGAAGAATTCCGCCCGCAGCCTCGACCTCGCCTTCGGGCGAGCGGTCGCAAAGATTATCCATGACGGCAGCAGCGCCGCCCATCCAGGTCTCAAGATCGGGCGCATCGGGATCCATGGTGGCAAACACGAAACCCCGGTAACTGCCGTACTGCGCCAGCTTCTGCATACTGTACTGCGGATCCTCCTTGTCGAATCCGGTACCTTCGTAGCCCGCCAGGTGCGGCACGCCCAAAAGCTTGCCGTCGAGACGATAAGTCCAGCCGTGGTAGCAGCAGCGAAAGCCGCCGATCTTGCCGCAACGCTTGTCGACCAGCTTCGCTCCCTTGTGTCCGCAACGGTTGTACAACACGTGCACCTTGTCTTTCTTGTCGCGGACCATGACCACGGGCAACTTGCCGTAATTCAGCGTGATGTAACTGCCAGGCTCCGGCACCTGGCTCTCGTGTCCGATATAGATCCACGAGCGTCCCCAGATGCGTTGCATCTCGAGATCGAAGATCTCGGGATCCGTATAGAGCTTGCGGTGATAGCGCGTCGGCTGCACCAGCGCTTCGAGTTGTTTTTTGCTGTAACCCATTTTTGCAGTCCCGTTTCAGGAGCGGCTCTTTTTACAGGGATGTAATTATGTCGCGGAGCACATGGATGTGCGAGAGCGACCAGCCGCGATTCCTTATATTCTCGTCAACGCTGTAAGATTTCCCCGCGTGCAATGGCAATCGCCAGCGCGTCGCTCGGGTTCGGCGGCTTGGCGGCGGTCCTGAGCTCGAGCATCTCCTCGTTCTCCATTTCGGCCAGGATGTCGGCCAGCGCCTTGCCCGACAGGTATTGCTGCGCCCACGGTTGCTCTTTGTGCGCATAGTGCGCCGCGGCCATCAGCACGAAATGCGGCTGGTTCATGATGATGCGGCCGAAGGCGACGATGTCGGTCCTGCCCGCTGCAATGAGCGTATTGGCTTGGTCGGCCGTCGTCACGTTGCCGGCGACGATCGTCGGTATGCCCACCTCGTTCCTGATCTGGTCGGCGAAGGGCGCCTGGAACATGCGGCCGTAGACCGGGTCTTCGTCCTTGGTGACCTGGCCCGTCGACACGTTGATGATATCGACTCCGGCCTCCCTGAGCATCGTTGCGGCCTCGAGCATTTCCGCTTCGGTCAAGCCGTTCTCGACCCAGTCGGTCGCCGAAATTCGGGCGGAGACGGGTTTCTCGCCCGGCCACGCTTCGCGACAGGCCCGCAACACGCGTAACGGAAAGCGCATCCGGTTCTCGATACCGCCGCCGAACTCGTCCTCGCGGCGATTGGTAACCGGGCTGATGAAAGAAGACAACAGGTAACCATGGGCCATGTGCAGTTCGATCATGTCGAAGCCGGCGCGCTCGGCATTTTTCACGGCAGTGACGAAGTCCTCGACCACCTTGTCCATGTCGTCGAGGGTCGCCTCGCGTGGCACGGCGCTGTGCCCGAGGTAGGGTATCGGCGATGCGCCGATGATGTCCCATCCGCCATCCGGCAGCGGTTCATCGATGCCGCCATCCCACGGCAGGCAGGTTGCGCCCTTGCGCCCGGAGTGCCCGATCTGCGCGCAGAATTTTGCATGGCTGTTGTCGTGAACGAACGCGACGATGCGCGTCCATTTCTCTGTCTGTTCGTCGCTCCACAGCCCCGCACAACCCGGCGTGATCCTGCCTTCGGGTGAGGGGCAGATCATCTCCGAGTTGATAAGTCCGGCGCCGCCGACGCCGCGCGCCCCGTAATGCACGAAATGCCAGTCGGTGGGATTGCCGTCTTCGGCACAGTACTGGCACATCGCCGATAACTGGAAGCGATTCTCGACCCGCATGTTGCCGATTCTGAACGGCTGGAATACTGGCACCGTCGGGTTTTCGGTATCGATGTCGTCGAAGCCGGTCTCCTGCCTGGCCAGCTCGGCAAACCAGCGATCGACACTCTTTATGTACTGTGGGTCGCGCAAGCGCAGGTTTTCATAAGTAATGCGCTTCGCGCGGCACAGCATATTGAATGTGAATTGCTCCGCGCTCTGAACGCTCGCATAGCGGTCGATATGCTCGAACCAACTCAAGGAAACGACCGCCGTGCGTTGCAGCCGATCCGCCTCGTCCTTGCGGATAATCTGGTATTTCTCGAGCGCGGCCCGTACATCGTTGCCGGTCTCCGCGAAATAGGACGCCAGGGCGATGGCGTCTTCCATCGCCAGCTTTGTTCCCGAACCTATGCTGAAATGCGCGGAGCGCACGGCGTCACCCAACAGCACAATATTCTTGTAATACAACCTCTCGTTCCTGACGACCGGGAAGGTCCTCCACACCGAGCGATTGGTGATGAGCGAATGGCCATCGAGATAATCTTTGAACAATTGCTCGCAATAGGCCTTGGTTTGTTCTTCCGTCGCCGCATCCATACCGGCCGAGGCCCAGGTCTTTTCGCCCGTCTCGACGATCCAGGTGGTCATGCCCTCCTCGTATCGATAGGCATGAACCCACCACCAACCGTGCTCGTTCTTCGTGAAGATGAACGTGAAGTCGTCCAATGGCTTGGTCGTCGCCAGCCAGCAGAACTTGTTGGCGCGCCAGTCCATCGTGGTCTGGAATTTGTCCTTGTATGCCTCGCGGAGAAGCGATGTGATCCCGTCTCCGGCGACCACGAGGTCGTGCTTCTCGACTTCGAGCTCGGCAACGTCCGTGATGTCGGTGTTGAACCTGAGTTTTACGCCCAGTTCCTCGCAGCGATCGTGAAACGTGTTCAGCAGTTTCAGGCGTGACATGCCGCAGAATCCGTGACCCTGCGAGTTGATGGTCTTGCCGTGGATCTTGTTATCGATGCCGCCCCAGTATGCAAACTGTTCGACAATTCGCTTGTAACTCGCGGCATCGGCATCCATGAAACCCTTGAGCGTCTCGTCCGAAAACACGACGCCGAATCCCCAGGTGGAATCACGGCCGCCACGTTCGATCACCGTGATGTCGTGCGCGGGATTCCGCTTTTTCATGAGGATCGAAAAGTAAAGCGATGCCGGGCCGCCGCCGAGACAGACTATTTTCAATCCTTTGGCCACTCGTAACTCCTACAGGCTCAGCGAGCCGAGGCTTGCGCCCCCGCAGACAAATAAGGTCTGCCCGGTGACGAAACCGTTATCGGGCGACAGCAGAAACATCACGGCGCGCGCCACATCGTCTGGCTTGCCCAGCCGTCTGACCGGTACCGACTGCGCTATCTGCTCTGCCTTGTCACTGTCCTCAGGCACCACCTCGGTGAACATGTCCGTCACGATGGGTCCCGGCGCGACCGCATTCACCGTGATGCCGTGCTGCCCGAGCTCCATCGCCCAGGTTCGTACCAGTCCCACCTGCCCCGCCTTGGTCGCGGCATAGCCGGTTCTCGTTTCCAGTCCGAGCATGGCGCGCGAGCTGATCAAGACGATGCGACCGAAATTGTTCGCCTTCATGCCATCGAGGACGCCCTGCGTGAGGATGATGCTCGTTAAGAGATGCAACCGCGTCAGGTACTCGACGTCGTCGAGCTTCACGTTCTCGATCAGATCCGGGCGTATGACGCCCGCGTTGTGCACCAGGTTCGTGATCTCGAATTCTCTTGCCAACTTTTCGATCGCCTGTTTCGTTGCGTCGACGTCCGACAGGTCGACTTCGACGTCGGTAACGCCGGGTAAATCCGATTTGCGGCGCGAGAGATTCAAGACATGATAACCGGCCTCGAGGAGGTGCCGGCAGATGCTCGCACCGATGCCGGCGCTGCCGCCCGTCACCAGGGCAATCGGGGTCGCATCACTCATGCAGCACTCCTTTCGATCAGCGCCAGCACGCGCAACGGGCTGCCGGAGCCATTCCTGATCTTCAGTGGCGGGCAGATCAGGATCGCGCCGGTCGGCGGCAAGCGGTCGAGATGAGTGAGGCATTGCAGCCCGTATTTCCCCGCGCCGTGGAACAGGTAATGCGCGGGGTAAGGCGGCGTCAGGTGCGCCGCCTGCCCTGCGTCGGTGCCGACCGTTTCGGTGCCGAAGCCCAGGATGTCTCTTTCCTCGATGAGGAATTTCACCGCGTCACCGGACGGTCCGGGGGAATGCGCGCCGTCGGAGCGCATATTCAGGTACGCGCCGCCGCGCCGTTTCGACCAGTCGGAGCGCATCAGCACCCAGCACCCGGCCGGAATCTCCCCGTAGTCTTTCTCCCAGGTCCTGATGAACTCCGGCTCGAGCAGGAAGTCCTCGTCGTGCGCGCATTCGGCCGAGCAGTCGATGACGCATGCCGGTCGTACGAACGCATCGGCGGGGATCGAATCGACGGAGGCATTCGGCAGGTCCTTGCCCGATATCCAGTGGACAGGAGCATCGAAATGCGTGCCGGTATGCTCGCACATCGAAATATTCTGCCAGTACCAGGCCGGGCCGCGCTCATCGTAGCGTGACACGACCTCGGCGCGAAACGGCGCGCACTGGCCAAGCTCCGGCGGCAAAACGATGACCGGAAATTCGGGATCGAGCGTGTGCGTCAGATCGATGACTTCGACGGCGCCGGATGACATGGCGGTGACGAGATTCTCCAGCGTGTTTGCATTCTCGTTACTCATACGGCCTGCCTGTCACCCGTCTGCCTCAGTTCGCGCTCGAGTACGAACGGATCTTCGCGAAAACGGCGCACGATGTCTTCTGCCACCGGGCCGAGTGTCACGTTCTCGATGCCCTGCTGTAATGCGTGAACGATGGCGTCGGCAAGTCGCTGCGGCGTGACTTTCGGCGGCGGCAGCGGCTGGCGCCAGCTCTCCTCCAGCGGACCGAACAGGATATTGATCACCTTGATGCCGCTGTCCGAGAATTCGCTCCTCAAGCACTGGCTCAAGGAGTAGGCAGCGGCGTGACTCGCCGTCGTCGTGCCGAAGACGGGCCAGTTGCTGAGCGCGTACACCGACAGCAGATTGACCCAGGCGCAGGCGCTCGATGTACCGTCCGCGGCGCGGTTCTGCATCGTCGGACCGAAAGCCTGCATCAGGCGCATGAGCCCGAAATAATTGGTCTCCATCTCGTCGCGCGCCGTCAGGATGCCGTCGCGCTGCAGCGCCGATCCCGGCCGCACGTACTCCGCCGTATTAATAAGTATGTCGGTCCTGGCGCCAATCTCACCGGCGAGTTCGTTCACCGAGACCGTGTCGGTCACGTCGAGCGGCATGATCTCGACGCCGGGTATCCCCGCCAGTTCGGCGCTTCCCTCGTAGGGGCGCCAGCCTTCCGCGATGCCGACGAAGATCTTCGCGGCACCCGCCTGCGCGAGCGCCGCTGCCGTGCGTTGTCCGAGCTCGCTGCGGCCATCGGTGACGAGCACGCGACGGTGCTTCGGATCGCAGGTCAGTTCGCGCAATTGCTTATCATCCGCCATGTTGGCTGTCTCCTTATCCGGCAGCGCCATCAAAACGCCCTGCCCCGATTTGTCCGTGCGGGCGATCATCCTCACCCGCGAGCGTGGTGCCACGTCGCCGTGGATGTGCGCGAGCACGACCGGACCCGCGTCGAGCCGCACCGTGCCGATGCGCCACGGCATGCGTTCGCGAAAATAGGTATTGACGCTCGTGCGCAAGGTCGTATCGACGACGAGCTCGCCCCCCTCTGGCACGTCGCGCCACTCGAGACGCATCGACCAGCATGTCGGACACAGCTCGCGCGGCGGGTAGCTGACGTGACCGCAGTCGGCGCAAACCTGCAGGGCAAAGCGGCCCTCGGCGGCCGCGGTCGTGAGCTCGATCGCCCTGCGGCTGCGCAAATGCGGCGGCAGCGTCGGCGTGACGGTGCGCTTCTGCGGGTCTTTCTTCGGCGGCTTTTTGAGTGCGTCGGTCATCGCTGCCCGCTCTCCAGCAGCACCGCGCCGGAGCACAGCCCGCGATCGAAATTGATGATGCCAAAGCCGGATATGGCGGCAACGTGCGCGTTTCGAACAGCATTGTGCTGCGCCTCACCCGTCAACTGCCGGATCGCCTCGACGAGGCCCAGGAAGCCGCCGGCGGCACCCGCCTGGCCGACGGACAACTGCCCGCCGCAGGTGTTGTGCGGAAACGTTCCGTCGCAGGTGAACGTGTTCGCCTCGATGAATTCGCCGGCGCCGCCTTTGTCGCAGAAGCCTAAGTCCTCCATCTGCATCACGCTGATCACCGGGTAGTCATCGTAGGTTTGCAGCAGGTCGACCCGCTCCGGCCCGATGCCGGCCATGCGCCAGAAATCATCGACGTCTAGCGCCCAGCCGCCGCGGATCTGCACCGGGTCATCCGGAAATGCGTTGTGCCGCTCGATCGTCGACAGAATCCTCGCAAACGGTAGCTTCTCCGATTTCGCGTCCTGCTCGCGCATGACGAGGTAGGCTTCCGCGCCCGCACATGGCATCACGCAGTCATACAGCACGAGCGGATCGGCAATGAGCCGTGCTTCCATGTATTGCTCGAGCGTCAGGGGTTCTTTCATCAGTGCATGCGGATACTTGAGCGCGTTCTCTCTCTGTGCGACACAGATCTTGCCGAAATCCTCGCGCCGCGTACCACAGGCATTCATGTGATGACTCGTCAGCAGGGAGAAACAGCCGTTCGGGCCGCCGGCACCGTACGGATAGGTCGCATCCTGCGAGAAACGGCTGAACGTCGTCAGCATCGCGCGGAACGAGTCGACGTGATTGGTATCGCCCGCCAGGCAGGCAACGACGTTCGCATCACCCGACTGCACGGCACGCGCGGCACGACGCAATGTCATCACGCCGGATGCGCCGCCGGTCGGCACGTGATCGAGCCAGCGAGGGCAGAGGCCGAAGTGCTGTGTCAGCCCGGCTGCCGTGTCAGGGAACAGGGTAAAAGACGACACGCAAAGACCGTCGATGTCGTCGGCCATCATGCCGGTTTTCGACTTGATGCCGGACAGCGCCCTGGCGAGCCACCAGTGCGCGGGCTCGGGCGAGAATCGCTCGTAAGGAACGCTCACCGGTGCGGCGACGACCACCCCGTCATACGATGCCCTGTCGTTTCGAGCGCCCACTTATCCGGCTTTTCTTCTTTTCAGTTGCCTCAGGTCGACACAGTCTTCGTCATTGACCCGTTGTACCGCCAATTTCTTCAGCTCCCCGCGGCTCACCTTCTGCGACGCAGTCAACGGCAGCGTGTCGACGAATGCGATGTAACCGGGTGTCTTGAAGTATGTCAGATGCTCCGCACAATGCCGGAAGATTCTCTCGGCATCCGGTCTGGCCGCTTTCGCGATCACGAATGCGAACACCTCGTCGCCGCGGATATCGTCCGGCACCGCGCACACCGCGCAGTTGTCGACGTCGGGGCTCTGCAGCAGCGCGGCCTCGACCTCGACGGCCGCGATATTCTCGCCGCTGCGACGGATGACGTTCTTGCGCCGGTCGACGAAAAACAGGTTGCCGTCGGCCCCCTCTCTCACCACGTCACCGGTATGCCACCAGCCGCTCCGCCACCCCTCCTCGGTCGCCGCCTCATCCTTGTAGTAGCCGCTGAAGAAATTTCGTCGCGGATTCTCGCCTTTCGATCGCACCAGCAGCTCTCCCGGCACGCCCGGTGTCACGTCCTGTTCCCCGTCGTCGACGATGCGGTATTCCATGAAGTCACCGGGACGCCCGATGCAGCGCTCACCCACGTGGCGCGGCTCCTGGTAGGCGATCGTAAGGCTGCCCGCGCCGGTCTCGGTCATTGCCCAGGCATCGATCAGGGGAATGCCGAAGCGACTCTCGAAGATCGACTGGTGGCGCGGATCCGGACCCGGGCCGAAGCAAAACCTGATCTTCCCCGAAAAATCGTCGGACGCTTCTTCCGGCAGCGTGAGGAGTATCGCGACCATGACGCCGAGACAGTGAATGATCGTCGCGCCTTCCTCGCGGCAGGTCTGCCACCAAGACCGCGGATGAAAGCGGTCCAGCTGCACGACACATCCGCCGCACAACATCATCGCCATGAACGAGGTGCACAAGGCGTTCATGTGATTCGGCGGCAATGGCGTCAACAAACGGTCGTGCGAGTCCATGGCGCAGATGCCCCCCAGGTTCACGTACCAGTCGCCGAGCGCGAGAAAGTATTCGTTCGACAGCATGCAGGCCTTGGGCTTGCCCGTGGTTCCCGAGGTATAGACGATGGCGGCCTCGGTCGCCGGGCCCGTCGTCACGTCCGGCGGCGGATCGAAGGTCCCCGCGAGGTCGGACTCGACCAGGACCTCGCAGTCGTTTCGGTCCGCCAGCAAGGCTGCGATGCGATCGTGGTATTCGTCCGCCACGACCGCGATGCGGCAATCGCTGTGCAGGATCATGTAACGCAGATCCTCGTCGGTGCCGAGCGAATGCAGCGGCACGACGCTGACCCCCAGCGTGTTCAGGGCAATGAGGTGCAGGTAGACTTCGAGCCGGCTGTCGAAAATCAGGGCTACCCTGTCGCCGGTTTTCAGGCCGCGTGCCGCATAGCCACGTATAAGCTCGTCGGCCCGTGCCCCGGTTTCGGCATAAGAGTATGAAATGCCGTGCGGCAATTTGCCCGCAGTGTTGCCGGGTGGCGCGCGCAGAAACACCTTGGCGCTGAAACGCGCGGCGCAGTCGCGAAAGGCATGGTGAACGCTCGTGTAACGAAGCGAATCGTTCATCGGGATGACGGAGACCAATGCGGCGGCAACAAGCGGCGGCGCCCGTCTGACGACAGCTTCACGCCGGGCTCGTCTTTGCCCTCGCGGTCCCAGAGCTCACAGGTTACCTGCTTGTGCCTGGTGTCGAGGGCCTCACAATAATTGGAGTAGATGCAGACGCGAATCTCGTCACCCATGCCGAGTTTTATCTTGAGATACCAATCGGGATCGGCAATCGATTGTCTTGCTGCCGCGATGATGTCCGCTTCGCCATCCCTCAGGATCCGCTCGGCTTCGACGAAACCATGAATGCCGCCCGCGGCAACGACGGGCGTCGAAAATCCCGCCTCGCGTATGGCGTGCCTGATCCTCGTCACCGCCGGCAGATTGCGGCCGAACGGACCTTTTTCATCGGAGATGTACTGCGGCATGCATTCGTAGCCGCTGCGCCCGGTATACGGGTATGCGGCCTCGCCGACCTTCGGTTGTTTGGCATCCTCGAACTTGCCGCCGCGCGATAATGACAGGAAATCCATGCCCGCGCGCGCGAACTCGACACCGAAATAGGCGCTGTCCTCGATCGTGGAGCCCCGCTCGATACAGTCCTTCGAGAGAAATCGGCAGCCGACGACGTAATCGTCACCCACCGCCTTGCGCACGGCCGCATATACCTCGAGCGGCAGCCGCGCACGGCCGGGGAGGTCCCCACCGTAACCGTCATCACGCGTATTTCGCGCCGACAGGAACGATGCCATCGTGTAGGCGTGCGCGTAGTGCAACTCGACGCCGTCGAAACCGGCCTCGCGGGCGCGGACCGCCGCATCGGCGAACAGCTTCGGCAAGGTCTGCGGCAAATCCCTGATATGCGGCAGGTGCGTGTCTGTGACCCGCTCGCGATAGCCATAAGCATAGGCTTCGTATTCCCGCCTGCTCAATACCTCGAGCAACGCCTCGTCGCTCGACTCCAGCAACCGGGCGCGGATATCGTCGTCGGAAAACTTACCGTCAAAGTAAGCGCGATGCTCGTCCGTGATCTCGAAATATTTTTGGAAATACTTCTCGGGCGTCGGCCGCCTGTTGATCCGCAGGAAATCGATGATCTGGATAAAGAGCCTGGTTTCACCGTCGCTCGCTTCCCGCACCGTGTCCACGAGTTTCCGCAGACCGGGAATGAACCGATCGTGTCCGATGCGCAACAGCGGCCCGCTCGGAATGTCGCGGATGCCGGTCGCCTCGACGACGATCGCGCCGGGTTTTCCTTCGGCGTAGCGGCCATACCAGTCGAGCAGGTCCTCGGTCATGAAGCCGTCTTCCGTGGCACGCCACGGCACCATCGCCGGTACCCAGGTGCGTTGCAGGAGCGTCACCGGTCCGATGTTTACGGGACTGAAAAGCCGCGACGCTTCCGCCTCATCCCGGGTCGGCCACGGCCCGGGTTGCGGCTTGTACTTGATGCGTTCTTTAGGTCGCCACATATTGAGCCTGCAATCGCGCTCGCAGTTCGTCCGGAATCAGGATCGTCTCGAATTTTCCTCCGTGGACATTGATAAAGACGATCGTTTGCTCATTCTCCAGCAGGCACTCGCTGTCTCTGACCAGCCAGCAGGTATACCTGAGCGATTTCCGGCCGATCTTGGTCGGCCGAATCCATATGTTCACGGTTTCACCGGCGCGCGGCAATTCGCGGCAGCGAGTGCGCAGTACGACGGTCGGCGTGCCCCACCCGCGTTCTGCATGCAGCTCACGAAACGGCATGTCGAGTGATCTCGCAAACCATTGCTCGACGGCGAAATTGAGTAATTCGAAAAAACGCGACAGCTGCAGGCGACCGGTGCAATCGGAGGCCCACGGCGATATCTTCATGGGATCCGACTGGAAAGCCGGCAGATCCGGCCGATGCGACGACGATCCGAGCACCGGTTCGACTTCGGCCAGGGAATTGATCGTGAAATGCGTCGCGCCATTCATGCGTCCGGTGAATGACCAGTTGTCCTTGTCAAAGGTGACCCGCAGCTCATCGCCCAGGGTGTTCGGCTTCAGGAAATCCGTCTGCATGGCGAACGGCGGTTTCTCGAAAGGCAGGTTCGGGAACAATTCCGACAGGATCTCGAAATAACGCGGATAAAAGACGATGCCGGCGATATCGATGTGCGAGAAACGAATGATGACGGACTGCTCCATAGCCGCCATAGTACTGACTGGGGTCGGACCGCTGCAATCGTTTGATATTTAATGAATATACCAGCGATATCGTCTGTCTATCCGGCCCTGATCGCGATTTATGGGGGTAAACCGGCCTTGTAAGACACACTCGTTCGCGGCCGATTCGCATTTGCAAGATCGGGTACTTTTGCCCTCAAAATTGCTTCATCAAGCGGCCGCAAGCGGCGTTCCTGCGTATACAAATTGTTACGAAACAATCGCTTATGGTGGTCCGACCCGCGGTATGACGGCCGTGGTTTCGATCTCGATCAGTGCGCCCTCGTCGACGAGGTCGACGACCCCGATCACCGCCATTGCCGGGAAATGCTTGCCCATGATCTCCCGGTAGACCGGTCCGATCTCCTTCAGCTTCTCGCGATACTCATCGAGTCCTTTCACGTACCACGTCATGCGCGTGACGTGTTCCGGTCCGGCGCCGGCATCGGCGAGCACCGAGACCGTGTTTTGAAGCGCCTGCCGCAACTGAGGAACCAAGCCGGCTGCCAATTCCTCTTTTTCGTTCCATCCAATCATGCCGGCGACATAGACCTGTTCTCCGTCCGCCCGTATGCCGTTCGAATAGCCGCGTGGCCGGGCCCAGCCTTTGGGTAACAATATTTTCATTTGCCATGTCCACTGTACGTCTGCCGCGCAATGATGACTTTCTGCACCTCGCTCGCGCCTTCGTAAATCCGGAGCGCGCGAATCTCACGGTACAGACGCTCCGCTATATTTCCCCTGACCACGCCTCTGCCGCCGAACAGTTGCACGGCGCGATCGATTACTTCTTGGGCAGCCTCCGTCGCAAAATATTTCGCCATCGCTGCCTCCCGGGTCACGCGTTCCTGATAACAGTCCTTCGCCCACGCGGAGCGGTATACCAGGAGCGCGCTCGCGTCGATCGACGTCGCCATCTCGGCTATGCTGCTTTCAGTCATCTGCAACGCACTCAGCGGCGCACCAAACAACTTGCGCGTGCTCGTATGTCGCACTGCTTCGTCGAGCGCGCGGCGCGCGAAACCGAGCGCTGCAGCTGCAACCGTGGTACGGAAAATATCGAGTGTCGCCATCGCGATTCTGAATCCTTCGCCCGGTTCGCCGATGCGCTCGGTCTTTTTCACGCGGCAATCTTTCAGTGTCACCGTTGCCAGCGGGTGCGGTGCGATCGTTTCGATTTGCCGTGTCACTTTGAAACCGGGATTCGCGGCTTCGACGATGAATGCGCTCAATCCGCGGGCGCCTGGTTCTTCGTCCGTCCGCGCGAACACGCAGTAAAAGTCTGCGATGCCTCCGTTCGAGATCCAGGTTTTCTCGCCGTTGATGATGTACTCGTCACCGGCCATTTCGGCGGTCGTCTCCAGCGCCGCAACATCCGAACCGGCTGCCGCTTCCGACAGAGCGAATGCCGCGATCGCGTCACCTTTTGCCACCGCCGGCAGGTATTTCTGTCGTTGCCCATCCGTGCCGCAGAGGGAAATCGCGCCGCTGCCGAGACCCTGCATCGCAAGCGAGAAATCGGCAAGACCGGAGTGATACGCCAGTGTTTCGCGGCACAACGCAATGCTCCTGACATCGAGCTTGTCGTTTGCGCCGCCCCATGCTGCCGGCACGCAATGCCTGAGCCACCCGGCTTTTCCCAGATCGGCGACCAGCCGGCGGCAGGTTTTGTCGACTTCGTCGTCCTCATCATCGAACGCATATTTCCGGCACCATCGCTCGAGCCCTTTTTTCAGTTCGCGGTGGCTGTCGTCGAGGAACGGCCAGTCGAGGTAGGTCCTGTCTGCCATTAGCCTGCCCCGGTCCCCCCCATTGTATTGCGGGTCGAATAGGTCATTAGTTTTCCTTGAACTCCGGTTTTTCCTTGCGGCTCGAACGCATCATCAATTTCCTTTGAATTCAGGTTTTTCCTTTTTAATGAACGCGTGATAGGCGCGCTCGAAATCCGCGGTCTGCATGCAGATCGCCTGTGCTTGTGCCTCGGCCTCGATCGCGGCATCCAACGACATGTCCCATTCGAGATTCAGCTGATTCTTGGTGATGCCATGTGCAAAGTTCGGGCCGGACGCCAGTTTACGAGCCGAGGCGATCGATCGGTCAAGCAGTTCTTCGGGCTCGAAGAGTGCATTCAGGAAACCCCACCGCTCACCCTCCTCGGCACTCATCGAGCGTCCCGTGAACAGAAGTTCCGATGCGCGCCCCTGACCGATGAGACGCGGCAGTATGGCGCAGGCTCCCATGTCGGCGCCGGCGAGCCCCACGCGCGTAAAGAGAAAGGCGGTCTTCGTCCGGGCCGTGCCGTAGCGCAGATCACACGCCATCGCGATCGCCGCGCCCGCGCCGGCGCAGACACCGTCGATGGCACCGATCACGGGTTGCGGGCAATGACGAATGGCCTTCACGAGATCGCCGGTCATGCGCGTGAATTTGAGAAGGCCCTGCATGTCCATTTTGGTCAGCGGGCCGATAATCTCGTTCACATCGCCGCCGGAACAAAAATTCTCGTCCGCGCCGGTGATGACCACCGCCTTGACATCGCTCACGTACACCAGGGATCTGAACGTGTCCCTCAGCTCGGCATAGGAATCGAAAGTCAGGGGGTTCTTCTTTTCCGGACGATTGATCGTGACGATCGCCACGCCTTGGTCGTCGAGTTGCCAGAGAAAATGTTTCGGTTTTATCGTTGTCATTGTTGCCTCACATCACTTCTCCACCGGCGACGGCGATCGATTGTCCGTTAATCGACTCCTGCCGGCAGACCCACATCACGGTTTCCGCCACCTCTTCCGGTTCGACCAGGCGCCCCTGTGGGTTCGCCCTGACGAGTTCTGCCAACGCCTGGTCCCGCCGGCGCCCGGTTGTCGATGCAATCCTGTCGATGGCCCGTTCGACGATCTCGGTGTTCGTGTAACCCGGGCACACGGCGTTGATCGTGATGCCCTTTGTCGCATACTCGAGCGCCAGCGCCCGTGTCAGGCCTACGACGCCGTGCTTTGCGGCACAATAGGCGCTGACGTAGGCGTAACCCTTGAGCGCGGCGGTGCTCGCGATATTGACGACGCGGCCATACCCGGCCTCGACCATGCCGCCGATTGCGGCCTTCGTGCAATTGTAGACGCCGGTCAGGTTCACCGCGATCAGGCTGTCCCACAGCGCGTCGTCCATCTTCGCGAATGGCGCCGATTCGGCCGTGCCGGCGTTGTTGACAAGAATTGTAATCGCGCCGCTCCGTTTTGCCGCCGCGGCAAATGCCGCCGCCACGGATTCGCGATCACTCACGTCTGCAATCTGAAATCGTGCGTCGAGTTCCGCGGCTTTTTTCTCGAGCTTGTCCGCATTGCGTCCCACGAGTGTCACGCGGCACCCGGCATCACACATCGCCGCGGCGATCGCGGCACCGATGCCGCTGCCACCGCCGGTGATCAGCGCGTGCTTGTCGGTAAAATTGCTCAATGCGCGGATTCCATGGAAGCGATCGTCTCGCCGAACGCGCGACCTTTCTCGTCCGCGAGCGCCGCCTTGTGCAGGCGTCGCATCGCGGTCGCACGCTCGCCTGCCGGCAATCCTGCCACGGCATCCACAGCTGCGCGATACCGGGTGATCCCGCGCTCGTAGGTGTCGCTGTATCCCCTCACCATCTCGATACAGTGGGCAATTTCCAGCGCGAAGTCATAATCGTCGACTGCGGCGTTAATCACGCGGTCGAGCCAGTCGTGAATGAGTTCCTGCTGCCGCCTGAATCGATACGTCCCACGCCGGAACCGGCGAAATTTAGAAAACATGTAAAGCACCAGGAACCCGGTAATACCAGTCGTCTTGATGTTGCGGCCTTTCCGGAAAAACGGCGACAGAATTTTCTTGAGCCTGTCCGACTTCATGATAGCCGCACCGATCGGCGCCGGCAGGGTATCGCAAACTTCATCGAGGCGCGGATGGAAGTATTCGACGACGTGCACGGGCTGATCGTCCGCAGCAGCAACGTCTTTGCGAATTCGCGCGAAGCGCTCGCTGCGCGTTTTCAAGTCGGCCACTCGTATCGTGTCCTCGTAACACATCTGTAGCGCAAGCTGGCGTGCGACCTCGGCAGTCAGTTCGTAGCCATTACCCCCGGTATCGATCACCGAGATCTCCTTGACCCGATCGAGATAGGCAGCCGCATATTTCGGGTCCTGGTAATCCAGTGTGCGGAGCGCACCGTGCAGTGCGATGTTTTTCACGGACTCCGGCAGCTCGGTGTCGATCCTTTGCTTAAGTGCCTCGCCGTGTCTGCCGGCCGGATTCGCGAGCGGCATGCCGGCGTCGGCGGCTGTGGACTCCGTGCCAACGCCGTCGAATCCAGCCGCGAAACCCTGGAGATTCGCCTCCACCGACCTGCCCGAACTGCGAATCGCATCCTCGAACGCCTTTCTCTCGAACGGCAACGCGCCCGAGCCGGCGATGGCGCCGAGCAGCACGGAACTGATGACGCTGCCGGTCTGGTCCGCGAGCGCTGCCATATCGAAGCAGATGAAGCGCTTCGACGCCTTCGCGGCCACCCGGGCAACCGGTTCCTGATCGAAAATTCCGTCACCCAACGCATCCTTTTCGAGGACCGAGTAGATTCGATGACTGCTCGCGATCAGGGTCGTGACGTTCGGTGTCACGAAGCCCTTCTGGATCGCGCGCCCGGTCTCGGCCATCTCGCCGGCCACGACGAGGTCGACATCGCCCGGGACCGGGTACGGCGTGAACACCGGTTCCCGGCCGATCGCCGCGGCGCGATCCCGCGGGAATATCTCGACGCAATAGACGGTCGCGCCGGTTCTTTGCGCGACGCCGGCAACGAAGGTCGATTGCGCAAGATAGCCGTTGGATTCGGCGACATCGATGAGCCAGTTCGTGAGCACGCCGCCGCCCTGCCCGCCGACGGCGAGTATTGCAATGGACAACGGTCGTTCCCGGGACTGTGCCATCGTGCCGCCCGAATCAGGCTCTCTCGAGCCGCAAGCGATCGGCCCGGCCCTGAAACCAGCCGATGATCTTCTGCCGCAGATTCATGAGGAAATTGTCCAGACGGCCGGGGTTGAAAACGATCTGCGCCTTGTAAAAAGAAGGGCACAACACTGCCTCGTGCGCGACTTCGCCACAATTACCGCAGCCGACACAACTGTTGTCCACATACGAGACCGGTTGCCTTTTCAACGGATCGGGATTGGGCTTGACGGTCAACGACGGGCAACCGGAGAGGCGCATGCAGGCATGATCGCCGGTGCACGTATCTTCATCGACGCCGAATCGATCGACGATTATGCGCCGGCCATCGGCGACGGCTTTCTGAAACAGAGGCATCTCGCGGCGTTGTTTGTTCAACATGCATTCCGACTGTGCGACGAGCACCTTCGGACCCGTGCCCTTTTTCGCGATCGCCTCTTTCAGCGCCTTGCGCATCTCGCCGATGTCGTAGGTCCGCACGGTCTTCGTCCACTTCACGCCGACGCCTTTGACCGCGCGTTCGATCGGGTGCTGCGTGCTACGGGTATCGGAGGGGCCCTGGCTCGAGAGCAGATCCTGTCCTCCCGTGGCCGCGGAGTAGTTATTGTCGATGACGATCGTCAATGCGTCGCTCTTATTGAAAACGGCGTTACCGATACCGCTCGTCAGCCCGTTATGCCAGAAACCGCCATCGCCCATGATCGCCAGCGCCGGGCGGTCGCTTTCGGTATTGAAGGCCGACGCGCCTGCGGCGCCCAGCCCGTATCCCATGGTCGTGTTGCCGATGTTGAATGGCGGCAGCGCAGAGAACAGGTGACAACCGATATCGCCGCTGACGTGAAAGTCGCCCAGCTCCTCCTGCAGCAGCTTCAGGCTGGCAAAGACCGGCCGTTCCGGGCACCCCGTGCACAAACCCGGCGGCCGCGGCGGCACATGAGGATTGATCGCCTCGATGAATTCGCCGACCAGGCGCATCGGGTCTTCCGGTGCGGTAAACTTCTCGTCGTATCGTTCCAGAAAATCAACCACGCCTTTCCTCAGTACCTGGCTCGTATATTCTCCGGCCATGGGCAAAGCTCCCTTGCCGACAACGATCGTCTCGCTGCCCGAATGCCGCAGAATCGTGTTGAGCGTCTGTTCGATGTAATTGGGCTGGCCTTCCTCGACGAGCAACACGGCGCGCTTGGATTTACAGAACTCGTTGATCTCGTCGTCGACGATCGGATAGGCGACATTCATTACATAGATCGGTATTTCCGTATTACCGAACGCATCCGCGACGCCGAGGCGTTCCATCGTGCGCAGTAGCGTGTTATACAAGCCGCCTTGCACGATGATACCGATGTCGTCGCGTTGCCCATCGAATAGTTCGTTCAGTTTGTGCTTTTTGATGTATTCGACGGCAGCCGGCCAGCGATCACGCACTTTTTCCTGCTCGTGCTCGAACGACGCCGGCGGCAACACGACGCGTGTCGTGTCGCGCACCGGATTTTCCATCGCCTCGCGTAAGGACAACGGCGGCGGGCGGTTATCTTTGGCAGTGAACCTGCCGTGCACGTGGCAGGCGCGCAGGCGCATTTCCAGAAAGACCGGCGTGTTGCTCGCTTCGGACAGTGCGAACGCATGCTCGACCGCCTGCACGATGCCCGGCACGTTCGGTCGTGGATCGATCAACCAGATCTGGCTTTTCATCGCAAATGCGTGCGAGCGCTCCTGCATGATACTCGACCCTTCGCCGTAGTCTTCGCCGATGATGATGACGACGCCGCCCTTTACGCCGCCCGAAGCCAGATTCGCGAGCGCATCGCTGGCGACGTTGGTGCCGACGGTCGACTTGAACGTGACGGCACCGCGCAAGGGGTAGTTGACCGAAACTGCCGTCATCGCCGCGGCACTTGCCTCGCTCGCGCTGGATTCGAAATGCACGCCGAGTTCGTCGAGAATCTCCTCCGCATCGGAAAGCACGTCCATCAGGTGTGAGATGGGCGCTCCCTGGTAACCACCGACGTAGGCAACCCCGGATTGCAGCAGAGCCTTCGTTATCGCCAGTATGCCTTCGCCCCCAAACTCATCGCCCGCACCCAGGCGAAGTTTCTGCACTTCCTTCTTGAACGACCGTTCGACCATTCTGTAATTCTAATCGGTTACCGCCGATGAGGCGTAGTGGATTGATCAGACTAACATTTAACGGTTTTAAACTATAGAATGCATACGCCTGCCTCGGCAAACAATAAGGATAAGACTTGAGCGCAACCACCACCGGTGCATTCGTTTTCGGTTTTTATCTCGTGGGCATCATCGCGCTGGGCCTGATCGCCGCGCGCTACCAGAAGACCGAAGCGGATTTCTGGGTTGCGGGCCGCCGATTCGGACTTGTCGTCCTCGTGATGGCGAACATGGCTGCGGTCATGCATGGCGGCGCTATCCTGAGCGGCATCGCATTTACCGGCACCTTCGGCGGCGTCGCGATCCTGCCGTACATTTCCTTCGTCGGCGGCGCGGCGATCATCTTCTACCTGTTCGCAAAAAAATTGCGGCAGTCGGGCGGCTTTACCATTCCGGACTACATGGGAGACCGATTCGACAGCCGCGGCCTCAGGGCCTGGAGCGCAGTCGTCGTGGCATTCTCGAGCACGATTTACCTGATCGCGCAGCTCCGCGGCATGGCATTCATCCTCGAACGCCTCCTGGGTTTCCAGTTCATGACGAGCCTGATACTCGGCACGGTGATCTTTGTCGTCTACGTCGCAATGGGCGGCCTGCTCGCAGTCGTCTGGACCAACATCGCGCAGTTCGTCTTCATGTGGGTGGGCCTCCTGATCCTCGTGCCCTACGTTTACGAGGCGGTCGGCGGCTGGTCGTCGGTCCTGCAACAGGTGGAGGCGATTGCACCGGGATGGACGTCGCCGACGGGGACCCAGTGGTCCGGCTGGTATATGGTCTCCTGGTACCTGATCTGGCTCGTCGCCTACTCGACGCGGCTGGAGCTCGTCACGAAGATGTATGCGGCGAAGGACGATCGCATCGCCCGCGCCTCGGTGCCGATCGCGATCGGACTGGTCATGCTGTTCCTGCTTTACGGCAACTTCTACCTGGGCGCCGCCGCGCGGATCATGGTGTGGGATCAGCTCGGCTCCGCGGACCAGGCCTATCCCGTTCTGGTCACACAGTTGTTGACACCGGCCCTCGCGGCCGTCGCGCTGACCGGGATCGCCAGTGCGGCGATGTCCACGACCGATTCCCTGCTGCTGATGTCGGGTTCGGCGATCGCGCATGACCTCGTGCGCCGCTGTCACGACGAGCCGAAAGGAATCCGGCGCGCCGAGAAGGATTATCTGAAGATCTCGCGACTGGCGATCGTCGTCGTCGGTGCCGTCGCCTTCGTGTGTGCCATTCCCGACCTCGCACTGATTCTGCGTATCGTTTCGTTTGCGATCGCGATCGTCGGTAGTGCGTTTTTCTTTCCCTTGCTCGTCGGCATGACGTCACGCCGGGTCAGCCGCGAGGCGGCGCTCGCCTCGTCGATTGGCGGCACGCTGATTACCTGCGTGTGGATTTTCGGCGCACTGACTGATGCTGCCTGGGCGAACATCGTGCATCCGGGAATTGTCGGCCTCACGACGGCAGGCCTTCTCATGCTGGTCGTTACGCTGTTTACGCCGCCCGTGGAACAACAGGCGGTCAACAAATACTTTGCGGAGGCAACATGATTCTGGGACTACCTGCATTAAGCTTTTGGCTACTTCTCGGCATCCCAGCGATTATACTCACGTATATGCTGTACGATTGCTGGCGCATCCTGACCGGGCGCAAGGACTAGCAATCAGGATCCGGAAGAACAATCGAGATTCCAAGGGGGAAACAATGGCGCATCGGATTCACACACCTTCGTACCTGGTCGTCGTATCGTCGCTTGCCGCTGTCCTCATGCTCGCATCCTGCGGCGAGCCGCGCGGACCCGCAGCGGTTCCGGGGCTGACGCCTGAAATGACTGTCACCAAACAATCGATGTCGTTGGTACCGACCGGCCCGTGGGGTGACGGCGATCAGGTGGGCATGGCCAATACGCTGGGCCATGGCACTTGGCTGCGCTGCGCGCATTACCTGACGCAGGACGGTGCGAAGAGTTACGAGCTGTCGCATGTTCGCTCGAACGACATGACACAGTCACCATTCGGCGTGCCGCTCGTCTACGAATACCGGCCAACGGTCGGCATTCCGGGCACCAAACACGCCTTCAACGGTGAACAGGTCGTGAGCGGCGAGCCCGGCGCGCAGGGGACGCAAATGGATGCGCTGGGGCATTTCGCCTACTTCGACGAAGCCTGGGACGGCCAGGGCGAGTTTCCCGCCGATAAAGCGAAGTACTACGGCGGCTACACGCAGGCGGACGTCAAGCCGACGCCGGATGCCCCGCTGCAAAAACTCGGCATCGAGCACGTACCGCCCATCATCACGAGCGCCGTGCTGCTCGATGCACGCGCGCACCTCGGCAATGGCGAGGCGCTGGCCGCCGGGCGCGCCATCACCGCCGCCGACATCGAGGCGATGATCGAGGCACAGGGCCTGGGCTGGCGCGGCCTGCTGCCGGGCGACGTACTCTATATATATACGGGCTGGAGCGACATCTGGGAGACGGACGAGTACTACACCAAGGGGCCCGGACTCGCGAACGATGCGCTAGCCTAT
>JBFHXJ010000073.1:0-21299 GCA_041598995.1 Woeseiaceae bacterium | reverse complement strand
TGCGCCATCGATTCCCCTGCGGGTCTTGCATTCATCTTAGGCGATCAGGGCTGTTCCGAATAGCGAAACGCCGAGATCTCCTTGAATTTCAGTAGGCTGCGGACAGAAGCTAAATAATATCAGCTAATCGGGCTGATGCGGTGCCGGGCGCCACGATAATGGTCGAACCGGCGGACTGGCCATGTGTCAACTGATAATCATTGGTTAGGGCAGAGGCCCGGGGCTTGTGTTAATTTGCCTGTCCGGATTTTGGAGGGGGAGCGCATGTTCGGCGACGAACTGAGCAGGAGAACCTTCTTGCAAGGTGCTGGCACCATTGCAGGCAGCACGATGTTGCGGGCCGCGGCGCCATCTTTCGTGGCCGTGTCGCAGGCCGCTTGCACGGCGCGTGACGATGGGGCCGCCTTCGAAAATATTACCGGCGACGAGGCACGAGAATTCATCGCCATCGCCGCACGCATACTGCCGACGACCGACACGCCTGGCGCAACCGAGGCCGGCGCCGTTTATTTCGCGGACAAGGCGTTTGGCACTTTCCTCGGCGATTCCCTTGATTACGCGCGCGCACAACATGCCGAATTTCAGGCCGGCATCGCAGAGGCCTATCCGGGTGCCGAACGTTTTTCCGATCTCGTCGAGGCAGACCAGGACGCGTACCTGATCAGCAATGAGCACACCGCGTTTTTCCAGGGCGCCTGGTTCCTGACGATTTACGGCACGTTCGGCATGGCGACGTACGGCGGTAACCGCGACGACGTCGGCTGGAAACTGCTCGGCATGGACGGACCGCCTCATGCCTGGACGTACCCCTTCGGCTACTACGATGCCGAATACACGGAGCGGCAGCAAAATGGCGAATGAGGATCGGGTCACCTTCCCGCTCGGCGAGTCGGTCGATTTCGTCATCGTCGGTTCGGGCTCGGCGGGCGGCATCATCGCGAAGGAATTGGCCACCGATGGCTTCAAGGTCGTCGTGCTCGAACAGGGGCCGTACCGTACAGCCGCGGATTTCACGCATGACGAAATCTCGGTGCTGGAACTCAGCGAACTCTCCGATGGTGGCAACCGCAACAATCAGCAAACTTTTCGCGATGACGAGAGCAAGGTCGCCGTCGTCGCGGACGGAAATCCCGCACATTACGCGCAGGTTGTCGGCGGAAGCAGCGTGCATTTCACGGCCAACTTCTGGCGCCTGCGCGAATCCGATTTCAGGGAACGCAGCCTGCTCGGGCCGATCAGCGGCACGAATTTCGCCGACTGGCCGATCAGCTATGCGGAGCTCGAGCCGTATTACACGAAGGTGGACTGGGAGATTGGCGTCTCGGGTGCCCCAGGGCCGTACGATTCGTTCAGGTCGAAACCGTTTCCAATGCCGCCGATACCGGTCAAGTCGTCAGGCGTATTACTGGAGCGCGGCGCAGCAAGAATGGGATGGCAAGCACAGGTCGAACCGCTTGCGATCCTCTCACAACCCCACAACGGGCGGCCGCCCTGTATCAATTGCGGTTTCTGCATGGGGTT
Source organism: Woeseiaceae bacterium (assembly GCA_041598995.1). Taxonomy (GTDB): domain Bacteria; phylum Pseudomonadota; class Gammaproteobacteria; order Steroidobacterales; family Woeseiaceae; genus SZUA-117. The sequence goes on along the minus strand of JBFHXJ010000073.1, from coordinate 19,778 downwards.
CGGCTGCGAGGTCAATGCAAAGTCGTCGACCCTGGCTGCGATGATTCCCCTGGCGGAGGCGAGTGGCAATTGTGAAATCCGTGCCGAGTGTGCGGCATTCCGCGTCGAGACCAACGAGCAGGGCCGTGTGGACGAGGTGCTCTATTACGATCCGGACGGCAACGAACGGTCACAAAAAGCGCGAGCAGTTATCCTGTCCGCGAACGGCGCCGAGACTGCAAGGCTGCTTCTGAATTCGGCCAGCGGCGCATTTCCCGATGGTCTCGCAAACTCAAGCGGATTCGTCGGCCGGAACCTGATGTTCAACAGTCATTCGCGGGTTCGTGCCTTGTTCGAGCACCCGCTGAACGATTACAAGGGCGTACAGGTCACGCGCGTGCTGCATGAGTTCTACGAGTCGGACCCGGCGCGCGGATTCTATGGCGGCGGCGGCATCGACGCCCGGCCGTTCAATGCGGCAACGCCAATCGGTTTTGCCCAGAATGGCGCGCGACCGGGAGTTCGGATATGGGGCGCCGAATACAAGCAGAATCTCGAACACGACTTTTCACGCAGCCTGTACCTGATGAACAGCGGGACGTCATTGCCACTCGACAGCAACAACGTAACACTTGATCCGACGCACACGGATCGCTGGGGACGGCCGTCGCTCAGAATCACCTACAAGGATCATGACGACGACATGGCGCTCGCCAGATTTCTGCTGGACCGCTCGGTGGAATTGATCGCCGCTGCCGGGGCTGAGAAGATCTGGCCGTTGCCGGTGACCTATACGACCGGCGGCGCACACCTGCTCGGCACCTGCCGCATGGGCGACGACCCGCGGGCTTCTGTGATCGACAAGTATCACCGCACACACGATGTACCGAACCTGTTCCTTTGCGACGGCTCGAGTATGGTGACGTCCGGCCGCGGCCAACCGACGATGACCATCATGGCGCTGGCGTTCCGCGCCGCCGAGCACATTACTGCCGCCGCCAGACACAACGAAATATAAAGGGGATTGACGTGCTTATTGACGAACTGACACGACGCAGCTTCCTGCAAGGAAGCGGCGGCGTGGTCGCCAGTACCCTGTTGAGGGCGGGAGTGCCGGCCGTTGCGGCGGTGTCACAGGCCGCCTGCACGGCCAGGGATGAAGGCGCCGGTTTCGAAACGATTACGAACGAAGAGGCAAGGGAGATTGTTGCGCTCGCCGCGCGCATCCTGCCTACGACGGATACGCCGGGCGCGACCGAGGCCGGCGCCGTGTATTTCTTCGACAAGGCTCTGGGCAGCTTCTTTGCCGATTTCCTGGATTCGGGTCGCGGGATGCTCGCCGAATTTCAAGCAGGCATAGCCGATACCTATCCCGGCGCAGAACGGTTTTCCGATCTCGACGAAGCGGACCAGGATGCCTATCTGAAAGCGAACGAGCAGACGCCCTTTTTCCAGGGCATGAGAATGCTCACGATCATGGGAGTTTTCTGTTTGTCGAAATACGGCGGAAATCGCGACAACATCGGCTGGAAACTGGTCGGCATGGACGGACCGCCACATGCCTGGACCTATCCGTTCGGTTATTACGATGCCGAGTACATGAAGGAGCAACAAAGTGGCGAATGACAACCAGGTCGCCTTTCCATTGGATGAGCAGGTCGACTTCGTCATCATCGGCTCCGGTGCTGCCGGCGGCATTCTCGCGAAGGAGCTCTCGACAAACGGCTTCAAGGTCGTCGTCCTGGAACAGGGTCCGTATCGCAAAGCAACCGAATTCGAACATGACGAACTGGCCGCGTTTGTACTTGATGAGTGGACGGGCGGCAATCAGACACACCAGCAGACAGCCCGGTCGGACGAGAGTGAGGAAGCGACCATTGTGCAGAGCCCGGCAGCCTTTTACGGCATGATGGTCGGGGGTTCCAGCGTGCTGTTTTCGGCGAATTTCTGGCGCTTCCGCGAAATCGATTTCCACGAACGCAGCGTTCTCGGCCCGATCAGCGGCACCAACTTCGCCGACTGGCCAATCAGCTATGCAGAACTCGAGCCCTACTACACCAAGGTGGATTGGGAAGTCGGCGTATCCGGGGCGCCCGGGCCCAACGATTCATTCAGGTCGAAGCCATTTCCGATGCCGCAGATGCCGATTAACTCGTCCGGCGTTCTGCTGGAGCGCGCCACCAGGAAACTGGGCATTTCATCGCAGGTCGAGCCGCTGGCGATCCTGTCACAGGTGCACAACGGTCGCCCGCCATGTATCAACTGCGGCTTCTGCTCGTTGTTCGGCTGTGAAGTCAATGCCAAATCTTCGTCGCTCGCATCGATGATTCCGCTCGCCGAGGCGAGTGGCAATTGCGAGATAAGGGCGGAATGTGCCGTGTTCAGGATTGAAACCAATACGCAAGGGCGGGTTGACGAAGTGCTCTACTATGACCCGGACGGCAACGAGCGCTCACAGAAAGCGCGTGCCGTCATCGTGTCCGCGAACGGCGCGGAAACACCGCGCTTATTGTTGAATTCCGCGAACGCTTCACATTCAGACGGTCTTGCCAACTCGAGCGGATTCGTCGGCAGAAACCTGATGTTCAATACGTTTACGGGGGCGAATGCATTATTTGAACATCCGCTGAACGACTACAAGGGTGTCCAGGTCACCCGAGTGACACACGAGTATTACGAATCGGATCCGGCGCGCGGTTTTTATGGGGGCGGCGGCATCGATGCACGGGCTGGGTTTGCGGCGACGCCGATGGCCTTTGCCGCTTTCGGTGGAGAACCGGGGGCGCCAACCTGGGGCGCGGAATACAAGGCAAATCTCGAGCATAACTATGCGCGCAGCATGAACATATCCTGCGACGGCACGTCGCTTCCGCTGGACCGTAACAACATCACGATTGACCCGACGGCCAAAGACCGCTGGGGGAGACCATCGATGCGTGTTACGCATAAAGAGCACGACGATGATGTCGCTTTGAAGAAATTCATGCAGGTCCGTGCAATGGAGTTGCTCGATGCCGCGGGCGCGACAAAGTCATGGGGGTTCTCGTTGGCCGACCAGGTCGGCGGCGTGCATCTGCTGGGGACGTGCCGCATGGGCGACGATCCACAAACCTCGGTCATCGACAAGTATCACCGCACGCATGACGTACCGAACCTCTTCCTCTGCGATGGGTCGAGTTTCGTCACGTCCGGCCGCGGGCAGCCGACGATGACCATCATGGCGCTTGCATTCCGCGCGGCGGAGCACATCATGGACGCGGCCAGAAACAACAAAATCTGAGGTGTGGTTTGAAAAGCTGGATCATAATTGCGCTCCTCGTGTCGGCAGCGCTCGTCATCGCATGCCAACCACCACAAGGCGGCAGTCAGCAGTCGGAAATCGAGTACCTGAACATGCCCGGTATAGAAGGCAGTGGCCTGCCGTTCTCATCGGCAGTGCGTGTCGACAACACGCTTTACCTGTCCGGCATGATCGGGCTCGAGCCGGGGGCACTGCGTCCGGTCGCCGGTGGCATCGAGGCGGAGGCGAAGCAGATCATGGAGGACATGAAGGCGATTCTCGAGTCATTCGGTTCTTCGATGAATCGTGTCGCGAAGTGCACGGTCTTTCTCGCGGACGAAACAGACCGCGACGCATTCAATGCCGTCTACATGAGCTATTTCGAACGACTGCCCGCCCGCAGCGGCGTCACGGTCAAGGGCCTGGCGCTCGGCGCAAAGGCCGAAGTCGAATGTATTGCCGTCGTCGATTGAGACGCCGGCCCTGAGAAACCACTAGTCGCCGATTTCCAGTAACTGGTCGCGGCGTCTGGCGAGCGCGCCGATGCGGCGCTTGTCGAGCACGTCGCCAAAGGTTTGTTGCAGCGTCTCCTCGTCGAGGTTCATGAGCGCTCGTCTCCAGGCCGTATTTATATTCAGCGGCGCATTGGCGAGATACGGCGGGCGGCCGCGCTTCGTGCTGAATGTCGCGCTGTTATTGTTGAGAATGAGCTGCCAGTTCTCGAGGTTGTAACGCATGTTCATCGGCGCCCTGCCGGGGTTGTAGACGAGCGCGTCGAAGACATACATCGCACCCCACTGGTCGGGCAGCGGGCACCAGGCATCGGCCCCGCCGCCGCTCGCCGAGCGTTCCAGCTCGGTGCGGGTGTTGTTCGGCAGATATTGCAGCGAGCCCCGGTCTCCATCGATCTCCCTGGTGACCGTGACCGGCACCATATCCAGGCCCAAGAGCTGGTCCAACCGATACGCCGCAAGCTCGGGATTCAGGCCTTTGCGGTTTTCATCCTTCATGAACACGGCGGAGATCGTCACGCCGTCATCTCCCTGTAACGCGACGATCGTGCGTTTCTGCTCATCGATCTCGGTCGACAGGATGCGCCCGTTCGCCAGAAGGTACTCGAGATTGACGGCACTCAGGTTTTCGGGCCGGTAGCCGACGCGGCGCGGATGCTGCCCTACCCGCTTGAGATCGCTCGTGTGTTCGCTGGCAACCATGAGGTCACCGTTTTCGATGATCAGGGCATGACCCGATCCCTTGTAATACGGGTTCAACATTCCGGTATCGATCTCGATGACACGGCCGTCGAACCTGGCAAGGACTTCCCTGGTTTGCGTCGGGGTATGGCCGATGATGACGCGCTCCGCGCCGATGTCATAGAGCGCTTCCATCAGCCTGTCACTTTCGATGAGCTCGCTGCAACCGACATTGCCGCGGTACCACAAGGGTCCGCCAGTGTCGTGCACCCTGCTGCGACTCAGCTCGATGATCGCCCCCAGCGCTTCCCTGACCTCTGGCGACAGCGTCGTCATCACAGACAGGGATTCCGCCTTTTCCGCATGGCGGTAGAAATTGAGGGCCGGATCCATCAGGCCAGCCTCGTTCAAAACGCCGAGCGCCCTCACGTATTCCCTGACCTGTGATCCGAGCGTCTCGTTCAGGCCCTCGAGGCCGAGCTCGCGGACGAGCGGTGGCAAGCCGCCGTGCACGAATGCGTTGCCGTTTACGACCACGATCAGCGGCTTTTCGAGCAACCATCTGCCGTACTTACCTTCGCTGCTGAACGCCTGCCGGTGGCCGAAGAAGCCGGGCGGATAATGCTTGTCGAACTCGGCGCGCAACACCTGATCATTCGGCTTGCCGAGGCTCAGGCGTTGCGCCACAAAAATGCGAAACCAGCGTTCCCGTTCCTTGGCCGGTTCGTCACCGGCGAACGCCGCGTATTCCGCGGGCGCCACGTAGCGCAGATCGCCGACGAGATTCATGACTTCGTGATTGCCGAGCAGCAGGTGGACCCTGCCGCCCGATTCGAACGCTTGCTCTTCCAGCTGCATGACGAGGTCCATGACCTTGCGCGAATCCGCGCCACGATCCACCAGGTCGCCGGTAATGACAAGTTGCGTGCCTGCCGCGTCCCAGTTGCGATCGGAGTCGATGACATCCGCGTTTTGCAGCGTTCGCACCATGGCATCGTACGCCCCATGCGGGTCGCTGATAGCGACGATGCGCGGCACATCAGACCAGGCATACTGCTGCGCCGGCGCGGTATTTGGCGCAACCACGATCGCCGCGAGGCTCAGTAAACGGGCGGCCCGCAGGATTCTCTTGATAGTTGATTCAGGAAACACCGATGCTCTCATTTTCGTGTGCGATAATGCCGTGCGTAGTTTAGGCGACGGGCGACTGCATTGTCCCATGATAATATTACCGACCGCTAACTGAGATCTACTCCATCAAGGTGGCACAACAATGAGAAAAATAACAGTACAGAATAATTCGACCATTCTCACACTGGCGTTGTTCCTCGCCTCAGGACACGCGACTTTGGCACAAACCGCTGCGGAGGAGGGTGAGAATCGGCCCCTGTTCCAGAGCCACGACACAATGACCGTGCGGATCGAGGCACCAATGACGACGCTGATGAAGCAGCAGCCCGACGAGGAATATCTCGACGGAACCTTTTCGTACGTCGATGCGAGTGGTCAGGAACATTCGCTCGATCTCAAACTGCAGACTCGAGGCAGGTACAGGCGCAAGAAGGAGATCTGCAGTTTCGCGCCGATTCGCCTGAATTTCCGCAAAGAGCAGGTACAAGAGACGGAGTTCGCCGGCCAAGACAAGCTCAAGCTTGTTACGCATTGTCAGACGCGGAGAACTTATTTCGAACAATTGTTATTGCGGGAGTACCTGGCATACCGAATCCTGCAAACGCTCACCGATAAGAGTTTTAGCGTGCGGTTGATGCACATCACCTACGTCGATTCCGAAGACGATGGTGAGTCGATCACGAGGTACGCCTTCGTCATCGAGGATGAAGACCATCTTGCGGATCGAATCGGTCTTGCCCGCTACAAGGAACGTGGCATCAAAGTCGAACAACTCGATCAACAGCAGGGAAATCTGGTATCGGTATACCAATACCTGATTGGGAATACGGATTTCTCGCTGATACTTGGGCCGGCGGATTCGTCTTGCTGTCACAATGCCGTTCTGTTCAGTGCGGGCGCTGCGCCGTTCACGCCAATTCCATACGACTTCGATTTTGCGGGCATTGTGGACGCGCCATATGCAGAGCCCAATCCGCGTCTCAAGATCAAGAACGTCACATCACGGCTGTATCGCGGCCGTTGCCTGAACAACGAGGTGCTGGACGGCACGTTCGCGCATTTTCAGGAGAAGGAATCCGAGATCCGTGGGCTGGTGGGCCGAATTGATGGGCTGGATGAGAAGAACCAGAAAGATGTCGACAAGTATCTGGACGGATTCTTCAAGGACATCTCGGATCCGAAACAGAAACAGCGCAAATTTATTAACCAGTGCAACTGAATCAATCGACGGTACGTCCCTGGCGTAGCCACTGCACCATGATTTGTGCGACTCGCGGATGGACCAGGTAGCCGACTGAGCTGTGTGGATTCGACTTGCCGTAGCGTACGGCGAGGTTATAGATGCGGTAGTCCCTGATCAGACTGACCTGCTTTTGCTTCAGCATCTGGCGGTAGTCGTCGGCGAGCGTGTTATCGTGGCACATGTAATCGTCTTCGGCGGACACATTGTGCCAGGAGACGATATTTGACGGATAGCGCTCGACTCCTCTCCGCGTCGCGCCGAACAATTTTTTCCTCGTGGTGGCGTCACCGAGCGGCGCACCGAGGGTGAGCCACAGATCTATCTTCCGGCCCTCGAATTGCCCGTTGTACTGCGGATCGTGTGATAGCTGCCACAGTACATCGTAGGTAACGATGCATCCCGTCCCGTGACTGATCAGCATGAGCCGGTGTCCACCTTGCAAGGCGTCAAGAATGGCTGTCCTGACCCGCTCGCGAATGCGCGAAGCGAAATCGCTGTCCTTGTTCCAGTACTCGCCAAGATCCACGGCAATCTTTGCGATTACTTTCTTCCCCAAACCGAGAAACCCGAGCACCGGCGCCATGAGATCTGCTGCAAACTCGGCAAGTGCAGTTTTTCCCGGAAGCCGGTCATAGCGACCGATCCCGAAATTTTTCCTCTTTCCTATGGCGGCCAATGTCTGCAGCGCATTGCGCCGATCGCCGACATCGAGTTTCTCGTCGTAATTTTCGCCTTGCTGCTGCAGAAATTTGTTGCTGATGTCCCCGTAATAGGCGATGCATTTGTGCGTCGCGTGAAAAGCATCGATCATTTCCGGGTAATCGCGTTCTATCGAGGTTTGGAGTGCAGTGACGGAGATGTCCAGCAGTTCTTGTGCCGACGGTTTAAAATGCCGGCCGTGCACGTACAGCAGGGTGTAGCCCGGATAGCTTTCCGGGCTTGGCGCCTCATTCATTTTTCTTGTTTCCCTCCGCTTGAGCCGGGTAAACAGCGAGTCTCGCCCGGCCGTCGCCTCCCTCGTCCGCAATCAGCATGCGCCCGTCCGCGGTTATTTCTATGCCTTCGGCCTGCCGGTGCCGTCCTTTTTTCGCCAGAATTATAGCCTCTAAAAGGTCGCCGTCGGCCGTTAATCTGACCAGTGCGTCCTGCCGTGCCGCAATCAGTACCCATTCACCGGTCGCAGGATCAATCGTGATGCCCGAAGGACTGATGCGTTTTTTGCCGATCCTGTCTGTAATGGCCCTTTCGGGTACGGTGATGTCGCGAAGCACCTTGACGCCGTCCGCCCCTACGGACAACTCGAAAATCCTCAGGTCGTTTTTCTTTTTCTTTGTCTTTTTACACGCCATCAGCAGCGTAGCGGTCGCCCTGACCTGGGCGAGCCCTTCGAACTCGCAGTAGTCTCCCAGCCCGGTATCGAATTTCTTGTAGTGCATGCTGTGGCCATCGGGGCCGTCTGATGTCGCGAATAACTGCCCGTCACTGGTCATCAGCCACAACGTATCGGCAAGTACGGCTATGCCCTCGAAGTCACCGCGCACGACGGGATCGCCGAGGGCGAATGACTTGATGACTTTCCCTCTGGAATAGTCCAGTTCGTAAACGATTGCCCGTTCATCAGTGATCGCGAAGAGGCGTTCGTCCGGCGACAGCGCCAGTCCGGAAATCTCACGCAATCGTTTGGGAAGCTTCCATTGCTGGAACCCGTGCTGATCCCGCTCGTCCGCCGTCGCGTTCTCCGGGCTCTCGGCGCCGCAAGCGGATATGACGAGCGACAGCAGGCAGCCTGCCACGCGCAAGGTATTCATCCTGTTAATAGTCGTCTTCCGTAATGTCGCGCCTGGTGATCATGGCGAGGAACCCACCCGATGTCAGCCTGCCGTATTCTAGTTTCCAGATGATGAGGGTGACATAAACGAAGGCCGCGGAGATGACGGCAGCGACGCCCAGGGCGCCGACACCCGATGCCAGGCCGATGCTGATTGCCACAAATATGTACATCGCATGCGACGGCTGGTCCAGCGTAAAGCGGAAGCGCACGGCAGCGACGACACCTGCCAGGCTGAATGCCAGCGCCACGCTGTGCTGCACGATCGTCGATATGCCGGTCACGACGATCGGCATCACGACGATCGTCTGCACGAAAGACTGGTTGACTTCCTTCGTGCGGCTGGTGATGAAATAAGCCCAGGAGACCGGGATGATCATGATCGCAGCGCCGATGCTGGCGATGGCAAGGCGAAAAGGACCGGTCGGGGTCAGCACCGTGTCCTCGATCGACGAGTAGATCGGCTCAAACGTCAGATCCCTGTCGGCCTGGCTTTGCAGATCGCCCAGGCCGCCGATTGGCAGGAATTCGCGGATCGCTGGCACCTTGTTGATCAACAACCACAATGTGCCGCCGACGAGCACGTAATAGAGCGTGATCATCGTGATTGGTATCAGGAAATTGGCTGCGCGTCTCATCGCCTCATCACCTCGACACAAGTTCCGCTTGCGCAAGATACCGCTCAAGAAAATGAAATGAAAGTGGCACGGATTCGTGTAGGCTATGGCACGGTTCCTGCCGGGACAGTCAATAGATGAGTGACGGAACGCAGCTACTTGGCATCAGCAACGCAATCGTCGACGTCCTCGCACACGTGGATGAGGATTTCCTCGAAAAAATAGGCGCGCCGCGCGGATCGATGACGCTGATCGACGAACAGCGGGCGCACGAGATCTACGACATGATGGGGCCTGCCACAGAGATGTCGGGTGGCTCGGTTGCCAATACGGTTGCCGGTTTCGCCAACCTAGGCGGCTCTGCGGCCTATATCGGCCGCGTCCGGGACGATCAGCTCGGAGAAATCTTCGTGCACGACATGCGTTCCCTCGGCGTCGACATCCGCCTGAAGCCCGCAAAAGACGGGTCGCCGACCGCACGTTGTCACGTATTGATCGACCAGGATGGTCAACGGACCATGCAGACCTACCTCGGTGCGTGCACCGAACTGAGCGATTCCGACATCACCACGGAAACCATCGGCCGTCCCGGCGTCATCCTGATCGAGGGATATATCTGGGATATCGCGGAGGGACCGGCGCTCGCTGCCGAGGCGATTCGCATAGCGAAACAAGGAGGCAGCGAGGTTGCGTTGTCACTGTCGGATTCTTACTGCGTCGAAAGACACCGTGAGGCCTATCACGATGTGGTAAGGAACGGCGTCGACATCGTCGTGGCCGACGAGGATGAAATCGTCACGCTCATGCAGGCGAAGGATTTCGAAGAGACGACGGCGCGGCTCGCCGGCTACAAGAACCTGTTCGTGACGACGCGCTCGGAGAAAGGCTCGGTCATCATGCGCGGCAAGCAGACCGTCGTTCAAGCGGCGAGGCCGGTGGACGAGATCGTCGATACCACCGGGGCGGGAGACGCCTATGCTGCGGGCTTTCTTTTCGGCTATACGCAAGGAAAATCGCTCGAGGAATGCGCCAGGCTCGGCACGTTCTGCGCGACGGAAGTCATCCAGCAGATCGGCGCACGGATCGAACCGGGACTGCTCGAGAAATATGAGTAGGTCCGGCTCTAACCGCGCAAAGAACTAACCGCCGATCGGATGCCAGGTGGTCTTGACCTCCTGGGTCTCCTTGATCAGGTAGGGATTCTGCGCCGATTCGTCGCGCCAGTCGGTATCGGCGCGGTCGATGACGCGTTTTATGTTGTCGGCTGCGCGGTCCTGGATCTCCCTGGCGTCATCCGCGTCTCCGTCACAGAAGACAACCGCATTGACATCCATATGCGAGGCGAATTGCTGCATAAGCTCTTCGCGGAATCCCGTCAATATGTTGACGACGCCGGCCGGCACGTCAGATGCATGCAAGGCTTCTGCAAAACTGACCGCACACAGCGGCAACTTTTCGGACGCGAGGACGACGCAGGTATTGCCGCCGACGATGACTGGCGCGATGTTGGAGATGAGCCCCAAAAGGCCGCTCTCGTCCGGCGCCAGCACGGCGACGACGCCGGTCGGTTCGAGCACCGAAAAGTTGAAGTGTGACGAGCTTACGGGATTGACAGAGCTGAAGATCTGTTGGTACTTGTCCGACCAGCCGGCGTAATAGGTGAGTCTGTCGATCGAAGCCTCGACCTCTTTCTGCGCGCCGCGCTTCGACTCCCCCTGCAGCACGAGTTCCGTGACGAATTGCTCGCTCCGGCCTTCCAGCATCTCGGCGATGCGATAGAGGATCTGCCCGCGCAGGTAAGCGCTGGCGGCTGACCAGCCTCCCAACGCATTTCTCGCGGCGACGACCGCGTCGCGAAAATCCTTGCGACTCGAGCGGCAAATATTTGCGATGACCCGTCCATTGCCGTCTTCGATCGTAAAGTAGCGGCCCGATTCGGTTCGTGGAAACTTGCCGTCGATGTAGATCTTGTAGGTCTTGGCGACCGGAACGCGGGAACCTGAAGCCGGCATGGTTACGCCTCCAGTTCCACGTAGGCATCCAGGCCGTGCAGGCCGCCTTCCCTGCCGACGCCGGACTCCTTGTAACCGCCAAAAGGCGAGGTCGGATCGAACTTGTTGAAGGTGTTCGCCCAGATGACGCCCGCGCGAACCTGGCGCGTCACCTTGAAGATCTTTGCACCCTTGTCCGTCCACACGCCGCCCGACAAGCCGTAAGGCGTATTGTTCGCTTTGGCCAGGCCTTCCTCGAGCGTGCGGAACGTCTGTATCGCAAGCACCGGCCCGAAGATTTCTTCCTGCACCACGCGGTTCGACTGTGATACCCCGGTGAATATCGTCGGCCGGCACCAGTAGCCGCGCTCCGGCAGGCTGCAGGCGCTCTGGTACATCTCACCACCCTCTTCCTTACCTATGCGCAGATACGACTCGATCGTTTCGAGCTGCGCCGCGGAGTTGATCGCGCCGATGTCCGTGTTCTTGTCGAGCGGATCGCCGACGATCAGGGTTTCCATCCTGTCCTTCAATTTCCGGACGACTTCCTCCGCGACGGATTCCTGGACGAACAAACGCGAGCCGGCGCAGCAGACATGCCCCTGGTTGAAAAATATGCCGTTGACGATGCCCTCGACCGCCTGGTCGATCGCGGCATCCGCGAAGATGATATTGGCCGCCTTGCCGCCGAGCTCGAGCGTGTACTTCTTGCCCGTGCCTGCGATCGCCCGCTGGATGATGCGCCCGACTTCGGTGGAGCCGGTAAACGCAATCTTGTCCACGCCAGGATGCTTGACGACGGCGGCGCCGGTTTCGCCGGCCCCGGTGACGATATTGACGACGCCCGGTGGCAGGTCCGCATCCTGGATCACCTCGGCGAGTTTCAACGCAGTCAGCGGCGTGGTCTCGGCGGGCTTCAAAACCACCGCGTTGCCGCAGGCGAGTGCCGGGGCGATCTTCCAGGCCGCCATCAGGAGCGGGAAATTCCAGGGAATTACCTGGCCCGCGACGCCCAGCGACGATGCCTTGCGTCCCGGAAACGCATATTCGAGCTTGTCAGCCCAGCCCGCGTAATAAAAGAAGTGCGCCGCGGACAGCGGGATGTCGATGTCGCGCGATTCGCGTATCGGCTTGCCGCCGTCGAGCGATTCGATCGCAGCGAACTCGCGCGAGCGTTCCTGCATGATGCGCGCGATCCGATAAATGTATTTACCGCGATCCGCGGCGCGCATTTTCGACCACGGTCCCTCGTATGCCCTGCGCGCGGCCTTGACGGCGCGATCGACATCGATTTCACCCGCGAGCGCCACGCTCGCCAGTGGCTCCTCGGTTGCCGGATTGATCGTCTCGAAATAGCGATCCTCCGCCGGCTCGACGAACTCGCCAGCGATGAAGAGACCATAGTGGTCCGCAAGCTCTATGTGATCGGTGCTTTCCGGCGCCGGCGAATATTGCCAGCCGTCGTCGAATGCGAGCTTCGTTGATTCCGTAACCATTCTTGTCTCAGTCCTTGGAGAAATAGTCGGCCGACTGGTAGACACCGGTCGCCTGTTTCTGGATCTGCATCAGGACGTCGTTGGCGAGCGAACTCGCGCCGAATCGAAACCATTGCGGCGTCATCCAGGCCGAGCCGAGCGTTTCGCGCAGCATGACGAGATAGTGCACGGCGAGCTTCGCATTCGAGATGCCGCCCGCCGGCTTCATGCCGACCATGCGGTCGGTCTCATAATAATAGTCGCGTATCGCCTGCAGCATGACCAGGGTCACCGGGAGTGTCGCAGCAGGTTGTATTTTACCAGTGGAGGTCTTGATGAAATCGGCGCCTGCGTGCATCGCCAGGACGCTGGCGCGACGCACTCTGTCGAGGGTACCGAGCTCGCCTGTCTCGAGGATGACTTTGAGGTGTGCCTTACCGCAGGCTTCCTTGATCGCGGCGATTTCGTCGAACACGTAGCCGTATTCGCCCTGCAGGAACGCCCCGCGCGAGATCACCATGTCGATCTCGTCGGCGCCCTCTTTGACCGCCATCTTCGTTTCCTCGAGCTTGATCTTGCGCGGCGCCATGCCGCTCGGGAACGCCGTTGCGACTGATGCGACCCTGATGTCCTGGCCTTTCAGGGCCTTTTTCGCGACCCCGACCATGGTCGGATAAACGCAGACGGCGGCGACATGCGGCAGGCCCGGCAGCGCATCGTGCAGGTGCATGGCTTTCTGGCACAGTTGCCTGACCTTGCCGGGCGTATCCTGCCCTTCGAGCGTCGTCAGGTCGATCATGCTCAACACCATCTTCAGCGCCTCGACTTTCGATTCCTTCTTGATACTCCGCGCCTGGAAACGCGCCGCCCGCTCCATGACACCGACCTCATCGACGAGCGTCACTTTGCCCAGGTCGGGCAGGACGGCATTCGCTTTGACCGCAGACAAGGCCATGTCAATAACACATGCGCACAGTTTCGAGTGCGACCACGATCATCTCGTCGAACGTCGTCGCCCGCTCCTCGCTGGTCAACGCCGCGCCCGTACGTATATCGTCGCTGACGGTGCAAATGGCGAGCGCCTCGACCCCATGCTCCGCAGCAATCGGGTACATGCCCGCTGCTTCCATTTCGATGCCGAGCACATCGTACTGCGCTATCGTCTTGAACATCGCCGTATCCGGCGTATAGAAAAGGTCCGCGGAGAAGATGTTTCCTACGTGATAGTTGACCTTGTTCGCTTTCGCCGCGGCTACCGCCTTCTCGACCAGCGAATAAGAGGCCAGCGCGGCGAGATCGTAACCGCCGAATCGTATGCGATTGACGCTCGAATCCGTCGATGCGCCCATCGCAATCACAACGTCACGCAATTTGACTCGCGGGTGTGTGGTTCCACAACTCCCGACGCGAATCATGCGTTTCACGCCGTATTCGGTGACGAGTTCGGTGCAGTAGATCGACGCGGACGGAATGCCCATGCCATGGGACTGCACCGATACCGGAATTCCCTTGTATTCGCCCGTGAATCCCCACATGTTGCGCACATCGTTTACGCGCTTCGCGTTCTCGAGGTAGGTGTCGGCGATGTACGCCGCGCGCAGCGGATCACCCGGCATCAGGACGGTGTCGGCATAATCGCCCGCCGCGGCATTAATGTGCTTGCTTGGCATCGGGCGCCCAGTCTACCACCGCGGCACGCTCGACATGCCGCCGTCCACGACCAGGTTGGCACCGCTGATCCAGCGGGATGCGGGGGCCAGCAGGAACAGGACGGCGTCGGCGACGTCGACGGATTCTCCCATTCGCGAAAGCGGTGCATGCTCGCACCAGCTGGCGACACCCCCGGGCCAGTCCTCCTCGATGCCCTCGCGGCTGATGAGGCCCGGTGACACCGCATTGACGCGAATGCCCCGGCGACCAAACTCGAGTGTCAGTGCCCTGGTCAGCATCAGGAGGCCGGCCTTGGCGCTCGCATAATGCGCGTGACCCGTGGCCGGGTCGCTGCCTTCGATCGATGCAATATTGACGATCGCACCACTCACACCTGTATCGCACCAGCGGCGAATGGCTTCCCGCGCGACGTGAACGGCGCTGTCCAGGTTAGCAGCGACTACCCCGCGCCACTCGGCATCGGTCAATTCACAGAACCCGCGCACCGGATAAAGTCCGGCATTGTTCACGACACCATCGACAGCCATGCCACTCCTGTCGAGCGTCGTGAACATGGCCGACACCTCGTCCGCGATCGTGAGATTCGCCTGCATCGACTTGGCGCGGCGTCCGAACTTGCCGATTGCCGCGACGGTGTCCGCGGCACCATCGATATCTTTCTGGTAATGGACGACGATATCGGCGCCCGCCTCGGCGAGGCGCATCGCGATCCCCCGTCCGATATTGCCGCTGCCGCCCGTGACCAGCACGCGTCGACCTTCGAGATCGAGCAAGCCGGATACCGGGGGCACCGCGTCTTTGCCGTTCATCGTTTTGCTCTCTTCTTGCTTTCCAGTATTGTCGCTTCGTTCCCTCGCAAACGGAAACCACGATGACAAGCCCAGTCCTCAAAGCCGGAACACCCGCGGAGTTCCGGACCGGAGAACGCTGTTACATACGCGAGCTCATCAATGCCGCATCGATCCCCGATTTCTCGCTCGCCGATTCACGCGTCGAGCCCGGCGTAATGACGCAACTGCACAGCCTTTCGGTGAGGGAGTGGTATTACATCGTCGAGGGCACGGGCCTCATGGAGGTCGGTGGCGGGCCACCGATCGAGGTCGGGCCGGGCGATACCGTCGAGATCCCGGCCGGCGTGTCGCAACGCATCAGGAATACCGGCAGCGATGACTTGCGGTTGCAGTGCGTATGCCTGCCCCGGTTCACACCCGACTGCTACCGGGCACTGGAGCGGGATTGAGGCCGCCGTGAGGCGCCCGGCGAAACGCCGGAGATCCTACGTAACTGCATGTTTTCCGGCAATAAATATCTCTTGCATCGCCTCGAAATCGGCGTATAAACAGGCGCCGCCGTGACCACAGGACCGCCGGCCGCGCCGGGGCGTCCGCTACTTTGCCGCCGTTTCCCCTGCGAGCATTCCTGAACGGATTCCGGGGAACCGTGTGTCTGTGGGTAGTGGAATTAATGCGCCGATGCCACGGCGGCATCGATGCGGAGTACCTAAATGTTGCTCATGATTAAAAAGTTGGTCGTGCTGACGACGGCGTTGTTGCTGACCGCATGCACGTCCTTCTGGCAAATGTGGTCGTCCGGTGAGACACGCGACGGCGTATCGAGCAGTCTCGTAGATTATCTGTATCCGAAGGGCGAGCAGCCGCCGCCTCCGTCGCAGGACATCCCGCGGCTCAATCTGCCGCTCAGAGTCGGTATCGCTTTTGTGCCACCCCAGCATTCCGCAGGCAGCGCCATTAGCGAAGCAACCAAGCTCGAATTACTGAACAAGGTGAAAGCGGCATTTGCAGACCGAGATTACATCGCGCACATCGAGGTAATCCCGGAAACCTACCTGCGCTCGAGCAGGGGATTCGAGGGCTTAAGCCAGGTTGCCCGAATCTACAGTGTCGACGTGATGGCGCTCGTCTCCTATGACCAGGTGGCCGTCAGCGAAGATACGAAAGCGTCGTTCTTCTACTGGACGATCGTCGGCGCCTATTTGATTGAAGGCACTAAAAACGAAGTACAGACCTTCGTCGACACAGCAGTATTCGATGTTCCGACTCGAAGATTGCTGTTTCGCGCGCCGGGCACCGACGTCCAGGGATTCCGCTCGACCGCGGTGGAAAGCAGCGAGTCGGTCCGTACGGGCCGAACCGCGAGCTTTTCTGCGGCGATGGCGAAAATGACCGACAACCTGGCTATTGAGCTTGCCACGTTCGAGGAACGACTCAAGACCGAGCCGCAACTTGCGGAAGTCAAGTGGTCTGACAATGCCCCGTCCGGCTATGGCGGCGGGCCCATGGATCCGTCGATTCTGTCAATGCTGATCGCCATTTGGATCGGTAGACAGGCGTCGCGGCGTTCACGAACCAAAAGCGTCTGACGAAATGCGGTTGCAGGCGACGTGGGACTGCAGCCAGCACATCCGGCTTCGATAGCCCCGCATTCGCGGGGCTATTTTTTTAATCAATCGTCCTCTTTGGTCAAGCATCGATTTCTTGGGCTGCAATGCCCACATTCGATCTCGTTGATCTTTGCTCTCAAATGCGTTTTCCTCGGCGTATGGGGATTATCAGAAAGCTCGTCGTTTCCTTATCGATCTGCATGCTGCCTGCTTATCCGGCAAACGCCGACTGGTTCGACGATCTGAAAGCCGCGGGAAACGCGCGGGATCTGTACCGCGTGCTCTATTACATGCCGAAAGGCGGCGACCTGCACAATCACCTTTCGGGAGCCGCCTTTTCGGAATGGTGGTACGAGGCCGCCCTCGCCGAAAAGGAACGTGGTTACGAGTACTACACGAAGGTGCGTATCGAGAATTGCCGCGATTACGGTGGCGACGAATTCGGCGTCATCCCTTATTACCTGCTGTTTCACAACATTCAGGCGAGCCAGTTCGAGCAACTGAGTGACTGTGAAAAGCGTGAGTACAAGCTGTTGGCGGCGCTGACGGACACCGAAAAAGATGCCTGGTTGAACAGCATTCGTCTCGACAAGGCGCACGAAGGCCGGGACGAGTTCTTCCAGACGCACTGGCAGCGGCTTTATGCCATTGGTAATAATCCTTGGATCCAGGCCGAGATCATGGTCCGGAACATGAAGGCGTTTGCTGAGGAAGGCGTTTCCTACCTCGAGTTACAGGTCGCCGTCGGGGGATTTCTGCGGCCGGATGGCAGTGTCATGCCGCCTGAGGAGATGGTCGACATTCTGCGCGAGCGGCTGCTCCAGCAGGATGCCGTCGACACCGGCGTCATGGTGCGCTTCCAGGGCGCCATCCTCAGATTCAGGCCGGATGCCGAACAAAGCCTGCGAAACATGTACCGGTTCGTGCACGACAACCGCGACGTTTTCGTCGCCGTCAATATGGTCGGCCGGGAAGATGACGACAAAGGATATCCCGCGCGTTTCCGGGACACGCTGCGCGAGCTGCGGCACCGCTACAGCGGCGTGAAACTGTCGATCCATGCGGGCGAGGTCGACGAACCGAATTCGCACGTTAAGGACACGCTGCTTTTGGGCGCGGACCGCATCGGGCACGGTCTGAACCTGATCACCGACGATGACACGATGCTGCTTTTGCGCCATGGCCCCTATCTCGTCGAAGTCAACCTGATCAGCAACCTGCTGCTGGAGTATGTCAGCGATTATGCACAGCACCCGTTCCCCGAATATCTGCGAACGGGAATCCCGGTCGCACTCTCGACCGACGATCGCGGCATGTGGGATTCGACGATGACCGACGAATTCTTCGTCGCCGTGACCGAGTTCGGCCTGTCTTGGGAAGAAGTCAAACAATTGAGCCGCAACTCGCTGGCACACGCCTTTGTCTCGCCGGAGATGCGCCAGGCGCTGTTGGAGACTTATGAATTGAGAATCCGGCGCTTCGAACGTGAGATTCGCCGCTCCGGTCTCGACAGGCTCGGCCCGATGCCGGCTACGCGCGGTTTCGTTTGCCGGCGGTACGAATTGTGCCACTCCGCGACTGCTCAATGATTACAGTCCGAAAAACATCAGCTTGTACAGCAATGCTAACGAACAATTCAATATTCGCGGTCGATGCGGCGCAGAAAGACCTGCGTTAGAAATTGGAGTGGCGCTATACTCCGCCCAAATTCTCAGGAGAATAACAATGCGCGATTTACATCCAGCAAGAACCTGTTTCCGGGCCGTGAAGGGCATCCCCCTCGCGGTGCTGATTTTGGGCCTCGTCCCGTGGGTTGGCGGCGGCGCACTGGCACAGCAGAGCAGCGCCGTCCTGGAAGAAATCATCGTAACGGCGACGAAACGCCAAGAAACCCTGCAGGACGTGCCGATCTCGGTCGCGACGATGTCCGGTGAGCGCCTGAACTCGTTGTTCACCGGCGGCGAGGACGTCCTCGCGCTCGCGAACCGCGTGCCAGGGCTGTACGCCGAATCGTCGAACGGCCGTGCCGCACCGCGTTTCTACCTGCGCGGTCTTGGCAACATCGACTTCGACCTCGCGGCATCGCAACCCGTCTCTTTCATCATGGACGAGGTCGTGATGGAAAACGTGGTGCTGAAGAGCTTCCCACTGTTCGATCTCGACAACGTGGAAATCATCCGCGGGCCGCAGGGAACCCTGTTCGGGCGCAACACGACCGCGGGCATCATCAAGTTCAACACGCGGCGGCCGACGCACGACAGCAACGGCTACGTTGCCGGATCGCTCGGTACCTACACGACCGGTAACCTGGAAGCCGCTTTCGGCGGCAGCCTGTCGCCGGATACGCTGGCGGGCCGCGTATCTTTCCTGTACCGCACACGTGACGACTGGATCGCCAACGGATTCACCGGCGGCGGCGACGTCCTGGGCGAGTACGAGGAGGTCGCGGGACGGGTGCAATTACTGTGGACGCCGAACGACGATTTCGAAGCGCTGCTGAGCCTGCAGGCACGCAGCATGGACGGCACGGCCTCGATCTTCCGCGCCAACGTGTTCACGACCGGCAGCAACGAGCTGAATCAGAACTTCGATCGCGACGTCGTGTATTACGACCAGGGCGACAACAATCCGCAAAGCTACGATTCATTCGGAGCCACGCTGACGCTCGACTGGGACATTGGCAACTCCACGCTCACGTCCATCACTTCATTTCAGGATTCGGATGGCAGCAGCCGCGGCGACATCGACGGCGGCGTCGTTGATTTCGCCGGCACGCTAACCCCGCCGCCGGGCGTGACGTTTGCCAATAACGTTTTCCAGTACCCGTTCGGGCCCGTAGTGCCCCTGACATACCCGGGCACGATTCGCATTTCTTCGGTCACGGAGGACGGTGCCGACACGGATCAGTTTACGCAGGAACTCCGTCTCGCGAGCGACACGGACGGCCCGTTCAGCTGGCAGGTCGGCGC
>JBFHXJ010000072.1:0-21541 GCA_041598995.1 Woeseiaceae bacterium | reverse complement strand
GTCGAGATCGCCATCGAGGCACGCAGCGCGGCCGGGCAGTCGCACGTGGCGATCGCCGGCTCGATGTCGCCGTGGATTCCCGCGGAAACACCGTCCTCGCAAAAGCAGATCGCTGTCGAGTTTCGACGACAGGCCGACATACTGGCGAGCGCCGGGGTCGACCTCATTGCGCTGGAGATGTGCTCGCAGCCGATCTACTCGCCACTGATTCTCGATGCCGCCGTGAAGACCGGATTGCCGGTCTGGCTTGGACTGAGCTGCAAACAGGATGATGACGGAAAGCTGATCGGTTTCGAGCCGCCGCATGCGGACTTCAGGTCACTGGTCGCCGATCTCGTCGATGGCGGCGCGAGCGTCATCAACATCATGCACAGTACGGTAGACGACACCGCGGCCGGGCTCTCGTTATTGCAGGAGTTCTGGGATGGCCCGGCCGGTGCTTACCCCGAATCGGGCTATTTCATCATGCCGAACTGGCAATTCGTCGACATCATCGATCCCGGCGAGCTCGTGGCAAGGGCGCGCGAATGGAAAGACGGCGGCGTACAGATTTTCGGTGGCTGCTGCGGCCTGGGCGTGCCGCACGTCAAGGCGCTGACGGCGGCATTCGCCTAGCGACACGCCACGGCAGAAGAAGACTCAAGGCTTGCGGAACTTGAGCGTCATGCGATTGGACTCACCGATCGCATCCATTTTCGCCTTGTGCTCCGGATTATCGCGGCTGCCCGAATAACCTGGCGGCAGGCGCCAGACGAATTCCTCTGTCGTCGGCCGATCCTTTGGGTTCGCGTGCATGTCCGATTCGGCCACGAATTCGAATCCGGCTGCCTGCATCTTGTCGATGACGAATCCTTTCTTCAGATAGCCCATGCCGCCGTTCGCCCAGTCGTCTGGCATGTCATCACGCGCATGATGTTGCACGATGCCGACGATACCCCCGGGTTTCAGAACGTCATAGGCATCCTTGATTGCCGCGCTCAGGAATCCGCCATCGGATTCGAAGCGTGCCAGGTTATGCATCGCACGGATCAATAAAACGGCATCCGCAGTGCCGTGCATCGATGCGGGCAAGGAGCCGAATACGAAAGCGGACACTTCCGCGCCACCATCGCCGCGCCATTCCTGTGCCTCGGCAACCCAGTCTCGAACCCAGGTCTTTTTTCCCTCAATGAATTCGTCACTGAAGAAACCAAACTTGGGCCACATCTCCAGCGCATAGTCGGCACCGATGACCACGCCGTCGCTGCCGAGGTAAGGCAACAGGATCTTCGTGTACCAGCCACCGCCTGGCAGCGCCTCGACGACCGTCATGCCTGGTTCGATGCCGAAGAATGCGAGCGTCTCCCGCGGAAGCCGATACTTGTACCGCGCGCGAGCTTCGTCCGGCTGCGCCGCGAGTATCGCGTCGAATCGGTCGCGCTCCGCTGTTCGAGCAGTCTCGATCGGCGCTAATGCGATGATCGTCAGTGACACAATTAACAAGAAAGGCTTTAACATGACGCTTCCCCTCAATTTTTGTTGTGCGCGACTTCGTCGCTGCTGGCACGTCCCTGTGCGCAGCGACATAAGTACATCCCTTAAAAAAGCCGCGCTCACATTAGTCTTACGGGCCCAAGGTCCGTTCAACGCATACCTAGCGCGACCTCGACCGCGAACTCCCTGATCGGTCCGCTCTTATTAAAGAGTGCCATACCCATGCCGCGCAAGCGGGCGAGCGGTGCGCTCTCATTACTGAACAACCGATTCAGGCCGTCGATGAAGTGCAGCATGGATTTGTTGGCGAGCTTTCTCGAGCGCTCGTAACGTCGCAGCACCGGCAGGTCGCCCGGATGCTCGCCGGCGTCGAGAGCTGTAGCGATCTCGGCAGCCAGCACCCGGGCGTCGGCGAAGCCAAGGTTGGCGCCCTGCCCGGCAAGCGGATGCACCGCGTGCGCGGCATCGCCGAGGAGCGCCAGGCCGTCCATTGCGTAGCGGTCGGCGTGCTGGGATTTGAGCGGGAAAGAGCCACGCGGACCCGCTACCGTGAGTCGGCCCAGCACACCGTCGGTCGCATCCGTCAGCAACGCGCCGAGCTCATCGTCGGTTGAGCCAGACAACCCCTTTGCATGCTCCGGCGTCGTGGTCCATACAGTCGACACACGCCCGTCACCGAGCGGCAGCAGTGCGACCGGACCGTCCGGCATGAAACGTTGCCACGCCGTGTTGCGATGGCTCTTCTCGGGCCTTAGATGTGTGACGAATGCTGATTGCGGATACTTCCAGGTCTTGACGGTGATGCCGGCGCTCGTCCGTACAAACGAAGTCGCGCCATCCGCCGCGACCAGCAGTTCCGGCATCGCAGTCTTGCCGTCGCCGTACTCGACCGCGTAACGGCTACCGCATCTCTTGACGGACTTCAGCCGCGTTTCAAAGTTGACCGATACATCCCGCCGATCGAGTGCTCTCAGGAGCGCATGCTGAATCAGCGTGTTCTCGACGATAAAACCGAGCTCGGGGACTGCAAATTCGGCCGCATCAAAGCGCAGGGCCTCCGGTCCCTCGACACTGCCGCCGGCGTCCCAGACACGCATTTCGCTGTAAGGGCACGCGCGCGTTTTTACAATGTCGTCCCAGACTTCCGCCTCCGCGAGCATGGACGCCGTCCCGGTTGCGATCGCCGATACCCGCAGCGAGACGTCGTCATCCCGCGAAAATGAAGGCCGTGTCCCCGCATCGACGAGCGTGATATTGAGTTGGCGTCTCGAATTGCGCCGCGCGAGCAGCAAGGCGATCGTCAGTCCGACCATGCCTCCACCGGCGATCAAGATGTCGAATTTGCGATTCATTCGAGTGGCACGCCGCGCGACAGGCGGGCCAACCGCCCGGCCAGTCCCATCGTGTGTCTTGCGAAGGTCTTACGCACGCCGGGAATCAGGTCGAACGCCAGCATGCCGAGGTTTCGTAACACACGTACAGGACGGCGCCGGTCGCCGAAAAGCCGCACGATACCGTCTGTGATGCGCACGAGTTTGCTGTGATCATGGCGGCGCCATTTTGCATAATTGTCAAGAACCGCGATGGACCCTGGGTCGGGCGGTCCAACCGCGGTCGCACCGTGCGCTGAAACGTCGTCATGTATTGCGTCGAAGATGCAGTCGCACAAAGCGGCGACGTCGCGCATGCCGAGGTTAAAGCCCTGTGCAGCGAGCGGATGCAGGCCGTGCGCGGCGTTACCGATGACGACGCCGCGATGCACGATCAAGCCGTTCGCTTTGGTCAGCGCGAGTGGATAGGCGGCGCGCGTGCCAACCCTCGAAAACCCGCCGAGCCGGAGCCCGAAAGCCTCCTGCAAGCGCGCGGTGAACTCGTCGTCAGCGAGCGCCAGCAGTTCCTGAGCGGTTGCGGGCGGCACGGCCCAGACGAACGCCGCGCGATCATCGGTGAGCGGCAGCACCGCAATTGGCCCTGTCGGAGTAAATCTCTCGTAAGCGCGGTTTTCCGGCGCCTTTTCCGGCAGCACATTGCCGACGATCGCCCATTGCTCATAATCGACGCGCGTGGCGCTCAAGCCCATCATGTCGCGCACACTGGAGTTCGCGCCATCGGCCGCGACCAGCAAGCGGCAGCTCAAATCCCGCTGCGTTTCCGCATCCTCGATCCTGGCGGTTACTGCGTCATCCATTATCGTGACACCGCAGATCCTGGCGGGGCACAGGAAGTCGAGTCTGTCGATCTTCGCAAGGGCGGACTGCAGAACCTGTCCCAACACCCGATTGATGACGACCCAGCCCAGTGCCTCGACCTTTTGTTCGGCGGCGTCAATGTGGGAGAAGCCGAAGTAGCCTTTGTCGGATACGTGAATGTGCTTGATTGGCGTTGCCGCCGCCACGATCTCCGGCCACAGGCCCATCGCCTCGAACATGCGCTGGCTGCTGCGCGACAATGCGGTCGAACGATCGTCGAAGCTCGGTTGTTGCCGAGCATCACGGGCCACGGCTTCGACAATGCCAACGCGAAGCTTGAGCGGCGCGAGGGCGAGTCCGAGACTCGTGCCGATCATGCCGCCGCCGGCGATCAGTATGTCGTAGTCTGTATCGTTGCTGTCTGCCATGTCAGGCGGCCATCAGTTTCTCGATCTCGTCCGGGTCCTTGGCAAGTCCCTTGCTGAGGACGTCCGGGCCTTTCGCCGTTACGGCGACGTCATCCTCGATGCGAACGCCGATATTGCGCCATTTTGCCGGGACCTTGCGCACAGCCGGGATGTAGATACCGGGTTCGACCGTCATGACCATACCCGGCTCGAGTAAGCGCCATTCATCGCCCACCTTGTAGTCTCCGACATCGTGAACGTCCATGCCAATCCAGTGGCCAGTGCGATGCATGAAGTATTCGCGATAGGCGCCGTCGCGAATCAGTCTCGGCACTGTGCCGTCGAGAAGGCCGATCCTCTTAAGCCCCTTGGTGATGATCTTGACGGCGGCATCGTGCGGATCGTTCCAGTGATTTCCCCTGCGCGTTTTATCAATGGCGGCGAGCTGCGCCTCGAGCACGATCTCGTAAACGGCACGTTGCTCGGCTGAAAAGCGGCCGTTCACGGGAATCGTTCTCGTAATGTCGGACGCATAATAGTCGTATTCGCAACCGGCATCGATCAACAGCAGGTCACCGTCCTTGAGCTCCGCATTGTTGTCGACGTAATGCAGCGTGCAGGCATTGGCGCCTGTGCCGACGATCGGCGTATACGACCAGGACGCGTCGTGGCGCCGGAATTCGTGCAGATACTCAGCTTCGACCTCGTATTCGAACATCCCGGGTCTCACGCGTCCCATCGCTCGCTTGTGCGCGCGAACCGTAATCTTGGCAGCCTTGCGCATGGCGGATAGCTCCGCCCTGCTTTTATACAGGCGCATATCGTGCAGGATGTGATCCAGTGCGATGAACTCATGCGGCGTATGGACCCCCGCTGCTTCCTGGTGCCGCAGGGCGATGACCCACTCTGTGATTCGCTGGTCGAATTCGGCGTACGCGCCCATCGTGTAAAACACGCGATTTCGTGATTCGAGAATGCCGGGCAGGATGTCGTCGATATCGTCGGTCGGAAAGGAATCATCCGCCTCGAAATCCTCGACCGCGCCTTTCGGCCCGGCCCGGCCGCCGTGCCACAATTCCTGGCCACTGTCGCGGTCTCTGCAAAACAGGATGTACTCGCCGTTGTCGCGCCCGGGAGCCAGCACGGCAACGGCATTGGGTTCGGCGAAGCCGGTCAGGTAATAGAAATCGCTGTCCTGGCGGTAGCGATATTCGACATCACGGTTGCGTGTCTTGACCGGCGCGCTCGGCAATATGGCAATGCCGTCTTCACCTACCATACGCATCAGCGTCTTGCGGCGCTTGGCAAATTCTTTTCTGTTCATAAAGAGATGTTAAGGAGTTCCGTTTTCAATGCAGTCTCCCTGAACCGCCTTGCAGCGGTCTTGTCGAGGTACCACGAAACTCGGCCAGCTCCTCGTAGGCGAGCTGGGCCGCAACGCGCAGGTATTCCACCAGTTCCGTGAATGCCCGCTCGTTGCCTTCATCATTGTCGTCGCCCGCCGTCGCCCGCGAAATTTCGATGAGGTCCTTGATGATGTCCGACAGCGGTTCGCTCGCAAGGCGTTGCCGAAGCGCATCGCCGTGGCTTTCGGATACGAGCCCGTGCAGAAAGCCCGCGCACCACTGGGCCATGGCTGCCGCGCGCACCGCGGCGGAAGCGTCGTCATTTGGCAACAGTAGCGTGAATTCTGACTGCCGTTCGGCAAGTTGCTGCCAGGTGATCTCGTACAGGGATTCGAGCATCGCCTGGCACTCGGCACGCAAATCATTGCCGGGATCGGTATCGGCGAGCACCTCGCTGAGCCAGCGGGCCGCTCCGTCAGCGCCGCTCAGCGCCAGCTGACTGCACAAGAGGCCATGAGTCTGACCGGCGTTCCAGGTAGAGCCGCAGCGCTTTAGCGCGGCGTCGAGTTCATTGTGATCGATTGTCAGTACCGACATGCTTGCAAGACAGGTTTTCAGGCCCAGCCGGGCGGAATGATCCCACGTAATGCGGCCGCTGGCCACGTATACAAGCCGGCCCGCAAATGACGATTGATTCTGCCGGTGCGCGGATCTATATTGCTCAAATGGCCGACGATACAAATGCCATGTTCGAGCACGAATTAAAGCGACTTGAGAAGCGCGTAGATGCTCTGGTGCAGGTTTGCGATCAGCTTCAGGACGAAAACCGTTCTCTGAAGCAAAGGCAGGACACGCTGACCGCAGAACGCGCGACCCTTCTGCAAAAAAACGAGCAGGTGCGGGCGCGTGTCGAAGCAATGATCGGGCGACTGAAAGCGATGGAACAGGGGGGTTAGGCGGAAGGGAAATTGACTGCCGGGGCACATCCCATGACCTTAAGCAGCGCCTACTTGCAAGCATTAACTAAATTCTCCAGTTTCTGCTCTTTGCGGGCACGATTTTTGGTGGAGTAGCCGTATGAGTGATATGTATGCTCACGTCAGCGTTCGGATCCTGGAAAAGGAGTACCAGGTGTCCTGCCCTGCCAATGAACGCACCGATCTCCTCGATTCCGCTGAAGTCCTGAACGCCAAAATGCGCGAGATCAGGGACAGCGGCAAGGTGGTCGGCCTGGATCGTATTGCGGTGATGGCTGCTCTGAACATGGCAAACGAGTTATTGCATGCCAAGGGACGGGAAGAAGCGCTCGAGGATACGCTCGGCAACCGGCTCAAGTTGCTGTCCGAACGCGTCGAATCGGCGCTGGGCGATAGCCAACAATTGGACCTGTAGCACTGTAACTCGCCGCGACTTTCGGTAAGCTATTCATATGGCGTCTCCTGCAGTGTTCGATGCTGGCCTGGTGACCTTTCGACCCTAAATTATTACCTCGGGGTCGTGCACTGTCGGCACCATTTGAGCAAAACCACTTCGGTGGATAGCCTGTTGTTGCCACGGCTGACCCCACCTGTTGCTCCGGTTCGAGAGCGACGGTCAGTAACGGCACAGGCGGGAGACGCTTTTTCAACCTTGCCGATGCGGTAAGAAATGACGACGTCCAAGACGCATTCGCCGGCCTTCTCCGCAGGTAATCAACAATCTCGGCCGGCAATGCGCAGCGCCATGCGTGCAGCGCGCGCCGGACTCAGACCGGAGGAACGGGATTGGGCATCCAGAAAGATCGCGGACACGGTCGTACGGTCTTCCTGGTTTCGCCGCAGCACACACATTGCCTGTTACCTGCCGACCGAGGAGGAGGTCGATACCTGGCCGCTCATCGATCGCGCATGGCGGATGAAAAAGCGCATTTTCGCGCCCGTTATCGGAAAAAAATTCACCATGCGATTTTGTGAGGTAAAGCCCGAAACCGCGCTCGAAAACAACCGATACGGTCTCCCCGAACCGGTGGAGGGCAAAATTATCGACATTCGCGCGCTGGATGTCGTCTTTGCGCCCGTCGTTGCCTTCGACGCTGACGGCAATCGGCTCGGCATGGGCGGCGGCTATTTTGATCGCGCTTTCGCGTTCCTGAAACACCGCAAATACCTGTTTCAACCGAAGCTCATCGGCCTCGCATTTTCTTGTCAACGAGTAGAAAAAATAACGCCAAGCCCTTGGGATATACGGGTTTTTCAGGTCGTTGATGAAAACTCCTGAAGCAAATCGTCGAGCGCCGAAGCAAATATCCCGACACCTCGCAACGGTTCTTCAGACGTCGTGACGAAGCACGAAAGCAGTCCATTCGAGTGTCAGAACACCACCAAATCTTTACCGGCTGTGGCGAAATTTTTCGCCAATTTGCGACACTTTTTTCCCGGATCGATTTTCACTCGATCGTAAATCCGAATTCCTGTCCTTACCGACGTTAATTTTGGCCCGCAAACGCTGTGTAGAAAATGTTAACGGCATCACTTGACTTGCTGGATTTTTCGGTTTTGTTGTATATACTCAACGCCGGGTACCCGACACGGAGAAAACTATGGCTACCAAAAAGAAGTCTCGTAAGAAAGCTTCTAAGCGCAAGGTTGCGCGGAAGCGTAAGGTGACACGCAAGAAAGCTTCACGTAAGGCGACGAAGCGGCGTGCTACCAAGAGAAAGGCAACGAAACGCAAGACGAAGCGTAAAGCCAAGAAAAAGGCCAAGCGCAAGACGAAGCGTAAGGCCAAGAAAAAGGCCAAGCGTAAGACGAAGCGCAAAGCCAAGAGGAAGGCTTCCAAGAAGAAGTCTTCCAAGAAAAGGCCGGCCAGGCGGCGTCGCCGCAGATAGGCCGTAAACCTGGAAGAGGAGTAAGCCGGCACCTGACAATCAGGTCGACCGAAGGCAGCCAGGGTTTACAAGCCTTCTTCCGCCAAAAGTGACATGCCCGCGTAAGCGGGCATGTTTCATTTTGGGCGCTTCCGATGGTCCATGTGGCAGCGGCTCTTGCCGCGAACGCGTGGCGCAGGGCCGCACGATCCGCTAAGCTCGCAATGCAAAGTTGTCCTCAGCGGTAAAAAGTTCCCGGACTCATGGACCAGGATCAGAAAAAGAAAAACGCTGCCGAAGCCTCACTACAATATATCGACGACGGCACTGTCCTCGGCGTCGGCACCGGGTCCACGGTCAATTA
This sequence comes from Woeseiaceae bacterium, assembly GCA_041598995.1. Taxonomy (GTDB): domain Bacteria; phylum Pseudomonadota; class Gammaproteobacteria; order Steroidobacterales; family Woeseiaceae; genus SZUA-117. The sequence goes on along the minus strand of JBFHXJ010000072.1, from coordinate 12,917 downwards.
CCTGATCGACATGCTGCCGGGCGTGAAGAACAAGATCGAAGCGGTGGTGTCCAGCTCGAACGCGAGCACGGATCTCCTGCGGCGGAAAGGCTTCGAGATATCGATGTTGAACGACGTCGGCGAGGTGGATCTCTACATCGATGGCGCCGATGAAGCCACCAAGCACCGGCAGTTGATCAAGGGCGGCGGCGGTGCATTGACGCGTGAGAAGATACTGGCCAGTGCCGCCAGGCGCTTCGTCTGCATCATCGATGATTCAAAGCAGGTCGGAATGCTGGGCGCGTTTCCGCTGCCAATCGAGGTCATCCCGATGGCGCAATCCCTCGTTGCGCGTCACCTGGTCAGATTTGGCGGCCAGCCGGTCTGGCGCGAGGCTTTCGTGACCGACAACGGCAATCACATCCTGGACGTTCACAATCTCCGCATCTCGAACCCGCCGGAGATGGAAACCCGCATCAACCAGATTCCCGGCGTGGTGACCGTGGGCATATTTGCGCACCGGCCGGCGGACGTACTGCTCGTGGGACACGACAACGGGGTGAGGACGTTAGGTATATAAAAAGCCACCGCGCGGTGGCTTTTCGAACGCTGGCTGGGGGAGAGGGATTCGAACCCCCGTTGGCGGAGTCAGAGTCCGCAGTCCTACCACTAGACGATCCCCCAATTCTCCCGCAATGTATACCAGAATCGAGATGGTCGGTGAGAATTGATCTTTAGTCCGCCGTCCGGTTCCACGATCCGACCATCCACCTCAGATCAAAATGTATAGCAGAATTGAGATGGTCGGTGAGAATTGATCTTCAGTCCGCCGTCCGGACACGTGTCGCAGACCAGCTGCGCAGATCAAATTGTGGGAAATTAACGCTTAGAGTACTGCGTCGCCCGACGCGCCTTCCTGAGGCCGACTTTCTTGCGTTCGACTTCGCGTGCATCGCGCGTCACGAATCCCGCCTTGCGCAGGGAAACCCGCAGAGCATCGTCGTATTGCAGGAGCGCGCGCGTCAGTCCGTGGCGAATGGCGCCGGCCTGACCGGTCGTGCCACCACCCGAGACCGAAACCTTGATGTCGAACTTGTCCTCCAGATTCGTCAGCTCGAGTGGCTGACGCACGATCATGCGGGCCGTCTGCCGGCCGAAAAATCGGTCCAGCGGGCGGTCATTGATCGTGATGTCACCGGTGCCGGGCTTCAGATAGACCCGTGCCGTCGACGTTTTGCGGCGGCCGGTACCGTAGAAATGGGTTTCACTCATTAATTATGCCTCAGTGCTTGAGCGCTCAAGCCTTGATATCCAGCGGTTTCGGTTGCTGCGCCTGGTGCTCGTGGTCGGGACCGGCATAAATGCGCAGTTTCGACAGCATTTTTCGGCCCAGCCGATTGCGCGGCAGCATGCCCTTGACTGCCTGTTGCAAGGCGCGCTCGGGAGCCTCGCTCATCATTACTTCCATCGGGACCGATTTCAGGTTACCGATATATCCGGTGTATCGGTGATAGATCTTGTTCTGCAACTTGTTACCGGTGACGCGAATCTTGTCTGCATTGACGACCACGATGTAATCGCCGGTGTCGACGTGCGGAGTGTACTCGGGCTTGTGTTTGCCGCGAAGCCGCCTGGCAATCTCCGAGGAGAGTCGTCCCAGGGTCTTGTTCGTCGCATCGACCAGGTACCAGTCGCGGCGTACGTCTTGCGGCTTGGCGGAAATCGTCTTCATGATGTGCAGTTCCAGCGAGGGGCGAGCCCCGGCGAAAGGCGCGAAATTCTACTCGGAAGGCCCATACAATGCAAACGGCCCGGGCGCGTGAACGGCCTGAACAGGAAACTTCGGCCTTGCCCGTTTTTTCTTTAATATCAGATACTTACATTCCCGCCACGGCGTCGTCGTCGTGGTGGCGGAGCTCCGGCCCGGTGGCGGGCGCGGCGCATTTGAACGCGGTTATAATGTCGGCCATGGAAGATCGACAACTAGGCCCCCTCGATCGCTTCCTTTCAGGGATAGACGGCGCTCTTCGCGCCGCCTCGTCGGCACCGACGGCCGCCGCGCGGCCGAATCCCGCCGCCGGCATCCCCGAGCCGGCCTTGTCCGATAAAGAAAAATCGCACGCGGCCGGCCTGATGCGCGTCAATCACGCGGGTGAAATCGCCGCACAAGGCCTCTACCAGGGCCATGCCGCGGTCGCGCGCGACCCGCAAATCGAGCGACAAATGCGCACGTCGGCGGACGAGGAGCTCGATCACCTCGGCTGGTGCGAAGAGCGATTGAAAGAGCTGGGTTCGCGTCCGAGCAGATTGCGTCCCCTATGGTACGCCGGCGCCTGGGCGATGGGCGCCGCCAGCGGAGTGCTGGGCGACAAATGGTCACTCGGCTTCATCGAAGAGACGGAAAGACAAGTATCCGAGCATCTGAGCGGACACCTCCTGCGCCTGCCGGAGAGCGACGCGAAAAGTCGGGCAATCGTCGAAAGAATGCGTGACGAAGAGGAACTCCACGGGGCGAACGCCAGGCATGCCGGAGCGGCAGAACTGCCTCGACCGCTGCGGCGCCTGATGCGGCTCACGGCAAAATTTATGACGGGTACGGCTTACTGGATCTGACGCCGCCGTCGGGTGACTTGCTCTAAATGTGATTCCGTCGGATTTTTGCGACGATAATTTCAAGGAATATCGACACTTACCTTGCCCTTTGGAGCGGACTATATTATTAAAAGGTTGGGCGCGGCGTCTTTGAGGATCACCTTATGCAAACAACAGCCAAGACTTTGAGTGACGTACCGGCGATCAACCGGTTCCTGAGCTATTGCCGGGTACGCACCGTCCCATCAAAGACCGTCATGATCCATGCCGGTGACCTGCCCGATGTGTTGTATTACATCGTCGATGGTTCAGTCGAGGTGATGATCGAGGACGAAGACGGCAATGAGATGGTGCTGGCCTACCTGAACAAGGGACAGTTTTTCGGCGAAATGGGTCTCTTCTACGAACAGCCGACGCGGAGCGCCTGGGTGCGCACGCGCAGCGAATGCGAAATCGCCGAAATGACTTATCCGCGTTTTCGCCAGATCGCCAGCGAGAGCCCGGGGCTCGTATTCGAGCTCGCGACGCAGCTGGCCACGCGGCTTGACCGCACCAACCGCAAACTCGGCGATCTCGCCTTCGTCGACGTCACCGGTCGCGTCGCCCATGCCATCATGGACCTGTGCAACGAGCCCGATGCCATGACGCACCCGGATGGCATGCAGATCAAGGTGAGCCGCCAGGAACTGAGCAGGCTGGTCGGCTGCTCGCGCGAAATGGCAGGGCGTGTCCTCAAGGTGCTCGAAGAACAGGGACTGGTGTCCGCGAGCGGCAAGACCATCGTCGTCTACGGAGCCCGTCCGAACCGCAAGATCTAGTCAAGCGCTGCCGCGATCTCCGATCTCATTTCCGCGATAACGGCTGCGTAATTGTTGCTGCCGAAAATCGCCGAGCCGGCCACGAACGTATCTGCACCGGCCGCCGCAATACCACCGATATTTTCGACCTTCACGCCGCCATCGACCTCGAGGCGAATCTGCCGGCCGCTGTCGTCGATCATCTTTCTCGCCTGCCGCAGCTTGTCCAATGACGATTCGATGAACTCCTGGCCGCCGAAGCCGGGATTGACGGACATGATCAGCACCATGTCGAGTTCCCAGATGATGTGCTCCAGCCAGGTCAACGGCGTGGCCGGGTTGAAGACCAGGCCGGCCATGCAGCCGTGTTCGCGGATGAGGCCGATCGTGCGGTGTACGTGTCGGCTCGCCTCCGGATGAAAGGTGATGTAGGTGGCGCCGGCCTTCGCAAAGTCCGGGATGATCCGGTCCACGGGATCGACCATGAGATGCACGTCGATCGGCGCGGTGACGCCATGATTGCGCAAGGCCTCGCAGACGAGCGGCCCGATCGTCAGATTCGGCACGAAATGATTGTCCATGACGTCGAAGTGCACGAGGTCAGCGCCGGCCTCGAGCACGGCATTGACGTCGTCGCCCAGGCGCGCGAAATCGGCGGACAGTATGGAGGGTGCGATCAGCGGTTCCACAGTCGATCATCCTGTCTGGTTCGTGGAGTGCCGACGACTTTATCGGAACGGTACATTGATTTCACGGCTCATCACCTTATGCTGCGACGTGCCTTCAGTAACTCATAGGCGCCCCTGACTTCGCGCGTGCGGCGCTCCGCCTCGGCCAGAACCGTGGCATCCGGGTTCGTCGAAGCCAGTTTATCGGGATGATTCTTGTTCATGAGGCGTCTGTATGCCTTCTTGATCTCGTCGTTCGTGGACGAGCTGTCGACACCGAGGGCGGCATAGGCATCATTGACTCGCCTGGAGTCGGCGGCACCCGCGGCAGACTTGCGAAATCCGCGTTGCGCGCGAAGCATCGCCTCCAGTTGAGCGAGCTCTACCCGCCCGATGTCCAGCTCCGTGCAGATCGTCCAGATGATGGCGCGCTCGGCGTGCCGAATGGACGGCTTGGCCAATGCGACCTCGAGCAGCAAGCGAACGAACAACGCGCGCATTTCGGCACGCCGCCCGATGTCCGCGCGCAGTTTTCGCAGCGTGGCAGTCAGCGGATAGGATGCGTCCTTGCCACTGTCGAACCAGTCGATGGCCTTGCGAATCTCGGTCGGTCCCAATCCCAGGCGGTGCATCAGTGCCCTCGCCGCCCTGATTTCCGCCTCGGTTACACGGCCATCCGCTTTGGCGAGATGCCCCATCGTTTCGAACAAGGCCTTCAGGTAAACCATCGGCAGTCGTTGCAGCCTGGCCGCGGACACGTCCGGGCCGAATCGCGTGAATCGATCTGCGAATCCGCGATCGAACTGATGGCCCAGAATAAGGCCTATGATCGCCATCCACGGACGGCCCGTTGCGAGGCCGCCGAGCGCGCCGACGACCTTACCCCAGTAAGGCATACCGCACCCGGCTTCGACGGGGTTCAAACATGCGCTAATGCTAACTTGAGCGAGTCCGTATTCCCATGGCTGCGACTTGCGGGGTGTGCAATGAAGCGCCATCATCCGCAAATTCAGGACTCCGCCGCCATGGTCTCTTCCGAAATTTTGTACGAATCGAATATCGCCGGCCTGTCGAGGATCGGCCGCGGCAAGGTGCGCGATATTTACAGCGCCAACGACGATTACCTGCTGATCGTGACGACCGATCGCCTGTCCGCCTACGACGTCGTGATGCCCGACCCGGTGCCGGGCAAGGGGAAGATTCTGACGAGCATTTCGAATTTTTGGTTTGCGATGATGGAAGACATCATTCCGAATCACCTCACGGACCTCGAGATCGACAGCTACGTCCGTGATGAGCAATCGCTCGAAGCCCTGTCCGGGCGTTCGGTCTTGGTACGACGCCTGCGGCCGCTGCCGATCGAGGCCGTTGTGCGAGGTTATCTCAGCGGGTCCGGCTGGCGCGATTACCAGCAAACCGGAATGATCTGCGGCATTGAGCTGCCGCCCGGATTGCCACAGGCCGCCAGGCTGCCACGGCCGATCTTTACGCCGGCAACCAAGGCGGAGGCAGGAAGCCACGACGAGAACATCAGCTTCGAAACCGTCGAGGATATGATCGGCGCGTCGCTCGCGGCCGAGGTGCGCGATGTGTCGATCGAGATTTACGAACGTGCTGCGGAATACGCGCTCGGTCGGGGCATCATCATCGCCGACACGAAGTTCGAATTCGGCCAGGACGACGACGGCCACCTTTATATCATCGACGAGATCCTGACGCCGGATTCGTCACGATTCTGGCCGCTAAGCGAGTATCGTACCGGCGAGAGCCCGCCAAGCTATGACAAACAGTTCGTCCGCGACTACCTGGACACTCTCGACTGGGACAAGAAGGCGCCTGGTCCGCGTTTGCCGCCGGAGGTCATCCAGCAGACCGTCGACAAGTACCGGGAGGCGCTGCGCGTACTGACCGCATGATCGTGATCGAATCGCGGCTTCAGCCGCGATCAGGCTGTAGAATGCAAGGCATCCGGCGAGCCGACAACTCAAACAGGTAAACAAGGCTTGATCGACAAAATTCAGGACATCATCGACGAGATCGTCTGGAGCGATCGGTTGACGCGAATCGGCCCGCTCGGGGTCATTGCTGCAACGCTGCTGCGATATTTGTTCGCGATGCTGCGCGATTTCTTTTTTGGCCAGCTCACGATGCGTGCCATGAGCCTCGTTTATACGACGCTCTTGTCGATCGTACCGTTGCTCGCATTCAGTTTTGCAATGCTCAAGGGTTTCGGCGTCTTTAACCAGCTCGAGCCGTATCTCCTGAACTTGCTCGCACCACTCGGCGAACAGGGAGAACAGATCACGCAACAAATCCTGGAACTGGTCGACAACGTCAAGGGTTCCGTGCTGGGCGGGCTCGGACTCGCGTTCTTTCTGTATACCGCGATCACCATGGTGCAAAAGGTCGAGGAAAGCTTTAACTACGTCTGGTACGTGTCGAAACCACGCAGTTTCTCGCGCCGCTTTACCGAATACATGATCGTGTTGCTGGTCGGTCCGATGGCCATGGTCACGGCAATCGGCATGATTACCTCGATCCAGAGCAATACGGTCGTGCAGTGGATTCTCAATAACGACGCACTCGGTCCATTCTTCGTCATCGCCGGAAAACTGGTGCCGTATCTCCTGATCTCCGGCGTGTTTACTTTCCTCTACATATTCGTGCCGAACACCCGGGTCAACTTCAGGTCGGCGCTGGTCGGTGGCGTCGTCGGCGGGTTCATCTGGGCCGCCATGGGCGTGATATTCACGACCTTCGTGCTGTATGCGACGCGCAGGCTGCAGGTGTACGCCGGCTTTGCCGTGGCGGTCACCGCGCTCATATGGCTGTACCTGAACTGGTTAATTCTGCTGATTGGCGCGCAGCTCGCGTTCTATCACCAGCGTCCGGCTTTCATGCGCATCGGCCGCCAGGAACCGCGGCTGTCCAATGCGATGCGCGAGCGCCTGGCGCTCGATATCATGTTTCTCGTCGGTCGCGCGTTTCGCAGCCCGAATCGAAGTATCCGCACCAGTCAGATCAGCGAGAAACTGGGCATTCCCAGCATCGCCATTGCACCGATCGCGGCCGCGCTCGAGTCTGCCGGGCTACTGATGACAACCGAAAAAGAAGAACTCCTGCCCGGCCGCGAAATGGCACGAATCAAACTGAAAGAAATTCTCGACGTGGTTCGGGTCAAAGGTGAAACCGGATCGTTGAGCGATCCGACCTGGTCCGATACGATCGACGCTCTTTGCGGCAAGCTCGATTCTGCGGTCAACCGCGCGATCGCGGATCGAAGCCTGTCGGATCTGCTGGACGAGTACGATCAGAAAAGCAAATGATTCGCGGCATCAGCGGCGATCTTACGCGCCGGCGATCGTCATCGATTCCACCAGCACCGAGCCGCAACGAATACCACTTCGCAGGTCCTGATCGACGCCGATGGCGGCGATCCGCTGGTACAGATCCTTCAGGTTTCCCGCGATCGTGATCTCGTGCACCGGGAAGGAGATTTCGCCCTTGTCTATCCAGTAGCCGACGGCGCCGCGCGAATAGTCTCCGGTGACGCCGTTAACGCCCTGACCAATCAGCTCCTGCACCAGCAGGCCGCGATCCATCGACTTGATCAGAGATTCGAGGTTGTCGTCGGTTTGGCCTTGCACCAGCAGGTTATGCGGCCCCCCGGCATTGCCAGTGGTCTTGAGCCCGAGTCGCCTGGCCGAATAGGAACCGAGAAAATACCCTTGCAAAACGCCATCCACGACGAGATCGCGGTCCCGTGTGGCGACGCCTTCAGCGTCGAACGGCACGCTCGCCATGCCCCTGGGTATATGCGGCCGCTCCTTGATTTGCACGAAGCCGGAAAAAACCTGTTCGCCGGCGGCGTTCAGCAAGAATGAAGCGCGACGATACTGCGCGCTGCCGGACAAGGCGCCGATCGCGTGGCCGATGAAGCCGCGGGCAACCTCCGGGGCGAACAGCACTGCGGCCCGATCCGTCTTGATCTTGCGCGACCCGAGTCTTTGCACGGTACGCCGTGCTGCGGTCCTGCCGATATCCTCGGGCGATTCGAGATCGGCGGCATCTCGCGCCGAGCTGTACCAGTAATCGCGTTCCATGTCGCCGTTGGTTTCTCCGACGACAACGCAGCTAATGCTGTGGCTGGACTTCGGATAGGCCGCGAGGAAACCGTGCGTATTGCCATAGGCACGAACGCCACTGTTGGTCGTGACAGTGGCACCCTCGGAGTTTGTTACTCGCTTGTCGTACGCCCGCGCCGCATCTTCGCAATCGATGGCCATACGAATGGCTTCACCTGACTCGAGATTCCATTCATGCATCAAGTCGAGATTCGGGATGTCCCTCGCCATGAGGTCCTTGTCGGCAAGACCGGAATGCTCGTCGGCAGCCGTATATTTCGCAAACGAGCAAGCCTTGATGACGGCTTCGCGCAGGGCTGCCGGGCTGAAATCAGACGTGCTCGCGCTGCCTTTCTTCTTATCCTTGTAAACGGTCACGCCAACGCCGCGGTCATTCGTATACTCGAGGCTCTCGACGCTGCCGAGGCGCGCGGTGGCACTCAGGCCCATATCGTGACTGGCGGCGACTTCTGCCTCGTCGACACCCTGCGCGCGCGCTTCGTTCAAAACGAGCGACAGTATGTCTTCCAGTTCGTGCAAGTCCGGCACGCTGCGTGAATGCGCTGCGGTTCCTGCTGCTTCCCTGATTTCATTCATTGGCGATCGATTCGTCGTTTTTCTTGAACCCGGCTCTCAAATTCCGCACGGCTGCCTAGCGGATTTTGCAGATTTCGAGGCGGGTTGTTGTGACCGTCTTGGTCCGGCCCGCATGATACTATGCCCAATAGAGTCTGTGTCGACCACGTTCCGCTGATGTCCCCCTCCAAGCCCAGCAAGAGCGCCAGGAAACGCGAATATCTCTGTCTGCAATCACTGGGCGAGCGATTGGTCGGTCTGAACGCCGAGCAGCTCGCGAGTATCGCGCTCGACGAGCGACTTCGAGATGCAGTGCTCGAGGCACGCAACATCAAAGCCCATGGTGCGTTACGCCGACAGAAGCAACTGATCGGCAAGCTCATGCGGCAGGTCGATCCTGAAGCAATTCGCGTCGCACTCGATTCCCTGGGGACCGAAGACAAGCGTGCAAAGGACCTGTTTCGGCAGGCGGAGCACTGGCGTGATCGCATCGCGGCGGAAGGCGCCTCCGCGCTCGCCGATTTCTTCGAGTTCACGGGAACCGAGAATCGTGAACTTCGGCAGCAATCGCTGGCACTCAAGGTTGCGACGAATGACAGGGCACGCCGCCTGGCGCGGCGGCGGATCTTCTCCGAGGTTCACAGGGAACTTGCGTCCAGAACGCAGGATGCGTCAGGATGACAAAACCAATGCATGCGAGAATCGGAATAATCATGGGTTCCCGGTCGGACTGGGACACCATGAAACACGCGAGCGAAACGCTCGATTCGCTGGGTATCGCGCACGAGGTCAAGATCGTGTCGGCCCATCGAACGCCGGACCTTCTTCACGAATATGCCGAAACCGCGGTCGAGCGGGGCCTGCAGGTGATTATCGCTGGTGCTGGCGGCGCCGCTCACCTGGCGGGGATGACTGCTGCCAAGACGCGCCTGCCCGTGCTCGGCGTTCCGGTCAAATCGAAAGCGCTAAAGGGAATGGACTCGCTCCTGTCCATCGTGCAAATGCCGGCTGGCATTCCGGTCGGCAGCCTGGCAATCGGCAAGGCTGGCGCCATCAATGCCGCGCTGCTCGCGGCATCGATCCTGGCGACGCATGACGGCGATGTGGCTCGTGCCCTGGATGACTTTCGCCGAAACCAGACCGAAACGGTGCTGGCGGACGGCGATCCGCGCAGCCAGGCGTAGCCAACGGGCAGATGAAAACGATCGGCATTATCGGTGCCGGGCAGCTCGGCCAGATGCTGGGATTTGCCGGGCGAGCGCTCGATCTCGACTTCGTGTACCTGGATTCTGCACCGGATCCGCCGGCGAGCGTCATCGGTCCGGTTATCCCGCTGCCTTTTGACAGCGACGAGGGCCTCGAGCAGCTGTGCCGGCAGGCTGACCTGGTCACCTATGAATTCGAAAACGTGCCCGTCAGGGCGATCGAGCGCATTGCCGACCACATGACCGTATATCCACCTCCTGCCGCGCTGCGCTATGCGCAGGACCGGTACCGCGAAAAGCAGTTATTCGAAACGCTCAAGATTCCGGTAGCGCCGTATCGCCCCGTCGACTCCCTTCAGGATTTGCACAAAGCCGCCGCGGACATCGGATTGCCGCTGGTGCTGAAGACGCGCAGGCTCGGCTACGACGGCAAGGGCCAGGCGCTCGCGAGACGCGAATGTGAACTCGACGCGGCGCTTTCGGCGCTCGGCAGCCGTCAGCTGATCGCCGAGCAATGGGTTCCCTTCGATCGCGAGGTTTCCGCCATCGGCGTGCGCAACGTTCGCGGTGACGTAGCCATATATCCGTTGATCGAGAATCAACACCGGGAGGGAATCCTCAACATTTCCAGGGCCCCCGTCGACGCGACCGGCCTGACTGAACTCGCAAACCGATATCTCGACCAGATGCTCGACTTTCTCGATTACGTCGGTGTCCTGACGGTCGAGTTTTTTGTTGTCGGCGAGGAATTGCTGGCGAACGAGTTCGCGCCACGCGTGCATAACTCCGGACACTGGACGATAGAAGGCGCGAAGACGAGCCAGTTCGAGAATCACCTGAGGGCGATTCTCGACATGCCGCTCGGTGACGTGACGCCGATCGGCCACGCGGCTATGCTCAATCTGATCGGCACGATGCCGCCGACATCCGAGCTCATCATGAACGAAACAGCTTACCTGCACGATTATGGTAAGAGACCGCGGCCGGGCAGGAAGCTCGGCCATATCACGATCGTGGCGAACGATGCCGCGACTCGCGAACGGGCCGTGTCACGCCTCAATGAGATATTGGTCGCATAAGCGAACACCGACTGGCTCGCGGATTGCATTGGCCTGCCGGGCTAAAATGCGGGTAAACTACAGGTAATATCCTTTAAAACAATAATTTAACGACGGCAACTAGAACATTTCGCGATGTCCTATCTCGAGCATTTTGGTCTCAATGAACAACCCTTCGGGCTCACCCCGGATCCGGAATTCGTCTACTGGAGCAAGCAGCATGCACGCGCCAAGGCCTATATGGACTCGACTATCTGGCTTGCCGACGGATTCGTCGTCATCACGGGCGAAATCGGCTCGGGTAAAACCACTCTGCTGCAGTCTTTCCTGAACGAGCTCGAGGACGACGTCGTGTACGCCGTCGTGTCGCAGACGCAGCTGACGCCGACAGAATTTCTGCAGGCCGTGCTGACGGAATTCGGCTTCAAGCCGTTCGATCAGCGCAAGGTCGAATTGCTCGACACCCTCAACATGTTCCTCATCGAGCAGTACTCCGAGGGCAAGAAAGTCGTGCTGATCGTGGACGAGGCGCAGAACCTCAGCAAAAAGGTGCTCGAGGAAATTCGCCTGCTGTCCGGCATAGAAACACACAAGGAAAAGGTGTTGCGGATCATCCTCGCCGGGCAACCCGAACTCAAGAACAAGCTGGACAGCCCGAAACTGAAACAACTCGTACAGCGCGTGCGGCTGCGGTTTCATATCGAATCGCTCGATCGGCGCGAAATGCGTGAGTACATCGAGTTTCGGCTGAAAGTTGCCGGCAGGGAACAGGCCGGACCATTTACCGAAAACGCGTTCCCCAAGATTTATCTGTACACGGGCGGCATACCGCGCCTCATTAACACGCTGTGCGATACGGCAATGCTTTGCGCATTTGCCGAGGGAAAGGAGTCGATCGACGACAACGACATCATGGTAGCCGTCCAGGAGCTGAACTGGCAGGAGCACGAATCCGTTTCTGGGCGCTACCGCGAGTTGCCGCAAATCGTGCTGAATGTTCCGAAGGCCACACACCTGACAAGAATCCAGGTGCGCAGCGAGGGCAAGGTGCTGTCCGAGCATCTGTTCGGCGCCGGCAGGGCCATCGTCGGCAGGTCCCCGGATAACGAGATTCATATCAAGAGCAAATTCGTGAGCCGACGCCACGCGCAGATCACCAGCAATGGTTTCGGCTGCACGATCGAAGATCTGAACAGCACGAACGGAATCCTGGTCGGCAACAAGCGCGTCAAACGACATCGCCTGCGCGACGGCGACGTTGTCGCCCTCGGTATTCACGAGCTCGTGTACACCGACCTGCGCGAAACCGATCAGATAGTTGCCGAGCAATCGGCAGCAAGCATCAAGTAAGAGCGGCTATTTGTACAGATGTGCTTATGTCGCTGCGCACACGGACGTGCAGGCTGTGATTTCTTAGAGATCCCGGCTCTGACTCGCCTGCCGCTCCTGAGAGCGATAGTCGCGGCGTTTCAACAGCACGACCAGCCCGGCGACCAGGCAACTCAGTCCTACGACGAAACAGATTGTCGGCCAGTACCAGTGATTCAGGTACATGGAGGCCGCCAGCGAAATTGCCCCGGACAGCAGATAGAAATAAGGCAAACTTTCGTAGATTGGTTTGGACACCCACATAACGTGTCACTTTCTTTTAGGACCCGGGACGATTGTCGCCATCGGGCGACAATAAGTCCAGCCTGAAGCGACCGACAACAGGACTCGGAGGACTGTGCAGTCCTCTTTGGGAGTCGCTCCGGCAGCCGAGGCCGGTCCGACAGCGGCTCCCACCACAGGATCTTTGTTTAACAGAATCAGGCGGTGCCGCCGACGGTCAACTCGTCGATTCTGAGCGTCGGTTGGCCGACGCCGACAGGCACGGACTGGCCATCCTTCCCGCAGGTGCCAACGCCGCGATCGAGCT
>JBFHXJ010000071.1:0-21853 GCA_041598995.1 Woeseiaceae bacterium | reverse complement strand
GCCGCGGCACTGGCGAGTCGTAATGCGAACTCGACGCTCATCGGGTCAGCGCCGACCAAGCCCCTGACGCCGTCTGTCCCGAAAAACTTCTTACTCATATTACTTTCTACTTTGCGCGCCGCACTGCATCGAGTATCACCAGGGCGTCCACCGTCGGCCCGACATCATGGGTGCGCACGATGTTCGCCCCGTTCGACACGGCAATCACGGCGGCGGCCACGCCGGCGACCAGCCGCTCAGCGGGCTCCTTCCCGGTGAGCTTGCCTAATGTCCGTTTTCGCGACAAGCCTACCAGCAATGGCAGCTTCAGGGCACGGAACGCGTCGAGGTTTGCCAGGATCTTCAGGTTGTGCTGGTCATTCTTGCCGAAGCCGAATCCCGGGTCGACGACGATCCGCTCCGCGCCGATCCCGGCGTGCCTGCATGCCCGAACGCGCTCGGCAAGAAAGTCGATGATGTCGCCAGGCAGCGAATCGTATTCGGGGCGATCCTGCATCGTGCGTGGCTTCCCTCGCATATGCATCAGGCAGACGGCCGCTGTCGTGCCTGCCGCAGCCTCGACGGCGCCATCCTGTCGCAGGGCAAACACGTCATTGATCATGCAGGCTCCGGCCGCGACCGCAGCACGCATGACTTCCGGCTTGTTCGTGTCGATCGATACCGCTACGTCGATGCGTTGTGTTATCGACTCGATGACCGGCATGACGCGATCCAGCTCCTCCTGCACCGGCAAGTCGGCGGCGCCGGGTCGGGTCGATTCGCCGCCGACGTCGATGACGTCGGCGCCCTCGCCCGCCATGCGATCCGCGTGCTGCAGCGCGTCATCGGGAGACATGAATCGACCGCCGTCGGAAAACGAGTCCGGGGTTACGTTCAGGATGCCCATCACCCGGGGCCGGTCCAGCGACAGAATCCGATTGCCAAGGCGCAATTCCATCTCTCAACTCTTCGAATTCCAAAGGCACATGATAAGACGGCAACCTCGCGGTTGCCGTCCTGTCTCATGAACGGTAATCGATCAGTGTTCGCGGGCGGGGCCGCCGATTGGCGTAACGGTATCCGCATCCTTGGATTTCTTGCCTTTCGCGGGCGCGGACGTATCGTCCGAATCGTCCCAACCCTCGGGCGGTGACGGTTCCTTGCCCTCCATGATCTCTTTGACCTGATTCTGGTCAAGGGTCTCATACTTCATCAGCGCCTTCGCCATGACGTGCAGCTTGTCCTCGTGCTCCTGGAGGATTTTTTCGGCGCGCTGGTAGTTGCGATCGATGATCTTGCGCACCTCCTCATCGATGGTGTGCACGGTGACGTCGGAGACCTGCTTGTGCTGGGTCACGGAACGCCCAAGAAATACCTCGCCATCGTCCTCGCTATAGGTCAATGGACCGAGTCTTTCGGACAGTCCCCACTTGGTCACCATGCTGCGGGCGATATCTGTCGCACGCTCGATATCGTTCGCCGCGCCCGTCGTCACGTAGTCGGCGCCCAGGGTCATTTCCTCGGCGATCCTGCCGCCGAACAAGGTCGAGATGTTGCTCTCGAGCGCTGTCTTGGAAATGCTGTACTTGTCTTCCTCGGGAAGATACATCGTGACGCCCAATGCGCGGCCACGAGGAATGATCGTCACCTTGTAAACCGGGTCGTGATCCGGCACGCAGTAACCGACGATCGCGTGCCCGGCCTCGTGATATGCCGTATTGAGCTTTTCCTTGTCGCTCATGACCATCGAGCGCCGCTCGGTGCCCATCATGATCTTGTCTTTGGCTTTCTCGAATTCCTCCATGCTGACGACGCGCTTGTTCGAGCGCGCCGCAAACAGCGCGGCTTCGTTGACGAGATTCGCCAGATCGGCGCCGGAAAAGCCGGGGGTGCCGCGCGCGATGACCTGCGGTTTGACATCGTCCGCCAGCGGTACCTTGCGCATGTGCACCTTCAAAATCAGCTCGCGGCCGCGGATGTCCGGCAACGGCACGACGACCTGGCGGTCGAAGCGGCCCGGTCTCAGCAAGGCGGGATCGAGCACGTCGGGTCGGTTGGTGGCGGCGATGACAATGATGCCCTCGTTGCCTTCGAATCCGTCCATCTCAACGAGCATCTGGTTCAGCGTTTGCTCGCGCTCGTCATGTCCGCCGCCGAGCCCGGCACCGCGGTGACGCCCGACAGCATCGAGCTCGTCGATGAAAATGATGCACGGCGCCTGCTTCTTCGCCTGCTCGAACATATCGCGGACGCGCGAGGCGCCGACGCCCACGAACATCTCGACGAAATCCGAGCCGGAGATCGTGAAGAACGGCACCTTGGCTTCGCCGGCGATCGCCTTGGCCAGCAGCGTCTTGCCCGTGCCCGGCGGGCCGACCATCAGGACACCCTTCGGGATCTTGCCGCCAAGGCGCTGGAACTTGCTCGGGTCTTTCAGGAAATCGACGATTTCGGCGACTTCTTCTTTCGCCTCGTCAATGCCGGCCACATCGGCAAAAGATACGCCGACCTGGTCCTCACCCAAGAGGCGCGCCTTGCTCTTGCCGAACGACATGGCACCGCGGCCGCCCCCGCCGCCCTGCATCTGGCGCATGAAATAAATCCACACGCCGATCAACAGCAGTATCGGGAACGAACTGATCAGGAGCTGCCCGATGAGGCTCTGCGACTTCGGTTCCTTCGCCGTGAATTGCACGCGATTGTCTTCGAGGATGCCGATGAGCGTGTTGTTGTCGGTTTCCGGGCTGATCGTGTAGTACTGCAGCGGCTGACGATTGCCGTAATTGATGCGCTCGCCATCGAACTCGACGCGCTGGACCTCTCCGGACTTAACCTGCAGCAGGAATTCCGAATAGTCTCTTCGCTCGGGCGGCTGACCGCTGACACCGCTCAAGCCCTGCACGACCGACAGCAGGACCACGATGATGACGACGAAAACGAGGATATTCTTGGTTAAATCATTCACGCTGCTCAAGCTACTCCGTGGCGGCCCTTAGACTCTGTCTAAGAGTTAGACACTACTACAGATGGTAGTTTCGTGCTACCAAGTACACCTCACTACTGCGCGGTCTGGAAGCCTTTGGTTTCACCAGTTTCACCGTTTTGAAGGACTGCCGGACACTCGCCAGGAACGCGTCGGTACCCTGTCCCTGGAACAGCTTGCACAGCAGATCACCGCCTTCCCTGAGCGTCTTCTTCGCGAGGTCGAGGGCCAATTCAGCCAGGTACATGGATTTCGGCTGGTCGACCGCTTTCTGCCCGCTGATATTGGGTGCCATGTCGCTGATTACAAGGTCTGCCCTGGCGCTGCCGAGCTGCTCCAGCACGGTCTCAGACACCTCGTCATCGGTGAAGTCGCCCTGGATGAATTCTACGCCAGGCAGGGCATCCATGGGCAACAGATCAACGGCAATAACGCGCACGTTTCCGTCGAGTCTCTCTACCAGGTACTGGCTCCAGCTCCCGGGGGCGGCGCCGAGGTCGATACAGACCATCCCCGGCCGCAAGAGCTTCTCCTTATCCGCAATCTCTTGTAGCTTGTAAACGGCCCGCGAACGCCACCCGCGACGTCGCGCCCTCTGCACGTACGGATCTTTTTCCTGGCGCTGCCTCGATGCGCCGCCCTTTTTGCCTCGCTTGCTCACACCGCTCGTTTCGTGGGCTACAATCCGCCGCCATGACATTGTCGGAATCGCAAAAAAAGTATCTGCGCGGCCTCGGACATCAACGAAAACCCGTCATCATGATCGGCGACGCCGGACTGTCGGATTCCGTGTTTAATGAATTCTGTTCCGCGATCGCACACCACGAATTGATCAAGGTGCGCGTTCGCGCCGGCGATCGCAATATCCGCGACGACATTATCGACGAACTCTGCGACCGGGCCTCGGCTGAACTCGTCACACGTATTGGAAACGTGGCTCTACTGTACCGGCGGAACGACGAGAAGCCCAAAATAAGGCTGCCTTCGTAGAATTCGGGGTCAGAGCCCAGCTCTGACCCCGATGCCTCATCCGTAGCGAACCTCGATGACCTCGAAATGCTTTTCGCCGCCGGGCGCCGAAAAAGTGACTTCGTCTCCCTCGTGTTTGCCAATCATCGCCCGCGCTATTGGCGAGTTGTAGGAAATCAGGCCGGCGTTGATATCGGCCTCGTCTTCGCCGACGATCGTGTAAGTCGTGTGCTCTTCCGTTTGCACGTCGAGCAATTCGACGGTAGAACCGAAAATGATCTTCCCCTTATTGTCGATCGTCGTGACATCGATAATGTGGGTATTGGAAAGCTTGGCTTCGATGTCCTTGATTCGTGCTTCGATAAAGCCCTGCTGTTCCTTCGCCGCGTGATACTCCGCGTTTTCCCTGAGGTCGCCGTGCGCGCGCGCCTCGCCGATTGCCTGCGAAATCCTGCGGCGCTCCTCATATTTCAGCTTGTTCAGTTCTTCGCGTAATAACTCCGCGCCGCGAACCGTCATCGGCACCTTGCTCACGCCGCCACCTCGCGGTGCAGATCCTGCAAACGGTTCACGTCGCTGTCGTCGAGATGCTCGAGGGCAGCGCAGGTGGCGATCGCCGCGCCGAGCGTCGTGTAGTAGGTGACATTCCTGCGTACCGCCTCCGACCTGATCGAATGCGACTCCTCGATGGCCTGCTTGCCTTCCGTCGTATTCACGATCAGGCTGAATTCGCCGTTCTTGATCATATCAACGATATGCGGCCTGCCCTCCCGGACTTTGTTGACGCGGCGGCAGCTCACGCCCGCCGCATGCAGGAATTCGGCAGTGCCGTGCGTGCCGGCCAGCTCGAAACCGCGTTCGATGAGGATATTGGCGAGCTCGACGGCGCCTTCTTTGTCACGATCGCGGACGCTCAGTAGGGCGGTACCGGCGGTCGGCAACACGACGCCCGAAGCCAGTTGTGCTTTGGCATAGGCCTCGCCGAAAGACCTGCCCGTTCCCATCACCTCGCCGGTCGATTTCATCTCGGGCCCGAGAATGGGGTCAGCACCGGCGAATTTGATGAACGGGAAAACGGCTTCCTTCACCGAGTAGTATTGCGGCACCCGCTGCTCAACGAATCCCAGCTCCTTCAGAGTCTCGCCGGCCATGACGCGCGCCGCGATCTTCGCCAGCGGAATGCCGATCGATTTCGACACGAACGGCACCGTTCGCGAGGCACGCGGATTGACCTCGAGCAGGTAGACATCGTCGTTCTGTATCGCGAACTGCGTATTCATCAGGCCAACGACCTTGAGGCCCTTCGCGAGCTTGATCACCTCGTCGATGAGCATTGCCTGTACTTCGGGCGTGAGACTGAACGGCGGTAAGGAACAGCCCGAATCGCCCGAATGCACACCGGCCTGCTCGACGTGTTCCATCACCCCGCCGATCAGTACCGTTTCGCCGTCGCAGATCGCGTCGACATCCACTTCCGTCGCCAGGTCCAGAAATCGATCCAGCAATACCGGACTGTCGTTGGACACGCCAATTGCCGCGTCCATGTAAGCGGCGAGGTCCCCTTCCGTATGGACGATTTCCATTGCCCGACCACCGAGGACGTACGACGGTCTGACGATCAGCGGGTAACCGACTTCTGCACCCATCCTGAGCGCCTCGTCGACGTTCTTTGCCGTGCGATTCGGCGGTTGCCGCAGTTCGAGCTTGTCGACGAGCTTCTGGAAACGCTCGCGGTCCTCCGCGAGATCGATCGAGTCGGGCGATGTGCCGATGATCGGAGCTCCCGCCGCTTCGAGCTCGCGGGCCAGCTTCAGCGGGGTTTGTCCGCCGAACTGAACGATCACGCCATCCGGTTTTTCCTTGTCGATAATCTCCATGACGTCTTCAAACGTCAGCGATTCGAAATAAAGCCTGTCCGAGATGTCATAGTCGGTCGATACCGTTTCCGGGTTGCAGTTGACCATGATGGTCTCGTAACCGGCCTCACGGAGCGCCAGCGCGGCGTGAACGCAGCAGTAGTCGAACTCGATGCCCTGACCGATTCGATTCGGGCCGCCACCGAGAATCATGATCTTCTTGTTTTGCGTCGGCTCCGCCTCGCACTCCTCTTCGTAGGTCGAATACATGTAGGCGGTGGTCGTCGCAAACTCGGCGGCACAGGTATCGACGCGCTTGAACACGGGTCGTACGCCCGCCTCGATGCGCAGCTTGCGTATGGCCTTTTCTTTTGTATCGAGCAGCTTTGCGATCCGCGCATCGCAAAAGCCCTTGCGTTTCAACTGTCGAAGCCGCTTCGCGTCGAGCGCCTCGATGCCCTTGTTGACGATGACGTTCTCTTCCTGAACGAGATCATCGATCTGCGCGATGAACCATGGATCGATCCCGGTCAGCTGGGCGACCCCTGACACGGGGAATTCATGCCGCAGCGCATCGGCGACATAGAGGATCCGTTCGGCACCCGGTAACCGCAGCTCATTGCGCAACGTGACTCTTTCTTCGTCACCGGCGAGCGTTTCGATCCGCTCGTCCAGGCCCGTGATTCCGGTTTCGAGACCACGCAGCGCTTTTTGCAGCGATTCCTGGAAGGTCCTGCCGATCGCCATGACCTCGCCGACGGACTTCATCTGTGTCGTCAGGCGGGGGTTCGAGCCCGGGAATTTTTCGAACGTGAAGCGTGGCATCTTGGTGACGACGTAATCGATCGTCGGCTCGAACGACGCCGGCGTGGCACCGCCCGTAATGTCGTTCTGCAGCTCATCGAGCGTGTAGCCGACCGCGAGTTTCGCGGCGATTTTCGCGATCGGAAAGCCGGTCGCCTTTGAGGCAAGTGCGGACGAGCGCGATACCCGCGGATTCATCTCGATAATGAGGAGTCTTCCATCATCGGGATTGATTGCGAACTGCACGTTCGAGCCACCCGTCTCGACGCCGATCTTGCGCAACACGTCGATCGATGCATCGCGCATGCGCTGGTATTCCTTGTCTGTCAGCGTCTGCGCAGGCGCGACCGTGATCGAATCGCCCGTGTGCACACCCATGCCGTCGACATTCTCGATCGAGCAGATGATGATGCAGTTGTCCTTTTTGTCACGTACGACCTCCATTTCGAATTCTTTCCAGCCGATAACCGACTCCTCGAGCAGCACTTCGGTGGTCGGCGACATTTCGAGACCGTGGCTGACGACCGCCTCGAACTCCTCGGTGTTGTAGGCGATGCCGCCACCCGTACCGCCAAGCGTGAAGGACGGCCGTATGATGGTCGGGAAGCCGATTTCCGGCTGAAATCGAAACGCGTCCTCGAGCGAGTGGGCAAGCATGGATTTCGGCACTTCGAGTCCGATCTCCATCATCGCCTCGCGAAACAGCTCGCGGTCCTCGGCCATGTCGATGGCCTTGCGTGACGCCGCGATCAGCTCGACCCCGTGCTCCTCCAGCACGCCTTCACGGACCAGGTCCAGCGCGCTGTTGAGCCCCGTCTGGCCACCCATGGTCGGCAGCAGGGCATCCGGCTTTTCCTTGGCAATCACCCGTTCGAGCGCCTTCCAGTTCACCGGTTCGATGTACACCGCATCGGCCATCTCCGGATCCGTCATGATCGTCGCCGGATTCGAGTTGACCAGAATGACGCGATAACCCTCGTCTTTTAATGCTTTGCACGCCTGCGCCCCCGAATAATCGAACTCGCAGGCCTGGCCGATGACGATCGGCCCGGCGCCGATGATCAGGATGGATTCGATGTCGGTGCGCTTGGGCATGCGTCAGGAGGCGCCTGGTTTGAGCGTAATAATTGACATTAAGAAAGTCTTTTAATTTTCTGTTTTAAAAGCATTTATCAAAGCGCAATCGTCGTCTGTGCCGAACTGCGCTTGAAGGCGACCATGTCAGCGATGAAGCGTTCGAACAGCGGCAGCAAGTCGTGCGGTCCGGGGCTCGCCTCCGGGTGCCCCTGGAAGCTGAACGCCGCGCGGTCGGTCAGCGAGATGCCCTGCAGCGAGCCGTCGAAGAGCGACCTGTGCGTCACCACGACATTGTCCGGCAGGGTATCGGCGTCGACGGCGAAACCGTGGTTCTGGCTCGTGATGATCACCCGCCCGGTAATCTCGTCCAGCACCGGGTGATTCGCCCCGTGATGCCCGAATTTCATCTTCACGGTCTTGGCGCCGATCGCCAGCGCCAGCAATTGGTGGCCGAGGCAGATGCCGAACACCGGTACGGAGGTCTCGAGGATTTCCTGAATAGCCGCGATCGCGTAATCGCAGGGTTCCGGATCGCCCGGCCCGTTGGAAAGAAATACGCCATCGGGCGCCAGGGCGAGCACCTTGGACGCCGGCGTCGTCGCCGGCACGACGGTCATGCGGCAGTCGAGATCGGAGAGGACTCTCAGGATGTTGCGCTTGATGCCGAAATCGTAGGCGACGACGTGGTAAGGCGCTATGCGGCGGCTCATGATGCGCCCGCGATCCTCGAAGGTGGATCCGAAGCACCACTGGTATGCCCTGTCCGTGGTAACGAACCTGGCGAGATCCATGCCGGCTATCCCCGGAAACTTGTTCGCGTGCTGCACGGCGAGGCTCGGGTCGGCCTTTCCGGTCATGATACAACCGGACTGTGCGCCCTTCTCTCGCAGTAATCGCGTCAGCTTGCGGGTGTCGATGTCGCCGATGGCCACGGTCTTGGCGGCTTTCAGGAACGATGCAAAATCGCGTTCGGAGCGCCAGCTGCTGGCGATGCGCGAGTTATCGCGTATGACAAGCCCGGACGCGTATACCTTCGACGACTCCATGTCCTCGCTGTTGGTCCCGGTATTACCGATGTGCGGATAGGTCAGAGTGACGATCTGACGGCAATACGAAGGGTCGGTGAGGATTTCCTGGTAACCGGTCATGGCCGTGTTGAACACGACTTCCCCGATTGTCTTGCCTTCGGCGCCGACAGATGTGCCATGGAATACCGTTCCGTCGGCGAGCGCCAGAATGGCGGGCGTTGTCAAGCGCTATCCTTCTTCATGAGCGAACCGTAGATGCACAAAAGCGGAAGGACGGGGCCTTCCGCTCGCGGATTCGCCGGCCACGCGGCGACCCGGTCTAGTTTACTGAAGCACAAGCACTTGTGCCAGACCCGAAACCATTCGCTATCCCAGGTAAGTGGGCGGCATTCGGCACGGTTCCACGCAAGCTCAGGACCAGGTATCCGCCATTCGGTAGTAGCCGGGCGGCTTGCCGGCGAGCCAGCGCGCCGCGGCGACGGCACCTTCCGCAAACACGCGGCGGTCGCTGACACTGTGCGAGAACGCTAGCGACTCGCTCGCCGAGGCAAATCGCACCACGTGGTCGCCGAGCACCTCGCCCTCCCGGATGGACTCGATGCCGATCGAGGGGTCGCCGATTGCTTCGCGCAATGCGATCGCCGTACCGGATGGCGCATCCCTCTTGTGGACATGATGGGTTTCGCGAATCGCGGCACTGAATTCCTGACCGAGTGCCTTCGCCGCCTGCGGCAGCAGCTGCGACATGACGGCAATGCCGCGGCTCATGTTGCGGTCGTAAAGAAGCGCGATATCGCGCGCTGCCGCGTGCATCGCTTTCCCGGTTTCGTCGTCCAGACCCGTGACACCGCAAACCAGCGGTGTTCTCTGCGCGACCGCGGCATCGATGATTTGCCGGGTTGCGCCGGGCAACGTGAAATCGATCGCCACATCGGCGCCGGCGAGCAATGACTCCAGATCGGAATCCGCGTTGCGCGACCAGATGCCCGCGACCCGGCAGGCGTCTGTTTCCTCGAGCACCCTCACGACCTGCTGACCCATGCGGCCGGCACCCAGTACTGCGACCTGCATTATCCTTTCAGGCATGAATGCTCAACTGATGCGGTCGAAGAATCGTTTGACGGTATCGATCCAGGAGCCGGCGCGCGGGTTGTGACGGTCCCCTCCGGCACCGACTGACGCGTCGAACTTCTTCAGCAACGCCTTTTGTTCGTCCGTCAGGTTGACAGGCGTTTCGACAGAGACCTTGGCAAACAAATCGCCCGTTCTCTTGTCGCGGACCGTCGTCACGCCCTTGCCGCGCAGACGAAATACTTTTTCTGATTGCGTGCCGGGCGGAATCTTTAACGAAACGTTGCCATCGAGCGTCGGCAGCTCGACCTCGCCGCCGAGTGTCGCGGTGGCAAAGCTGATCGGAACCTCGCACGCAAGGTCTGTACCATCGCGCGTGAATATCTTGTGCGGACGCACGCGAACCTCGACATACAGGTCACCGGGCGGCCCGCCGTTGCGGCCTGCCTCGCCCTCACCCGCCAGGCGAATTCGATCGCCGTCGTCGACGCCGGCCGGGACTTTCACCACGAGTTTCTTTTTCTTGGCAACACGGCCCCTGCCGTCGCATTTCCTGCACGGATTCGTGATGACCGTCCCCGCACCCTTACAGGCCGGGCAGGTTTGCTGAATCGAGAAAAAGCCCTGCTGCATGCGGACCTGGCCGACGCCGGCGCAGGTCGAACACGACACCGGGGAGCTGCCTTTCTGCGAACCGCTGCCGTCACATTCATCGCAGGTGACCTGCGTGGGGACCTCGATCGTAACCGAATCCCCGCTCACCGCTTTTTCGAGATCGAGCTTCAACTCGTAGCCGAGATCGGCGCCGCGATACACGTGGCTGCGCCCGCGTCGGCCGCCACCGAATATGTCGCCGAACACGTCGCCGAATATGTCGCCGAAACCCTCCGCGCTGAATCCGCCGAAACCGCCGCCGGGCGCGCTGGCACGCACGCCTTCGTGACCAAACCGGTCGTAGGCGGCGCGTTTGTCCGCGTCCTTCAAGACCTCGTACGCTTCCTTCGTTTCCTTGAATTTTTCCTCCGCGTTGGCGTCCTCCTTGTTGCGGTCCGGGTGAAATTTCATGGCGAGTCGACGGTACGCCTTCTTGATCTCGTCCGCGGAGGCGTTTTTGGTCACACCGAGTATTTCGTAGTAGTCGCGCTTTGCCATGTTCGCCTTTCTACAGCAAATCGGGCGCCGTTACCGGCGCCCGTTGGACATTTTTAAACGGCGAGAATGATCAACTTGCTTTTTTCTCGTCGTCGTCGACCTCTTCGAACTCGGCATCGACGACGTCATCCTTGCCGTTGCCCTGCGACGGTGCCTCGTCGCCTGCGGCGGCCTGTTCGGCGTAAAGCTTCTCGGCCACACCGGCGGACGCCTCGGCCAGTGCCGCGGTCTTCTTCTCGATCGTGGCCTTGTCACCATCGTCGAGCACCGCCTTGAGATCGGCGATAGCGGACTCCACCTTATGCCGCTCCTCGCCGCTGACCTTGTCACCGGCATCCTTCAACGTTTTCTGAGCGGCATGGATCAGCGCATCGGCCTGGTTTCGGGCATCCACACGCTCGCGGAACTTCCTGTCTTCCTCCGCATGGCTCGCGGCATCCGCGACCATTGTCTCGATTTCGTCGTCGGTCAGACCGCTCGATGCCTTGATGACGATCTTCTGGCTTTTGCCAGTTGCCTTGTCCTTAGCCGACACATTGAGGATGCCGTTTGCGTCGATGTCGAACTTCACTTCGATCTGCGGCATGCCGCGCGGCGCCGGCGGAATATCGGTGAGGTCGAATCTGCCGAGCGACTTGTTGTCCTGCGCCCGCTGGCGTTCGCCCTGCAGGACGTGAATCGTTACCGCAGTCTGGTTGTCGTCCGCGGTCGAAAAGACCTGCGTCTCGTTTGCCGGAATGGTCGTGTTCTTCTCGATCAAGGTCGTCATCACACCGCCCAGCGTCTCGATGCCGAGCGACAGCGGCGTCACGTCGAGCAGCAATACGTCCTTGACGTGGCCGGCCAGCACTCCGCCCTGGATGGCAGCGCCCACTGCAACCGCCTCGTCCGGGTTGACGTCCTTGCGCGGCTCCTTGCCGAAGAAATTCCTGACCTCCTCCTGCACCTTCGGCATGCGCGTCTGGCCACCGACCAGGATCACGTCGTTGATCTCGTTAACCTTGAGCCCGGCGTCCTTCAGGGCGATCTTGCACGGGCCGATCGTCTTTTCGATGAGATCGTCGACCAACGACTCCAGCTTGGCGCGGGTCAGCTTGATATTCAGATGTTTCGGCCCGCTGGCGTCGGCCGTGATGTACGGCAGGTTCACCTCTGTCTGTTGCTGTGTCGACAACTCGATCTTCGCTTTCTCTGCGGCTTCCTTGAGTCGCTGCATGGCAAGCGGGTCCTTCGTGATATCGACGCCGCTCTCGCGTTCGAATTCCGATGCCAGGTATTGGATGACCCGAAGGTCGAAGTCTTCACCGCCGAGGAAGGTGTCGCCATTGGTAGCGAGCACTTCGAACTGGTGCTCACCATCGACCTCAGCGATTTCGATAATGGAAATGTCGAAAGTACCGCCACCGAGATCGTAAACAGCGATTTTCTGGTCGCCGCGCTTCTTGTCCATGCCGTAGGCCAGCGCCGCGGCTGTCGGCTCGTTGATGATGCGCTTGACATCGAGGCCCGCGATTTTGCCTGCGTCCTTGGTCGCCTGGCGCTGCGAGTCATTAAAGTAGGCCGGAACGGTGACGACGGCCTCCTTCACCTCTTCACCGAGATAATCCTCGGCGGTCTTTTTCATCTTCATGAGCACACGGGCCGAGATTTCCGGCGGTGCCATGGGCTTGTCGTTCGCCTCCACCCAGGCATCGCCATTGTCCGCCTTGACGATCTTGTAGGGCACCATTTTGATGTCGCGCTGCACGACATCGTCCTCGAAGCGACGCCCGATCAGCCGCTTGACCGCGAACAGCGTGTTATGCGGATTCGTTACCGCCTGGCGCTTGGCCGACTGCCCGACCAGGACTTCGCCGTCCTTGCCGAAGGCCACGATCGACGGGGTGGTGCGATCTCCCTCGCTGTTTTCGATCACCCGCGGCTTGTCGCCCTCCATGACGGCAACGCATGAGTTGGTGGTACCCAGGTCGATACCAATGATCTTTCCCATGACTCGAATTCTCCGAAAATCTCAAAACTACGCTGTTAGTGGGGACGTCGCGAGCCCTTTCAAGCACCGCAGCCGGCCGGATTCAGCCTGCCCCGGCGCTGTCGTCCGCTTCTGCCGCGACGACGACCCGTGCGGGTCGGAGCAGCCGGCCGTTCAATGCATAGCCTTTCTGGAACACGGTCACGACGGAGCCCGGCTCGACATCGGCGGACGGTTGCACTGTCATCGCCTCGTGTAGCGTCGGATCGAACGGCTCGCCGTGCGGGTCGACCTCCTCGACCCCGAATCTCTGCAGGATCGTGACGAGCTGTTTCAGCGTCGCCTCCTTGCCCTTGAGGAGCGTCTCGACATCGGCGTCCTCGCCGGCCGCCACACCGGCCTCGAGGCTGTCGAGCACCGCCAGCAATTCCGTGGCGAATCGCTCGAGCGCGAATTTGTGTGCATTCTCCACGTCACGGGCCGCCCGCTTGCGCACATTCTCCAGCTCCGCCGCGGCGCGCAGATAATTTTCCCAGTTCTCGTCGGCTTTTGCCTTGAGCGCCGCCATATCGGCTTCGCTGTCCGTTTGCTCGGCCGGCCCCTCTGCGCCTTCAACGCTCGCCTCATTCGCGGCGGCTGCAGCGTCGCCTGTATCCTGGGCGTCGGGGCGATCTGGCTGTCCGTTCATGTTGTCGTTCACTCTTGCTTCAAGTTACCGGGCAAGACTGCACTGCGGCAGCCGGATTTGGGTGGATTTTGGGGGTATGCCGGAAAATATCAAGCGCCGGATTTCATCGCCGATGCGAGCAGTCTTGCCGTGAGGTCGACGATCGGCACGACCCGGTCATAGGCCATCCGCGTGGGCCCGATAACGCCGAGCACCCCGATGTGATCGGCGTCGACTTTATACGGAGCCGTGACCACGCTGACGCCGTCGAAAATCTCGTACCCCGACTCCTCGCCGATGAAAACCTGCACACCGCTCGCATTGATGCTCTTGTCCAGCAGGTTGAGCATGAAGCGCTTCTTCGAAAATGCCTCGAACAGGCGCCGCAGCGTATCGATATCCGACAATTCGGCAAAATCCATCAGATTGGTTTCGCCGGAGAGTACGAATTCACCCTGGGGCGTCGCGGCACCTTCCATCGCGGACTGAGCGACAGAGATGATGTCGTGCATCGCCTGATTCATCGAGTCGCGTGTTCGCTCCAGGTCGTCGATCAGTCGCTTGCGAATCTGCATCAGATCATTACCGACGTAATTCTCGTTGATGAAGTTCGCGGCCCGCTCCAGTTCGGGCGCCGTATGCGGTTCACTGGTGTGCAAGATCTTGTTTTGCACCTCGCGATCGTTGATGACCAGGATCGCCAGCACGCGATTGTCGGCCAGGCCCAAGAACTCGATCTGGCGCAAAATCGCACGCTTGCCACGCGGCACCGTGACCACACTTGCAAGGCTCGTGAGCTTGGACAGGACATTCGAAACCGAACCCAGCAATGCCTCGGTATCGCCCTTTTGCACCGAAAGTTGCGATCGGAGTTTCCTGATCTCGCCTTCTTTCGGCTGCTTGTAACGCACGAGAGTATCGACGAACAGGCGATATCCCTGCGGTGTCGGTACCCGGCCGGCGGATGTGTGCGGCGCTGCGATGAGGCCCAGGTCCTCGAGATCGGACATGACGTTGCGGATCGTCGCCGGACTGAGCTCGAGCCCCGAATCGCGCGACAGCGTTCGCGAGCCGACGGGCTGGCCGTCGCGAATGAATCGCTGGATCAGCGTCCGGAGCAGGA
This sequence comes from Woeseiaceae bacterium, assembly GCA_041598995.1. Classification (GTDB taxonomy): domain Bacteria; phylum Pseudomonadota; class Gammaproteobacteria; order Steroidobacterales; family Woeseiaceae; genus SZUA-117. Next base: position 7,175 of record JBFHXJ010000071.1, on the reverse strand, counting down.
ATTGCGCCCGCTCGTTGGGGACCGAGGTGACTGCTTCTTTGGTCATTCGCCTGAAAACGCAAAATGAGCTGCAAACACAAGGTGTTATTGTGGAAACGGCTTGGCGGTCGGTCAAGGGTCTGTAACAATCGACCGGACCGAAAAGCCACCGCCCTGGCTGGTAAATCAGGACCAACAATAGACCCAATAAACGCCCGGATGAGTAAAACTTTCAAGACCGTTGCTGTGCTTGGCGTCTTTTCGGACCCGCGCGTTGCGGAACCAATGACGATGCTGGCCGACTATTTGACAAAATCCGGCACCGATGTCGTCGCCCTGCCCGACGCTGCGGAAACCCTCGGCGCGCGCGCGGTCGCCGACGCCGATGTGTCCGACCAGGCCGACCTCATCGTTGCGGTCGGCGGCGACGGCACCATGCTGCACGCGGCGGGCCTGACCGGCAACGGCAAGATCCCGCTCCTCGGCGTGAATCGGGGGCGGCTGGGCTTTCTGGCCGACATCACACCCTCGGAAATGCTCGAGAACCTCGACCATGTGATGGCCGGAAAATATACCGAGGAAAGGCGCCTGCAGCTCGATGCGCGCATCACCGCCGCCGACGGCTCGCAGACCACAGCGGTCGCGTTGAACGATATCGTGGTACAGCGCTGGGAAACCGGACGCATGCTCGACCTCGAGACGCGAATCGCCGATCGATACGTGAATACACATGCCGGCGACGGTCTGATCGTCGCGACGCCGACGGGTTCGACGGCATACGCGCTGAGTTGCGGCGGTCCGATTCTCGAGCCCATGCTCGAGGCGGTCGTCGTCGTACCCATTTGCCCGCACACGCTCAGCGACCGGCCGATCGTCGTGCCGTCCAATCACGACATCGCCGTCAAGCTGTTGCGCCGCAAAGACACCAAAGCCGAGGTTTCGGTTGACGGTCATTCCCTCGGCGCACTCGACCCCGAGGATCGCCTGTTGATCTCCGAATCCGCTAACCGCATTACCCTGATTCACCCACCGGGTTACGACTATTACGGGATACTACGCTCCAAACTCCACTGGGGACGCAACAGCCGTATGCAGAGAGAGGACTGCGGCTAGACATGCTCACGAGTTTGCAGGTCCGGAATTTCGCAATTATCGACCAGGCGGACGTCGAATTTGGCGCCGGCATGACGGTGCTGACCGGCGAGACGGGCGCCGGGAAATCGATCCTGGTGGACGCTCTCGGGCTCGTGCTGGGAGAACGCGGTGGCGTCGGGCTTACGCGCAGTGGCGCGAAGCGGGCCGAGTTCACAGCCGCCTTCGATTTGAAAAACCTGCCGGACGCCAGAGCGTGGCTCGAGGAGCAAATGCTCGATCTCGACGACGAATGCATTCTGCGCCGCGTGATCAATACCGACGGCCGTTCGCGGGCATTTATCAACGGCAATGCCGTGCCGCTGCAAAGCCTGAAAGCAATCGGCGAAATGTTACTGGACATCCACGGACAGCATTTTCACCAGTCGCTCGGACGTCGCGACGTGCAGCGGGATCTGCTCGACTATTTCGGTGGCCTGAACGATGTGCGCGCGATGACCGAAACCGCGTTTCACGAGTGGCGGGCGGTCGCGCAGCAGATCGCCGAGCTCCAGGCCGCCGACATGGATCGGGCATCCAGGCTAGAACTGCTGCGGTTCCAGATTGCGGAACTCGATGCGCTGTCCCTTGGCGAGGGCGAAATCGCGATACTCGCGCAAGAAAGCCAGAAGCTCCGATCGAGCGGCAAGCTTGCCGAGAGCGTCGCGGCCGCGCTCGAGCGCCTGTACGACGGCGAACCGCAAAACGCACACGGGTTCATCACGGAAGCGATGCACGCGATCGAACAGATGTGCGAGATCGACCCGTCGCTTGATCCGATCGCGAGCTTGCTCAAGGACGCCAGCATCCAGGTGTCGGAAGCGCAGGACATGCTCAGGCGCTATGCGGATTCGCTCGACATGGACCCGACACGGCAAGACCAGGTCGAAGAACGTCTCGATGCGATCCACTCCATCGCCCGCAAGCATCGGCTCGATCCGGATGATCTGGTCGATCTGCATCGCACGCTCGTCGGGCAGCTCGACGACCTGGAGCATGTCGAGGAGCGAAGCGCGGAACTGAGGGAAAAAGTGGAGGCGCTGGAAGAAAACTACCGAAAGCTGGCGGGGCAACTGTCTGCGGGCAGGACGAAGGCGGCCAAAAAGTTTTCGGCGGCGGTGTCCGGCGCTATGGCCAGCCTCGGCATGCCGGACGGCGTGTTCGAGGCAAGTATTCAATCACGCGATCGAGAGGCGCCCAGATCATGGGGCATCGATGACGTCGAGTTCTTGATCAGCGCCAATCCGGGGCAACCGCCGATGCCCTTCTCGCGGGTCGCATCCGGTGGCGAGCTGTCGCGCATGAGCCTCGCCATCCAGGTGATCGCGAGCGACGGCAGCGCCATTCCGACGATGGTTTTCGATGAGGTCGACAGCGGCGTCGGCGGCGGTGTCGCCGAGATGGTCGGTCTGAAGCTTCGTGATCTCGGCGAAACCAGGCAGGTATTCTGCGTCACTCACCTCCCCCAGGTGGCCAGTCTCGCCGATCATCATTTTCGCATTTCAAAAATCAGCGACGGCAAGTCGACCAGGACGGTGGTCACGCATCTCGGCGAGCACGAACGCGTGGAAGAACTCGCACGCATGCTCGGCGGCGTCGAGATCACCGCGCGCACCAGGGAGCATGCCGCGGAAATGCTGCGGACGGGTTCCCGCACACAGAAAAGAAACAGACGCGCGTAGTCAGCCGCCTTTGTCTTTCTTCAGCGGTCGCACGTACAGCACGAGACTGTGGTCGACGAGTTCGTAATTGTGCGACTTGGCAATTTCTCTCTGAATACGCTCGATCTCGTCATTCATGAACTCGACGACATCGCCGGTCTCGATGCAGACCATATGATCGTGGTGCTCGCCGTCATCCATCTCGAACACAGAATGCCCGCCTTCGAAATTATGGCGAGTCACGAGGCCCGCGGCCTCGAACTGCGTCAGAACGCGGTACACCGTGGCAAGCCCGATATCCTCACCCGTATCGAGCAGCTGCCGATAGATGTCCTCTGCGCTCAGGTGACGCGTTTCGCTCTTTTCCAGTATTTCCAGGATCTTGAGCCGCGGCAGCGTGACCTTGAGTCCGGCTTTTCGTAATTCCTGACGCTGTAACATTGGCCGTGTCTCTTGATTGGGGGAATGTGTAGCGTCTACCGCGCTAACTGGCAAGCAGGTATGATGCGCGCCTATTATGACCCAGTTGGGTAGGCCGCTCCACCGCAGCGCCCTGCCGGTTTCAATGCAAAAGACCTGTTCCCTTACCGCCATTCTGGTGCTGTTGACGCTTTCCTGCGGCTGCGTGTACCAGGCGACGCTGTCCCAGGGTAACCTCCTGGACCAGGAGGACATCGATCAGGTCGATGTCGGCATGACCCGCGGCCAGGTTCGTTTTCTGCTCGGCACGCCGATGATCGACGACCCTTTCCACGAGAATCGCTGGGACTACGTCTATTTCCTCCGTGTCGGCCGCGAAAAGGCGCGATTCAAGCGCTGGGTGTCGGTCTATTTTGACGGGGAGACAGTCTCGGAGGTCGTCAGGGATCAGGAACTCCGGCCGGACCTGTAGCAGCGACTGCGAGCAACCGCGATTCGGATCAGACCCGCTCCCTAGTCCCGCTTTGTTTCCTGCTGCTGCCGGCCCATCGACTTCCCCTCTGCCGCCAGCTTGCGGCGCGCATCACGCGGATCGATCTCGAGCGGCCGGTAGATCTCGATGCGATCGCCGTCTTCAAGGACATGGTCGCGATCGACCAGCCGGCCCCAAATGCCCACCGCACAGGACTTAAGGTCCTGATGTGGAAACCTGCTCGCGATTGCCGATGCGTCGATGCCTTCCGCCACCGTCGATCCCGACGGCAGCGCGACGCGCAAGAGTTCCTGCCGATCGGGTAGCGCAAACACGACCTCGACGGCGATCCGTCCCTCAGGCGCCATAAACCTGGGCCGCCCTTATCGAGAAAGCATCGACGAGCGCTGTACAGACCTCTTCGAAGAACGCGCCGAATATCAGGTCGGCCGCGCGGCTTTTGAACTCGAATTCGAGTTCGAGTGACACCTTGGAACCTTCGGGACCCAGATCCTTGAAGCGCCAGCCGCCCTGGAAGTGGCGGAACGGTCCAGCGACCAGATCGAGGTCGATCGATTCGTACTCGCGTCGATCGTTACGAGTCGTGAACGTCTTGCTGAACGTGCCTTTTTGCAGTTCGAGCGTGGCCTCGACCTGCCTTTTGGAACGGCTTATTACCTCGGCGGATTTGCACCATGGCAGGAATTCCGGGTAGGCCTCGACGTCATCGACCAGCATGAACATGTCGCGCGCCGTGTACGGCAACAGTGCGCTGCGCTCGACCTTTCGCATCAATTACCCTGTTGCGCAAGAAAAAGGAGGAAGACACGCGCGCCTCTTTGCAGCTTGCGCGGCATGCCGCCGGCCCGTGGCAGGCACGATGGTAAGAAGCGCAATGCGGCCTGCTGCAAAAAGGGCCAGCAAACTGAACAAGACGATTGCGTGACGGGGCACTATGCCAACAGACCCGTGGTCCGCAAGAAAACGAAGGCAATCGCCAGCGGCGCTACGTATTGGGCGAGAAAGCGCCACAGTCGATAGAGCATGCCGGTGCTGCGCAGCTCCTCGGCGCTCGAATTCCGGCACATGACCCAGGCGGCGAAAATCGTGATGAGCATGCCGCCAAGCGGCAACATGACGTTACTCGTTATCCAGTCGACATTGTCGTAGATTGTGCCGCGCAGGAAGCGGAGCCCTGACAAGGCATTGAACGACAGGACCGTGCCGAAGCCCAGCAGCCAGATAACCCCGCCGACCATCAGCGCGGCCTGGGCGCGACTCAGGTAGAAGCGCTCGACCAGCCACGCCACGGCCGGTTCCATCAGGCCGATCGCAGAGGTCCAGGCCGCGAACGACAGCACCAGGAAAAACATGGCGGCAAAGTAGGCGCCTCCCTGCATTTGCCCGAACGCGAGCGGCAGCGTGTCGAATACCAGGCCAGGTCCCTCCGCGGGATCGAGGCCATTGGCGAACACCACCGGAAAAATGACAAGACCGGCGAGCACCGCAAAAACCGTGTCCGCGCCGACCACGGTAGCCGAAGTCCGGGCGATTGAGGTTTCCTGCGGCAAGTACGCGCCGTAGGCCATGACCGCTCCCATGCCGAGGCTTAAGGTAAAGAAAGCCTGCCCCATCGCGGCGAGCACGCCGCCTCTCGTCAGGGCCCCGAAATCGGCATGGAACATGAAATCGAAACCGGCCTTGAAACTGCCGGAATTGATGGCATAGGCAAGCAGAACAAGCATCAGCAGCAGTAGTGCCGGCACCATGAATTTGACCGCCTGTTCGAGACCGCGCTCCACACCGCGCGCCACGACGATGAAGGTGATGCCCATGAACAGCGTGTGCGTGACGGAGGACTGCACGAAACTGCCTGTAAACGATTCGAAAACCTGCCGTACCTCGCCCGGCGAGGCGCCGGTAAACACGCCGGACAGGCTCTTCTGCACGTAGGCGAGCGTCCAGCCGGCGACGACGCTGTAGTAGGACAGTATGAGCACACCCGTGATGACACCCAGGGCGCCAACCCAACGCCAGCGGGCCGAGTGACCTTCCTCCTCGCCGAGCAACGCCATCGTCGCGACCGGGTTCCTGCGCCCGCGCCGCCCGATCAGGATCTCTGACATCATGACCGGCATGCCGATCACGAACACACACGCGAGGTATACGAGCACGAAGGCGCCACCGCCGTTCTGGCCGGCGAGGTAAGGAAACTTCCAGATATTGCCGAGGCCGACAGCGGATCCGGTCACGGCCAGCACGAAGGCCAGGCGCGAGGACCAGTGGCCATGTAAGGATAAACGTGGCGACCGTCCGGCTGTGACCTCTTGTTGCATAGCTGTCTCGGTACGGCGTGGAACGCGGATTTTGGATGAATTGATAGTCGCTTACAACAAACGAAAACCCGGGTCCTCTGTATAATCGCGGCCCGTTTCAAACCACTGTTTGCAGATGACGAAGGCACGGAAAGACGCCCCGGACACGCCACTGATCGCCCGCAACAAACGAGCGCGATACGAGTTCTCCGTCGAAGAGACCTTCGAGGCGGGCCTCGTGCTCGAGGGATGGGAGGTGAAGAGCCTGCGCGCCGGGCGCGTGCAGCTGACCGAAAGCTACGTGCACCTCAAAGGCGGCGAGGCGTGGCTCCTGGGCGCCCACTTCACGCCGCTCCTCACGGCCTCGACCCACATCCAAACGGATCCGACCCGCACCCGAAAGCTGCTGCTGCATCGCCACGAGCTCGACCGGCTTACCGGCGCCGTCGAAAGAAAGGGCTATACCCTCGTGCCGCTGAACCTCCACTGGAGCAAGGGCCGGGCAAAACTCGAGATCGGCCTCGCCAAAGGCAAGAAACGGCACGACAAGCGCGCGGACGAGAAGGCACGCGACTGGAAGCGGCAGCAGGCGCGCATACTCAAGTCATTCAACAAGTAATTACAATAACTTATTAAATATTTTTAATGTCTATTGTTACTATAGTGCCGGTTTTATTCGAGCGCCGCTGACCACTTATCGAGCTCGGCCAGCACCTGGAACAACCGCTCGCCACGCGCCGTCAGGCGATAGCCGAGGCGCGGGATATTCTCCACCACCCCTGAATCCCCGAGTTCCTGCAGCCTGCCCGCCAACACGCTCGGCGAGACATTGCCGCAGGCCGTGCGCAATGCCCGGAAACTCAAGGGTCCGATTCGCAGCTCCCACACGATTCGCAAGGTCCACTTGCGCCCAGCCAGCGCCAGCGCACGCGCCATCGCAGGGCTGGTCTTGGTCGTCCTCGGGGTCTGTATACCGCGTGCCATAAGGCTTCCGGGAATACGCTACGGATTCAGTAGCGCCTATTGTAATTTGCTTCGGTTTTCGTAGCAAAGGGCGAATTTCGGCGATCGTCGATTGTTTTTCGGCCGAACGCCCCTACACTATCCCCAGGTTTTTCAGATACCGGGGGTGACTTGGATTCGACGCGGGTCGCGAAACTCCGGGTGCATGCCGAGGGACAGATCACCTCGTTAATC
>JBFHXJ010000070.1:0-22193 GCA_041598995.1 Woeseiaceae bacterium | reverse complement strand
GCGAAAGCCCGGCCGAGCGCCGTCATGTAACTACCATCGACGACCGGCACGTTATGTGAGGTGTATGCACGATCGACGCTATCCGCCAATCCCGCGAGGCGCGCTGCCGTATCGACATAGTCGGCGAAATTGCCGCCGGGGATGTGCGTATACAGAGGCGCAAGGTAAAAACTGTCGCCGGTGAAAATGATCCGGTTGTCGCGATCGAAGAGACAGATCGAATCCGGCGCGTGGCCCGGCGTATGCAGGATCTCGAAGACCCGACCGCCCATATCGATCCGGTCGCCCTCGCCGACGATCCTGTCGATCGCGAATGCGCGGCTCTGGTACTCGTCCTTCGAGAATCCTTCCGGCAACGGCTTCCAAACCCATCCGTCGCGGAGGAATCCAGCCACGGACCCCGGCGGACTGCCGAGTGCGCGCTGCCGCGTGTAGTCCGTATCGAGCCCCCAAATGGTATCGAACAGGTGATTGCCGCCGATGTGGTCGTAATGCGTGTGCGAATTCAGGACCACGACATCCAGCTCGGTGAGCTGATCAACGACGCGGCGGATATTGCCGATGCCGAGGCCGGTGTCGAACATGAGCGCGAAGTGCTCGCCAACGATGAGGAACGAGATGACCTCCTCGAACTGGCCGGGCTCGTAAATGGCATAGATATCGTCATCGACCAGATAGACCTCGAACCAGTCCTCGTCTTGCTCGATCCTGTCGAAGGCGCTCCACTCCGGTCGCGGCAGGGCGTCCCACCAGTTGTCCTTGTTGGCGCCGCGATTCTGCACCTGCTGGTTATCGACGATCGTGTCCGCTTTCGCCGGCGACTCGGCCGCGCGATCGGCACAGGCGCAGAAGATCGCCAGAGCGACCAGAGCCGAAAGTAATTTGCTCGATTTCATGGATTTCCCTCGCCGCGAAGAAACTGGATTCTAGCCCGCCCCCGAAACCTTTGCATACGCCAGGGTCGCCGGCAATACTGCGCTCATGTGGCGCGGTATTGCACGGCTTATTCTGAGACTCGGCGGCTGGACGATCGTCGGCGAGTTGCCAACGCACAAGAAACTGGTCGCCATCGTCGCCCCTCACACGAGCAACTGGGACGGATTCTGGATGCTGGTGTACAAAGTCGCGTTCGACATCGAGGTCCATTTTTTCGCAAAACACACGCTGTTCTGGTGGCCGCTCGGACCTGTTCTGCGCGCAATGGGGGCCATACCTGTCGACCGCGCAGTCAGTGCATCCATGGTGCAACACGTCGTGAAAGAATTCGAGGAACGCGATCGATTCTGGTTCGGATTGTCGCCCGAAGGCACGAGAAAATGGCAACCCTACTGGAAGACCGGCTTTTACCGCATCGCCAAGGCCGCCAACGTGCCGATCGTTCTGGCATTCATCGACTACGGAAAAAAGCGTATCGGCATCGGCATAACCTTGCCGGAAAATCGAACGCTCGACGAGGACCTGAAGGCAATCAGGGAGTTTTATGCGCCGTATTCCGGGCGGCTCCCGGAACGGCAAGGGCCGATCGAGTTCCCGCCGGAACCGCCGTCGTCAGGCAGTCCTGGCTGATCGCCGCCGTGCACGAATTTTCGCAATTGCGTTGTCGCACCATTCGACGTTGGCGCGGACCTTGCTGAGCCCGTATTCGAGGGTGAGTTGGGCATAGAATTCGTGATCGGGTAATGCGTCCGGATAGCGCGGATCACAGGCCTTCCACTCTGCCTCCGTGTCTTCGAGCAGACGCAACCATTCCGCCATGTAATCGCGCAATCTTTGCATGAAGTTCAAGGCTTCTGTTGCGTCGCCCAATTCCGCAAGGAAGTAGACCTGTGCCAGGTAGGCAATTCGCTCGGTACCGACGGTCGGCCCGTCCGCCAGCCACGCCAGAAGCTCCCGACGCCCCTTTGCAGTACGCTTGTAAATGCGACGCGTAGGGCCGATGTCCGATTCACTCTCCTTGCTGCCGAGCAGGCCATCCGCTCGCATTCTTTGGAGCAACGGGTAGATTTGCGAGAGTTCGGCTCGCCAGAAATTTCTCAGCGACTTGTCGAATTCCTTCTTGATGTCGTAACCGCTGTGCGGCTCCCGGAGCATGCCGAGCATGATGTGTTGCAGACTCATGCCAGCTCACCGAATTTGGCTCTGTAGTGACGCGTCCAGATGACGGTCGCCGGTATGCCGATGGCCGCCGGGGCAATCCATGGAATCACCGCAATCCAGCCGGTGAGCCCGATGTCGAACAGCCTCGTTGCCCCGAAAACGGCAAATGCCGTGTGAAACGCGATCCCCGCGCCGAGCATTGCGCCGAGGTGCTCATACATCCAGGCGCGAGGCGACAATCCGCCGGAATTTATGTAACGCAGATTGCCGAAGCCAACGCCAAATCCGATCGGGCTCAGCGCAATAAGCAGAATCCTGGTCGGCGGCGATACGATCAATGCGTATGCGATGAGTAATGTACTGGCCAGTATGGAAGCGTACGCCAGCAGCGCATTGAGCGGCGTGCGCAGCGCCGCGGGATCCCGTTTGTGTTTGAGGACCCCCATGCCGTGGCGCACGATGACGAATGTCACGAATGTCAGGTAACCGAGAAATGCTATGAAGGAGTACAGCGTCGGCTCTTCCGCCGGCCCGATGTCGCGCATCAGGAGGTCTGCAAGCCTGACACTCAAGGCGATGGCCGCGCCGCCGAGCACTATGTAAGCCGACCAGACAAAGACCCTGCCGAACCTTACATGGGTGCTTGCACCTTTCCTGGAAAACACCGGAATCCAGAAAGCGGCCAGCCCTATGGCGCCGAACGCGACATGAACCAACCGCGCGGTTTCGCCGAGAAAATCCATGATCCGATCCCCTGCTTGACTATATAAATACTTATATAGCTGTATCCGATACTCTATGTCAATACTTATATAGTATGTTCTCAAGTGGGACGGCCCGACAGGCGTATTGCCGCGGCTCGCCGGCTGTGGCCCAATTCGTGCAGACCGTGCTGTCCAGGAAGTACCAACCATGCGCCATCCCATGACCGCGACCCTGTTCTTCTCCCTCCTGTCTCTGCCGTCTCTCGCATCGGGGCAAGACCATACGGGCTGGCATCACTATGGCGGCAGCCAGCACGGCATGCAGTACTCCTCGCTCGAGCAGATCGATCGAGACAATGTCGAAAACCTCGAGGAGATATGGCGCCATCGCAGCGGAGAGCTCGGCCAGGGTCACCGCGAGCCGTTTGCATTCCAGGCAAACGCCATCCTCGTCGAAGGCAGGCTGTATTTCCCCACCGGCAGCGCGATCGTGTTCGCACTGGACCCCGCATCAGGCGAAGAGATATGGCGCTACGATCCGCAAATCGACCGCTCCAGGCCGCATGCGGAAATCGCCAACCGCGGCGTCACCTCGTGGATCGATCCGACTGCGATCGCCGGCTCTCCCTGCCGTCATCGCATCTTCGTCGGCACCCTGGATGCGCGCCTGATCGCCCTGGACGGAATCACCGGAAATCCATGTGCAGATTTCGGCGAGCAAGGCGAGATCTATCTCGACCGTGATGTTCGTGCGCAGAAGGAAGAATGGGTCATTTATACGGTGACGTCACCTCCCGTGGTCGTCGGCGATACTCTCGTCATCGGATCTGCCATCGGAGACAACCAAAGGGTCGAGTCGGAACTCGGCATCGTGCGCGGTATCGATGCCCGAACCGGCGAGGAACGCTGGCGCTGGGATCCGATTCCGCGACACGGCGACGATCCGGCTTATGCCGGCTGGGTCCCCGAGGAAGCGGCGAAGAACGGCTCGGCCAATGCCTGGGCGCCGTTGGCGGCGGATACCGAGCGCGGGCTGGTGTATGTGCCGACGGGATCGGCAAGCCCGGATTTTTACGGCGGCGAGCGCGAAGGTGACAACGTCTATGCGAACTCGCTGGTCGCGCTGCGTGCCGAAAGCGGTGAGGTCGCCTGGTACCGGCAGCTGATCCATCACGATCTCTGGGACTACGATCTTGCCGCACAACCCACGCTGGTCGAATTGTTGCATGACGGCGAAATCATTCCTGCCGTCTTGCAGGGAACCAAGACCGGCCTCATCTTCAGTTTCAATCGTGAAACCGGGGAACCCATCTTCGACATCGAACAGCGGCCGGTTCCTCAGGGCGGCGTGCCGGGTGAACACCTGTCAGCGACACAGCCGTTTCCGGTGGCGCCGCCGCCGTTGTCGCGTCATGAAGCGGTTACCGAAGACGACGCATGGGGCATGCTGTTCTTCGACAAGCGTTCCTGCCGCAAGAAAATGCGCGGCATGCGCTCGGAAGGCATTTACACGCCACCGAGTTTCGAAGGAACGATTCTGTTGCCCGGCTATGCCGGAGGCATCAACTGGGGCGGTATCGCATTCGAGCCGGTCAACCAGGTGGCGGTCGTGTTCTCGCTGGACCTGCCGATGGAGGTCGCCCTCATCCCTCGTGACGATCTCCTGGACGTCTACGAGTCCGGCAAATATTCGGATTATGAATTTGCCCGGCAGCGGGGAACGCCATATGGCATGCGGCGGACGCTGTTACGTTCACCGCTCGACGTTCCCTGCACCAAGCCACCCTGGGGCACGCTATTCGCGATCGACATGACGCGGGGCGTCATCAACTGGAAGCAATCGATGGGCACGTTGCAGGATATCGCTCCGGCGATCGTGCCGAATCTCGAGCTCGGCATGCCGGGGATAGGCGGGCCTATCGTCACTGCGGGTGGCTTGATATTCATTGCTGCGGTCATGGACGATTACCTGCGCGCGTTCGACGTCGACAACGGGAACAAGCTGTGGGAGCAACGCCTGCCGGCGGGCGGCCAGGCAACGCCGATGACCTATTACCTTGAAGAAACCGGCAAGCAGTACGTGGTGATTGCCGCCGGCGGTCATAGCAGGATGGGAACGACCACCGGCGACTACCTGATCGCGTATGCTCTGCCGGATTGAGGTCTGGCTACCAGAATAACTGCAGCCCAAGCAGCAGGTTCCAGCCAGTCGCATCGATCCCCGATCCGTGGATGCGGTAGCGCTTGTCGAAGATGTTCTCCAGCCGCGCCGTCGCGTGGAGTCTCGCGGACGGCTGCCACGTTAGCGCAACGTTTGCGGTCACCCAGCCCGGCGTACCGGCTGGGTTGATACGCACGTCCTGCGCATCGCGCGGACTGAGGCGATGTTGCCGACCGGCGAACTGCAGGTAAGGCTCGATCAATAAACTGCTGGTGGCCTGATAGCGGAACGAAAAACGGCCGTTGAACGGCGGTATGCGATCCGCCGGATTTTCGGTGCCATCGTTCTCCGTCTGCTCCCCGTGCACATAGTTGACAATCAGATCGGCACTCAGGACTGGCGAAAGTACCAGGTGCATGAATCCCTCGACGCCACGAATGTCCGCGCTCGATACGTTCCGGCTTTGCACGACGTCCCTGCCGTCCGGCGTCACCATACCAGTCAGCACGGATGCGATTCGATCCGTGTAATGCAGCGTGAACAAAATGATTTCGAAGTCCCAGTCGTCAGAATGGTGCCGCAGCCCGACGTCGAACTGCGTGATGTGCTCGGATTCCAGATCGGTGTTCGGGATATTGAAGCGATTACCCGGTCGCTCGCCGAGCGTGCCAAGATCAAACACGTTTGGCGCCCGAAATCCGTAACCGATGTTCGACGTCAGTTGCGTTTGGGCCGTCACGTCGAACAGCCAGCCGACATCGGCACTGACGTCGCCCTGCTCTGTCGATGACACGCCGAGATCCGTTTCAATCACGCTGAACCGTAACCCTCCCAATATCGAGTGCCGGTCTCCGACGTTGCGCAGGGCGTTACCGTACACAGCAAAATGATCGACCGTCGATCCGTCCGGGAAGCGGGACTGGACTGCCTGCGCCCGTCCGCTCGGGACGTCCTCTTCGATACGCCGGCTCTCGACCCGGTCGTGATAATAGTCGACGCCGACGATCCATGAACCACTCTCCACCTCTTTCGACGCGCTCACCGTAATACCGAAAAGGTCGCTGCTGTTTTCCTCGTGCCGCCGTACTGGTGACCCGAAGTTTCTCGTGACACGGTCATCGACGATTCGCTGCCAGCCGGCATCGAATGACCAGTCGGCCGTCCACAACCCGTTTTTCCGTGCATGACGCAGGTGTGTGAAGATGCGGTCGTTGGGCATGAAAAGAAATTCTTCCGACGATGGTTCCGTTTGCCCGAAACCCGGCACGAGCTCGTCGACGCGCGGCGTCGACGGTTGGCGCGCGACCTGGAAGTCGATCAGCCAGCTCTCATCTTCGTTCGGCGTTGCCGAGATCGCGAATCGCGCGCCTTTCGATTGGTAGGCGCTCGGTGTGATGCGCTGGCTGCCGCCGATGCGGCGATTGCCGGTGTCGAGATACTCGGCGCTCAATAGGCTCGCCAGCCGCTCATTGCCGAATTCATGGGTGGCACGGATGAGCTTGCCGAGGTCGGCGGAATCGTATGCGAGATATGCCTCACCCCTCGAGGCGGCGCTGTCGAATGAGGGTATGCGTGACAGAACCTGCACGACACCGCCGACCGCATCGCTGCCATAAAGCGAGGCCGGAGCGCCGCGCACCACCTCGATTCGTTCTGCGCTGCCCGGCGCGACCAGCGCGAGGTATTGCGTTGGCGCATTGCGAAAGATCGCGTTGTTCAGGCGAAAACCGTCGACGAGGTGCAGGACTTCGGAGCCTTTGAGACCACGAACGACCACGGCTCCCTGCCCGGGCGTCGTCTGCTGCAGGAAAACGCCGGGTTCCATGAATAACGCATCGGTTGCCAGTTTGCCACGCTGTATCTTGTCGCTGCCGATGAAGGTCAGCGCCGCCGACACGCTCTCTGCCCGTGCCGGTCGGCGGGTCGCGGTGACCTGGATTTCCTCGATTTCATCGTCGCCGCCCTGCGCGCGGACCGGCGCAGCATTTGACAGCAGCAGGGAGCAGGCCGCGAGCGCCAGCCCGCTGATGAACCCCCGATGCACGTCCGGTGGCTGCCTCCAGGCACGCCCCCTATTCCGCTGCACGGTATCCGTCGGGTTTGCTGGCCGGTGATTGTTCGATCACATTGACGTTGATCGCGATCGAGATGCGCACGCCGCTACCGACGAACGGATGCACCATGTGCTTGACCCAGCTCGGGAACAGGACCATCCGTCCGGGCCGGTTTTCAATGAACATGCGCGCATCGAGGATCGTGTTCGGTACCTGGATGTAATTCGCGGATTCCCGCGGGTCGAGAAGCTCGAGCGAGCCCGAATATGGCACCGAAGAATCCGGCTCACCCGCCGATACGTAATAGACCAGCGACCACATGGCGTTCGGATGCGTGTGCACGACATTGTAATTGCCGCTGCGGCAGACGTTGGCCCAGGAGTCGTAAAGCAGGGTGAACGTGCGCTCGGTGCCATCCTGGCGCACGATGGCGCCGAGCACCTCGAACACGGTCGTTTCGACGCGGCGTTTGAGTTCGACAATACAGGGCTCGGAACGCATCAGGAGATTGCCCCTGGACTGCCAGCCGCCGGCATTGGAACGGATACCGCGCCCCTTGTCGTCGCTCGCCTCCTCGGCCAGCACCAGTGCGCTAAGTTCTCGATTCAGCTCGTCGCTGTCCGGCCACTGGTAACTCAGAAACGGCGTGCCGAACATCGCGGTCAGGCTTTTCCTGATGTCGGATTCGGGGGCTTGGTCCATGTGTCGAGCGATTTGCGTGTCGGAATGGTGAAGTCGTCATTCTACCCGGCGAATGCGCGTCATTGGTCCTTCGCCACCGACACGTAAGCGGTAATCACCCATCAGGCCTTGAGAAATCGTCACCTCGAATGGCGGGTCCGTCGGATAGCGGAAGCGTCGCGGCTCGACCTGCCGCCAGACCTGGCCATTGGAGAAATGGAAGTACAGCCTGCCGGTGTGGCTCTCGGTCACCTCGCTGACCGTCGCCGTCACGGCAACCGGCTCGGTCTTCTCTTGCTCGTGGTCCAGGTGCTCCATCCCGAGATCGTCGGGCACGGCCGAGCGCGACTCGACGGCCGCGGGCGGCGCCGATGCCGGCTCAACTGCAGCCCGCGCAGGAGCTGCCCGCAATTTGGCAGGCGGCGCCCCGGTAACAGATGTCGCCGCCGCCGGTTCGATGACGGTCTGATCCGGCGTCCGGACCGATTCGGCCGGGACGTCAGCAGCAACCTCCGCCTTCGTTTCTGTTTCGGAAGGCGCCTGCGCGGCCGGATCCGGTGAGGCGGCCTCGGGCTCGACCGGCGCCTCGGCAGTGACGACGGTCAGCGCCTCGTAGCAGGCCAGCTTATCTGCGGCGGTCGCCTTCGCTGCACATTCGGCGAGCTCGGCCTGCGTCACGTCCTGCGCCATGACTGGAAGACTGACCAGCATCAGGACACTCGATGCTGTGAAACTCAGCTTGTAACAATCATCTGCCACCCGATCGGACCCTCAAAGGAAAAGAGGGGCCGAAGCCCCTCTGATCGCCTGCCTCTGGTCAAGCTCAGAACTCGTGCTTGAATCGCGCGTACACGATCCGCCCACGGATGTCGTGACCCGCCTTGTCGTCATATCCCGGACGGTTGTACAAGCCGCGATTGTAAGTCCCATCCGAATTGAATCGCTGCTGTGGTGTACCGTCTGCAAAGTTGGATATCAGTCCCGGCGGATCCTCGTCCGTGAGATTGTTAACACCGACCGCAAGCGTCGTATCACCGTCGCCGAACAGTCCGGAGAAGGTATACGCATACATCGCATCGAGCGTCGTCCAGGAGTCCATCTCTCTGTCGAAGCCCTGGTCATTCTTGTAACTGTCGATGTAATTCACTCCCAACCGTGCCGTATGGTTGCCCGTGAACCAGGTGGCAGCGGCGTTCGCACGGATCTCGGGCATGGTGTTGAAGCTGTTGCTGATCGTGAAGTTCCTGTTTCCGGCACCGTCAAAGTCGGTGACACCGTCACCATCGGTATCGACATCGAAGCCCATCAGGAAAGTTGCTGCGACATCAAGAACCAGCGAACCGTTACCCACTTCAAAGGTGTAATCGGCATTGACATCGATGCCGTCCGTCTCGACTTTGCCGATATTGACGAACTGCGACCTGACTTCGCGCACCTGGCCGGTCGCGTCACGGGTGACCCTGGGGTCAGGCACGATTGGCGACATGTCGTCACCGTTAGGACACTGTGCCGACACGATAGCCTGGGCGCCGGCCTCTTCTGCAATCAGTCCCGAATAATCGAAATTGAAGTAGTCGATGCTGGCCCTGAAGTTATCGGTCTGGAACACGACGCCGAAGTTGAAGTTGTCCGCCTCCTGCGGCGTCAGTCCCGGTGCACCCTCGACGACGACGGAAATATTATTGGTCACCCCGGTATCGTTACAGATGAAGCTGCCACCCGGGCCGGTCGCCGACGCGGGATCGTCGATGAAGGCCGACGAGGTCGCCTGCGCTCTCTGGCGAACGGTCGGCGCCTGGAACGAGGTGCCCCATGATCCGCGGACACCGATCATTTCGTTAATGCCCCACTCGAATGAGAATTTCGGGTCGGTCGTCGACACGCCCCCGCCATAATCCTCGTTGCGGACGGCGAGCTGGACCTCGGCGGCATCGTAGATCGGCACCACTACTTCGCCGAAGAATGCGATGACGTCCTGACGTCCCCGGATCCGAGTCGTGGTGCTGTCCTGGCCATCCTCATTAGCTGAACTGAGAGAATCGGGATTAAATATATATTCGACATCCCGAAACTGGCCGCCGACGGCCGCCGCCACCGTGCCGAATCCGGTCTCGAAAATTTCGCCCGACGCGACGACGTCGAAAACTTTCTCCGAAGCCGTCGCATGATCAACCTGGTAACCGTTCCATTGGCGCCTGACGCTATTCGAATTACCCGCCGTGCAGGCGCCCGCGTCGATATTGAAGCAATTCGACGTATCCGCTATATCCTTGGGCGACACCAGCCCCGGATCGGCGAGGCGCGTGCCAAACGGGTTCCAGGTGCCGTCGCGAACCAGCTGCTGATAGAGATCCGAGCGGATGCCGCTCGGGTCAACGACCGTGCGCTGCGCCTTGGCCCACATGTACGAGACATCGAGGAACCAGTCACCCGGCAGGTCGATCTCGACGCCCTGCATGACGCGCGTGTAGTCCAGCTCCCGTTTGTCCTGCTCCGTCAACGCCGTATTGGTGATGTCCGGACCCAGCGGACGGTGGATACCGCGCAGCGTCGCCGTCTGGAACTGGCACGTTGGACTGGAAGTAGCATCGGTACAATGGATTGCCGGATCCCAGTTTGCCGGCCCGATATAGATTAGCCCCTCAGGATCGGCCGGATCCTCGACGAAGAAGTTGAACGGATGACTGGGCAGAATCGTGACACCGCCGTTAACCGCCTTGCCCGTCGCCAGCAACTGGCCGCCGAGGTCGCGCTCGATCTGGTTGGCGGAAAAACTGGCTTCGGCGTAATACTTCACGCCCTCTGTCACTTCCCAGTCGAACTCGGTGAATACCTGCGCCCTTTGCTCCGCCGAGATAACCGATACCTGGTCCGCGAAGTTATAGCGGCAGGTGTTCGAGCTGAGAATGGCCGGGTCGCCAATCACGCCACCCGCGGCCTCGCAGTCCGGGTCCGGCTCGCGGTTAGCACTCGGAACGGACTGCGCTTCGCCATCCGCATTGAGTATTGCACGCTCGTAAGAACCCGGAGAACCGGTGCCGGACAGGAAAGAAGATCGACGCTGATCGCCGCCACCGTTCAGGCGGCTGTCCAGCCAGTCGAATTCCGTCCGGTCAATATGGTCCTGCTCGTAGTAAGTCGCGTAGATATTGAAGCCGCCGCGATCGAACTGCGCACCGGCCGCCAGGTTCAGGTACCAGGCGTCGATTTCAGCAGTCGAATAGCCGCCGGAGATCTCGAGTCCCTCGAAGCCTTTGCGCGTAATGATGTTCGCGACGCCCGCAACCGCTTGCGATCCGTAAGTCGCGGAGGCACCGTTGGTCAGGACTTCAATGCGCTCGATCATCGCCAGCGGGAACTGGTTGATGTCGACGAAGTCGGTGCCGGTCGCATCGGCAACCGCCGCGATTCCGCCACGCTTGCCGTTAATCAGTGTCAGGGTCGAGCCGAGGCCGAGATTGCGAATGTTGAATTGCGACACGCCGGCCCGGTCATTGGTCTCGTTGTAGAATTGCGAGCCGCTGTTGACCGTCAATTCCTTGAGCACTTCCACGGGCTGTGCGGCACCGATCAGCTCGATATCCTCAGCCCCCACTATCTGGATCGGCGCCCTGCCCTCATATTCGGTGCGCCGAATGTGCGAGCCCGTGACGACGATCTCTTCGACCGCCTCTTGCTGAGCAAGTACCGGTGGCGAAGTGCCAAGCGCCATGGCAACGCCCGCGGACAAAGCGGTCATCTTGAATGTATTGTTTGCCATTTGATTCCCCCGAATCGTTAGATGAGCGCGAAAACGCAACGCCGTGCGCGCATTTCCACTGGTGTTGGTTTTAAGTAACTTTTCCCGCCCTTGCCGGATGCGCCGATCGCACCCGCTGTCTTTCCCGGAACTGTACGTATTCCTAACTAGTTCTCAGATACTTTAGTACGTAGTTCTACGTATTTTGTCCCGGATGGGGGCAAATGTATGCGCGGAATTAAGGGTTGTCAATCAACAATTTGGCATGATGCCCGCGAGGATTTCACGATGTGACGCGAATTGATTTCAAGCGAAATCAATTGCCCGCTTATGCGTTTAAAAACAGCGTGTAGCGGGCATCGTGTTGCAAACTAACAACACGATCGAGGCGACCGCATCAATGGCGATAATCGAGCGGCGGTGCGCGATTGCCGAGCAAAGCCTCGTAGCTGAAGTCCGCGCCGCGCCGCTCATGAAATTCTACCGTAGCCTGCGCGCGCAGGTCCGCGTTTTCGAACAGCTCGATGGCGGCGAGCGTCAGCGTCTTTGCGGCCACCTGCGCGCCCTTGAAACCGATCGTCATGCCGCTTGCGGCGGTCGACTGCCAGCTGTGCGCCGAGGTTCCCGGCACCCAGGTTGCTACCCGCAAACCCACTGTCGGCACCGTCATCGACACGTCGCCGACATCCGTCGATCCATAGCCGAGTGTCGCTTCGAACGGCTGTATCTCTTTTTGACTGCCGAGCGGCAGTTCCGGCTTGTTCAGCGTGGCGTATATTTCCTCTGCAAACTGCTGTTCGCGCTCCGTGTAGCTGATACCGCCGACGATGCGCAGCTTTTCGTCCATCATGCGTGCGAGCGTCTCATTGACCAGCACCGGATGATTGCCGTGAATGATTTCCCATTCGACTTCAGTCCCGGTTCCCTGGGCAGCACCCAGCGCCTCGGCCTCGAGACGCGTCCACATTTCCTTGACGACCTGTGCTTCGGGATTTCGCACGTAATAAAAAACTTCTGCGAAGTCCGGCACGACGTTTGGCGCATTGCCGCCGGCGGTAATCACGTAGTGTATGCGGGTTTCCTGCGGCACGTGCTCGCGCATCAGGTTCACCATGTGATTCATGGCTTCGACACCGTCCAGGGCCGAACGCGCCTTTTCCGGCGCACCCGCCGCATGCGCTGACAGTCCCTTGAACCGGAACTTCGCGGAGCGATTGGCAAGCGAGGTCCGCGCCTCGGCGGAATTGCGGTCACCCGCATGCCAGTGCAATACGATGTCGACGTCGTCGAAGCGCCCATCGCGCACGATGTAGACCTTGCCGCTGCCGCCTTCCTCGGCCGGCGTGCCGTAAAGCCTGATCGTCCCCGGCGTACCGGTTTCCTCGAGCCAGTGTTTGACGGCGATTGCGGCGCCGGTCGAGCCTGCGCCGAACAGGTTATGGCCGCAGGCATGCCCCGCCGACTTGCCTTCTATCGGCGACCTTGACGGCACGGCATCCTGGTTGATGCCGGGCAACGCATCGAACTCGGCCAGGATCGCAATGACGGGCTCGCCGCTGCCAAAGCTCGCAACGAACGCGGTCGGAATGCCGGCTACGCCTGCCTCGATCTCGAAGCCTTCGGCATCGAGCGCCTGCTGAATCAGGGTGCTGCTCCTCGTCTCCTGGTAGCCGACCTCGGCGAATTCCCAAAGCCTGCGCGCCATGTCGGCCGTCGCCTCGTAGCGCCCGTCGACGAAATCGAGTATCTGCTTCGTTTCCTGTGCATTCGCGCCGCAGGTGCCGGCAAGAAGTAGTGCAGCGAACAGCGCCGCGTAGCGGTCAATCATTGAGCTCCCCCGATAAAGAGACAATCGAACTGCGGGGACTGTTTACTAATTCCGCCCCGGGATCATTCGGATAATGCGATGCCCTGTCAAATAAGTAAACTGTCCCCGGAATCACTGCTCACCTGCCATTACGGGAGACCCAAATGCTCAGGCCTTTCGCCTCTTTGATCTTGCTCTTTGCCTGCGCCGTGCCTGCGACGAGTCTCGCACAACACCGAACGGCCGCTGAACCGTTCGCCATGGCCCTCACCGGAGATTCCATCATTACGAGGAAGCTCTCGGTCTACGACGAGCCGGAATACCTGCGGATGATCGAGTTGATTCGCTCCGCCGACGTCGCGTTCACGAATCTCGAGATGCTGTTCCACGATTACGAGCCGTACCCGATGGCGGAGAGTGGCGGCACCTGGATGCGCGCCGATCCGGCGCTTGCCGATGACCTCGCCTGGGCAGGATTCGACATGGTTTCACGCGCGAACAATCACACCGGCGACTACGGCGTGCGCGGCATGCAGCTGACGACCCAGTACGTGGCACAAGCCGGTATTGTCCAGGCCGGTGTCGGTGACAGCCTCGCCGAGGCCCGTGAGGCGAAGTTCCTGGAAACCGCGAAGGCCAGGGTTGCGCTGATCTCCGTCTCTTCGAGCTTCGCCGATCACATGCGAGCGGGCCGCTCGAGGGACGACGTTCCCGCGAGACCCGGTTTGAATCCCCTGCGTTACGAGACGACGTACGTGATGCCGCAAGCCGAATTCGACGCCCTCCGCCGCACCGGCGAATCGCTGGGCGAGTTCACGGACCAGGACGGCAACCCGCGGGGAACCGACACGGACAAGCCCGGCGAGATGGAGATGTTCGGCAGGAATTTCGCAATCGGCGAGCAGCACGTTATCCGCCTGCAGGTGAATGAGGACGATGTGCAGGAGATTACGGCGGTCGTCAACAATGCAAGCCGCGTCGCGGATTTTACCGTCGTGACCATACATGCTCACGAATATGCCGGCCGCCGGGAGTTGTCGCCGGATTTCCTGCATGTCTTTGCGCGGGCGATGATCGAAGCCGGTGCAGACGTTTTTGTCGGACACGGTCCGCATGTGCTTCGCGGTATCGAGATCTATCGGGGCAAGCCGATTCTCTACAGTCTCGGCAATTTCATTTTCCAGAACGAAACGCTCCTGAGACTGCCTTACGAGAATTACGCGCGCTACGATCTCGCCGACGATGCACACGTCGCCGATTTCAACGACGCGCGCTACCAGAATGACACGACGGGATTCCCGGTCCTGAAGGGGAACTGGGAATCGGTTATAGCGGTGCCGACGTTTCGCGGCGGAACATTGGCCGAACTTGCGCTTTATCCGATCAATCTCGCCTACGGTGCGCCGCGCCAGTTGCGCGGCCGGCCGTTGCTGGCAAACCGGGAGCTGGCGCAAGACATCATCGCCAATTTGCAGGAATTGTCGACGCCTTACGGCACGCGAATCGAGTTTCGCCGCGGTGTCGGCTACGTGGATTTATCGGCTGCAGACTGAATGATGGTATCGGCGCAGAAAAATCGGCCGTACCGGATTATAGCGGTAACACTTCTCGCAATGCCGTTCGCATTTGCCGCAGAGGACAAGCCAAGGCCGGATATCGATGCGATCTACAAGCATGAAATAGCGGTTATCAGGAATAACCCGAAAGTGCAGGCAGCATTGGATCACATCGTCGCAATCGACGCGCAGTTGCGGCGCGATCTTATCGAACTGACCGAGATTCCCGCGCCGCCGTTCGGTGAGGAAAAACGCGCGCGGAGATTTGCCGACATGCTAGTTGAGGCCGGTTTGACCGACGTCAGGATCGACGACGTCGGCAATGCGATCGGCCGGCGTCGGGGCAGGCACGGAGATCGTGTCGTCGCCTACAGTGCTCACCTGGATACGGTTTTTCCGCCGGAGACCGACGTAACGGTGCGCTTCGACGACGAGAAAATGTATGCCCCGGGGATCGGCGACAATACGCGCGGACTCGTGACGGTGCTCGGCGTCTTGCGTGCACTCCAGGAAACCGGGATCGAGACGGACGCCGATGTCCTTTTCATCGGCAATGTCGGCGAGGAGGGTCTCGGCGACCTGCGTGGAATGAAGCACCTGTTTCGTGACGGCGCAGAAAACATCGATACGTTAATCGCGGTCGACGGCGGTGAGTCGGACCGCATCGTCTATGGCGGCGTCGGTTCGCACCGCTATCGAATCACGTTCCACGGACCCGGCGGGCATTCCTGGGGCGCATTCGGGCTCGCGAGCCCGCACCACGCGCTGGGGCGCGCCATCGCGATTTTCGTCGGGAATGCGCCGCGCGTGACGTCCGTCGGCGAAAAGACCAGTTACAACGTCGGCCGCATCGGCGGTGGCACGTCGATCAATTCGATCGCATTCGAATCCTGGATGGAGGTCGACATGCGTTCCGGAAGCCAGGAAAAGCTCGATGCCATCGACGCCGTGTTGCACGCCGCCATCGAGCAGGCGTTACAGGAGGAAAATGCAGCGAGACTCGACGGACCGGAGCTCACGGTGGACATCGAACGCGTCGGCACCCGACCTGCCGCTGCAGGCGACGATGAGTCGCCGGTCGTGCAACGGGCGCTCGCCGCAACTCGATCCTTCGGCATCGAGCCGGTCCT
The DNA here is from genome assembly GCA_041598995.1 of Woeseiaceae bacterium. Lineage (GTDB taxonomy): Bacteria > Pseudomonadota > Gammaproteobacteria > Steroidobacterales > Woeseiaceae > SZUA-117. The sequence continues at coordinate 6,264 of JBFHXJ010000070.1, read as the reverse complement.
GCGCGTCTCCTCGACCGACTCGAACCTGCCGTTGTCCAAAGGCATCCCGGCGGTCACGCTGAGCCGCGGCGGCATCAGTGGAAATTCACATGCACCTGACGAATGGTGGCAAAACGCCGACGGACATGTCGGTATCCAGATAGGCCTCGTCACCCTGCTGGCGGAAGCGGGGATGGCGAAATAACGGCCGTCAGGCCTTGAGCCGCGTCAACTCCGGCAGCACCTGCAGATCATTCGTCGTCTGGTCGACGGCGTGAACCCAGTCGAGAAACGCCTGTTCCTGCATCGGCTTGCCGATGAAATATCCTTGCGCAAGATCACAGCCGAAGGTGTGCACGAGCATCAGTTGCTGTTCGGTCTCCACGCCTTCCGCGATGACGCTTAACTCCATCGCCTTGCCGAGCGCGATGATCGCCTGCACGACTCTTGCGTTGTTGGTGGATTCCGTCAACCGTTCGACGAACGAGCGATCGATCTTCAGTGTCTGCACGGGTAATTCCGCCAGATAACTCAACGACGAATAACCGGTGCCGAAGTCGTCGATGTGGATGCCTACGCCGAAGAACGACAGGTCCATCAGCAACGGTCGTGCGATCGTCAAATCCTCAAGCAGCGCGGTTTCCGTCAGTTCGAGATTGATCAGCCTCTGCTCCACCTTCTTCTTATGAAGTATCGCTTTGATGACCTCGACGAGCTTGTGGTTACGGAGCTGGTGTGCAGACAGATTGACGCTGACCGGTATGTCCCAATGTGAGTCGGCCTGCCAGCGGGCAACTGCGCTACATACGTAGCGCATGACCGACTCGAACAGGATGTCGGAGATACCCATTTCCTCGCTCAACGGGACGAACTCCGCCGGCGGCACGACCGTGCCGTCGGGGCGTACCCAGCGCGCGAGCGCTTCCACGCCGGCGATCTTGCCCGACTTGAGGCAAAGCTGCGGCTGGAACCAGGTCACGATATGGCCGTCGTCCATGGCCCGCCTGAGTTCCGCTTCCATGTCGAACCGGGATTGTGCCCGGTGCAACATTTCCCGGTGATAGTAAGTCACGCGCCCCTGCAGCTTGCGCATCGACCGGTGCAGCGCGGCTTCGGCAGCACGAAACACCGACTTTGCGTCGTCCCCGTGCAGCGGGTGCCTGGCGACGCCGATGCTCGCTTTCAGGAATATGTCGCGTCCATCCACCAGGAATGGATCCTCTACGTTCGCGATGATCGACTCGACGATTGCCTCGAGTTGCTCCCTGTCCTGGATCCCGGCGATCAGGCAGGCGAACTCGTCGGCACCGAACCTGCCGATCACTCCCTGATGCTCGTCGTCAAGATCGAGAAAGAGTTTCTCGAGCCTGCGACCGACCGCATTCAGCAACTCCGTACCGGAGTCATAGCCCATCGTCTCGTTCAGGAAACTGAAACGCTCCAGGTCGAGCAGCACGACTGCGGTGTCGGCGCCGGAGCGCGCGGATTTTTCGATCAGCCCCTGTAGCTCGTCGACGAGCTTCAAGCGATTCGGCAGGTTGGTTACGGGATCGAAATAGGCGAGCTTGTGCAGGGCCTCGGTGCGATCCCTGACGCGTTGCTCGAGGACGTCGTTGGCACGCCGTAGCGCGAGATCGGCGTGCCATTTACCGCACAGCGCCGCTGCGAGCTGGCGACATTCCACTGCGTGAAAAGGCTTCTTAAAAAAGAAGATGCGATCGGCTGGCGGGATCTCGGTGCCGAGGTTTTCCGGGCTCAGACTCATCGAGCCTGTCACGATGACGATATTGACGTTCGGATCGATTTCGCGAATCAGTTTCGCTGCCTTTATGCCGTCGATCCCGGGAGGCATGTGAATGTCCAGGAACACGATGGAGTACGGCTCGCCGGCATCGACCGCGTTTTGCACCGAGGCGACAGCGGCATCGCCCTGCTGGCAGGACCGGACGTGGAAGCGCGCGGCACCTCTCTCGTCCGTATCTTCGCCAAAAAGGACCTTCTCGAGATCGCCCAGGGTCGACGTCGCCTTGTCCGGTTCGAAATTCTCTCCCAGGCAGCGCACGTATTCGCCGATGATCACCGCGTCGTCGTCGACGACGAGGATGCGATTGACAGAGGTCTCTTCCTTCTTGTCCACCGCCGGGTTCCAGTTAGTGTTCCTTGACGATGTTGGCCACGTCTTCGGCCAGCTTCATGAAGGAAATGGGCTTGTTGAAATAATGCAGCCGCATGGGCGGCGGCACCCGCCGCTCGAGTTCCTCGCGCGGTACGTCCGAATATCCGGTGACGAAAACGATTTCGACATCGGGATCGAGTTTGCGAATCTGGCTGCCGGCTTCGACGCCGTCGATACCCGGCGGCATGCGCACATCCAGGATCACGACGTCGAACGGATTGCCGTCGTTCGCCGCTTCCCTGGCGAGATTGATCGCATCATCACCCTGATTGCAGGCGACGATACTGAATCTCGGAAGATCCTCGATATCAGTGTCAGAGTCGAAGAGTTCCGCGTCCAGTGCATCCAGCGCCTTCAGAGTTGCGCTAGCGTCGCTCTCGCCGAATGCTTCCCGGTAACATTTGAGAATGTGCTCGTCGTCGTCCGCAATCAGCACCCGGATACTGTTATCTTCCTGGGCTTGTGTATTCACAATTAACCTCCAGGTGCCGCGGGTAACAGCACGTGAAAATGAGCGCCCTGACCAGGGCCGCCGCTTTCCGCCTGGATACGTCCGCCCATGGCGGCCAGCGCGTTGGCGCACCAGTGCAATCCAAGGCCGCTCAGGTGGCCCTGTTTGGATGAATACCCGCGCTGAAACATCTTCTGCTTGAAGTCGTCGGCGAAGCCGCACCCGGTATCGCTGACAGTCAGGCGAACCATCGACTTGTCGTCGAACGATTCTATTGCCGCCGAGAGTTCGATCCGACCGCGCTGGGACTGGCTTCTTTCGATGGATTCGTAAGCATTGAGCAAGACGTTGCCGAGTACCTGAAGCAATCCGACACGATGTGCACGCACCCGATATTCAGCAACGCCGTTTACAAGTTCCAGTTCGATTTCCGACGATGCGTCTGCAGGAATAACGAGCATTGCTTCGTCGAGAATGTCGTTCAGCACGAGATCCTCGACGATGGGCGTACCTTTCGTGTGCTTTTCCTGGTCCGTGAGGATTGCCTCGACCTGTCGAGCCTGTTTCGATGCGACGCCGAGATTTTCGCCGACGTGACGGTTCGTTCCCTCGATGTGGGCGAACGCGGATTCGATATACTGCAGCAGCTTGCCGGCGCGCTCGGGCGGGCAATCGTCGCCGCCCAGCTCTTCGACCGCCTGACGGACGCGGAGGCCGTCCGTTACGTTCAGTTCTTTGGTCAATCTGTCGATGCTGTTGATGAGCGGCGTCATGGCGTTGCGAATGTTGTGCAGGACCTCTGCCGCGTTGTCCGCCTTGCCCGCCTTGAATGACTGGTCGAGCAGCAGCTTCCTCGCCTCGTGCAGCTCTTCTGCCAGCTTGTCGAACTCGTTGGCGAGTGATCCGATCTCGTCACTGCGCGTTTTACCTATGCGCTTAGTCAGGTCTCCGCTTTTGCGCATCCCGGTTATATGTTGTGCGAGTTTTTCGAGAGGCAACACGATCACACTGCGCAGCATCAGCCACGCAACCGACGCAACGATGAATCCTGCGGCTGCGAGGAAGATGAGCGCGCCGTTCACGGTGCTCTGTCCGAGCGCGGAGATCTGTCGCGGGGTCTTTGCGACGAGCATTAGGAGCGGTGCACCAAAAAGATCGCTGAGGATGCCGCGGCTGACGATTTCGTTTTTCATCAGCTCGTGGTTCATGGAGCCGCCGCCCGCATGCGTCAGCGCCACCGGCAAGGTCTGCGACACATCATCGATGTCATCGATCGGATGCCATTCGAGCATGACCTCGGTTCGCTCGCGCAGGCGCAGCTGCCGGTAGTCGTCCAGCAGCTGTCCCATGATCATCGTGCCCGCGATCGGTCCCGTGCCGTCACTGCGACCGATCGGCCAGGAACTCAGCAGCATCGGCCCGAGGCCCGTGCGGATCAGGCCGTCTATGTGTTTCGTGAGATCCCCGTGCGTGATGAGGTGCGCGGCCGTGCTGGTGCCCGGATCCAGGATGCCGAGGATGTCAATGTCTCTCGTGGCTTCGCCATCGGCAACCTGTCCCCAGACCAGCGTCTTGTCGGCGTCGTAAACCGCCAGCAAGTCGAGGTCCAGGTTGGAAAGCGTCGGCCGCGAGAGGTTCGATTCCTCGAAATACGGGTAATCGCCGGTGACATAGTCATAGGCGTCGTCCCACAAGGCCCAGTCGCCGACAATCGCGCTCAGGTTGTCGAGATCGTTGGAGATAGCCTTGACGGCGCGCACCAGGTTGGTCTCCGCGTCCTGCCGCTCGAGCTCGTCGAAAGCCGGCGCGACAACCTGCTGCAGAACGAGGAAACTCAACAATGCCAGCGCGATCATCACCGTGAGCAAGGTGATGGATACCTTTTGCTGCAATGATCGCCGGGCTGCCCCGATTGACATAATCGATCCCCACGACGGGCAGAATGTCGTGCGCTGAGTGTAGGGAGCGACCGCGTGCGCTGCTGTGATGCAGTCCGCTTTCCAATGGATCGGATTGCAGGGATTTCAATGATTTCCGATGACTTTTTCCCGCTCGCTCAAGGGAGCGGTAAGGGTGCCGGCTGTCAGTCGCGGCTGCGCCGGTCGATCTCCAGCCAGCGCTCGTAAATCGCATCGGGCCACAGGCTCTGCAGCCAGGCGACGATCGCGAGCCGCTCGTCCCGTGTCAGTACCGCTGCAAACCCCGGCATCACGCCGCCGAAGCGCACGCCGCCCGAGGCGATCGTGTCCTCGAGCACCGCGAGGGGATGGTGCCAGGTGTGCGCCGTGCCGTTTAAAGGCGGTGGCGGGTAATTGCCTGCCGCATCGGGCGTCCGCCAATCGGGCGTGGCGCTCCCGTCGGCGCCGTGACAGGCGGCGCAGTGCGCCTGATAAAGCGGTTCGCCGGAATCGACCTCCGCCTGGGTGTACCATCGTCCGGGCACGGTGACCCAATCCGGCGCGTTGTCCGAACAAGCGGCAAGCAACAAGAAAAGCAAGTACGGGACGGAACGCAAAATAACCACAAGCAATGCAAAAGAACTATGGGTAACAGTGGCTCCTGCAGTATTTGATGTAAACGGTAACAAATCTGTGCAAGACCCGGTCACGTAGAAAAACAAGTTGGGGAATAACATGAAAGCATCCGATTTGCTCGTCAAGTGCCTCGAGGAGGAAGGCATCGAATACATCTTCGGCGTACCGGGAGAAGAAAATGCCGACTTCATGATGTCATTAGAGCAGTCGGACAAGATCAAGTTCGTATTGACGCGCCACGAACAGGGCGCCGCATTCATGGCGGAGATCTACGGGCGCCTGACCGGCAACCCTGCCGGCTGCCTCGGCACCCTCGGGCCCGGCGCCACCAACCTGATTACTGGCGTCGCCGACTCGAACATGGATCGCGCCCCGATGCTGGTTTTGACGGGACAGGGATCGACGGATCGCCTGCACAAGGAGTCGCACCAGATCATGGACGTCGTTAGCATGTTCGAGCCGGTGACAAAATGGGCGACGACGATTCTGAATCCGGACACGATTCCGGAGATCGTGCGCAAGGCGGTGCGCATCGCCCGCACCGAGAAGCCGGGCGCCGTGCACATCGAACTGCCCGAGGACATCGCCTGTGAGGACACGGACGAGGCACCGATGAAACCGCGGCGTTTCCGGCGTTCCGTCCCTGACGACAAAATCGTTGATCACGCTTTTTCCATGCTCGAGAACGCCAGGCGGCCGGTGATTCTCGCCGGCAACGGCTGCATACGTAAACGCGCCAGCAAACAGCTGCGCATCTTTTGTGAGCAGACCGGCATCGGCGTGATCAGCACTTTCATGGCAAAAGGATGTGTCGACATGGATGCGGACTATTGCCTCTACACGATAGGTCTCGGTAGCAAGGATCGCGTGTCGCTGGCGATCGACGACGCGGATCTCGTCATCGCGCTCGGCTTCGACATGGTCGAGTATCATCCGGAACTCTGGAACCCGGAAGGCAACAAAAAAATCATTCACGCCGACTTTCTCGCCGCAGAGATCGATGCGCATTACCACCCGGAGGTGGAGCTCATCGGCGACCTTGCGCACACGCTGTGGATGCTGAACGAAAGGGCGAAGGCGTCTAAGAAACTGAATTTCGATCTCGGCGAGCAACGAAAAACCCG
>JBFHXJ010000069.1:0-22339 GCA_041598995.1 Woeseiaceae bacterium | reverse complement strand
TCAGTGCACAGAATCGCAAGCGATCGGCGGAACGGCAACTCGAATGGGACGACGAGGTCTTCATTTCCTGGCAACCTGACAGCGCCATCACGCTCGTGAGCTGAATCGCCGTGCGCGCAGGCCAGACTACAGCACAAGATCCCCTCTGGCGGCGATTTACGATTGCGGCCCCGTATCTCTGGCTACTGGTTTTCTTCCTGGCGCCTTTTGCGATCATCCTCAAAATCAGCCTTTCCGACCCGGTCATCGCAATGCCGCCGTTTACGCCCCTGTTCGATGAGTCCGGTGATTTTCAGGGCACCACTGACAACTTCACCTTCCTGCTGACGGACAAGCTGTATGCCATCACCTATCTGAAATCGCTTTTCATGGCGACGGGAGCGACGATCCTGTGCCTGTTGCTCGGCTTCCCGATGGCATACGGGATCGCCAGATCGGACGCTGCAACGCGCGGCATTCTCTTGCTGCTGATCGTGTTGCCCTTCTGGATTTCTTTCCTGCTGCGCGTCTATGCCTGGATGGGGCTTCTGAACAATTACGGTGTAATCAACAATCTCCTCATGTGGATCGGATTTATCGAGCAACCGATCCCTATCATGTACACGGATTTCGCGATTTATCTCGGTCTCGTCTACTCGTACCTGCCGTTCATGATCCTGCCGTTGTATGCCTCCCTCGAGCATATGGACCTCGATCTGGTCGACGCTGCGCAGGATCTGGGCGCGACGCGCTCGCAGGCTTTCTGGGATATAACCTGGCCGCTGGCCCGGCCAGGTGTAATCGCCGGTTGCCTGCTGGTATTCATCCCGGCCATAGGCGAATACGTCATTCCGTACCTTCTTGGCGGACCGGAAGCGTTGATGATCGGGCGAGTGCTGTTCGACGAGTTTTTTGTCAACCGGGACTGGCCGCTGGCATCGTCGGTAGCGATCGTCTTGCTCATGTTGCTGGTCGTGCCGATCGCGTTTCTTCAGCACAACCAGGCCAGGAGCATCGAGGACAATTCGTGAATTCACGTTCCCGTTTCGTTTTGTCCGTGCTGGCATTTGGCTACGCCTTCCTTTACGTGCCACTCGCATCGGTGATCATTTATTCGTTCAACGACTCGAGACTGGCGACGGTATGGGGCGGGTTCTCGACGAGATGGTATGGCGAGCTCTTCAGGAACGACGAAGTACTGCAGGCTGCTTTCCTGAGCCTGCGAATTGCGCTGATCGCTGCGACCGCCGCGACGATTCTCGGCACACTTGCCGGCATTGCGCTGGCACGTTTCGGGCGATTCCGCGGCCGTACGCTGTTTACCGGCATGATTATTTCACCACTCGTGATGCCGGAAGTCATCACCGGCTTGTCGCTACTGTTGCTTTTTGTCAGCCTTCAGCAACTCATCGGCTGGCCGGCACAGCGCGGATTCAGCACGATAACGATTGCGCACACGACCTTTGCCATGGCCTACGTCGCCGTCATAGTGCAGTCACGGCTCGCAACAATGGACGAATCACTCGAGGAGGCAGCCATGGATCTCGGCGGACGACCTTTCCGCGTGGTGATCGACATTACCCTGCCACTCATCGCGCCGGCGATGATCGCCGGCTGGCTCCTCGCCTTCACGCTGTCCCTCGACGACCTGGTCATTGCGACCTTTGTATCGGGCCCCGGCGGCAGCACTCTGCCGATGTTGATCTTCTCCAAGGTAAAACTCGGCGTGTCGCCCGACATCAACGCTCTGGCGACGCTGATCATCGTGTTCGTGAGTGTCGGGGTGCTGGTCGCCTGGTTCGCGAACAGGCGGTCTCCGTCGTGACGATGCTAGGCCGAGACCCTCGGTGCGCGGCGCAATTCGTGCAGCACCCAGTCCACGAATTGCTGTTCGTGACTCTCCATATTCGAAAAAGGGCCGGGCCGATAGTACCTGGAATTGATGCCTCTCCAGTTGTCGACGATGATTTTCTTGTCCGCCTCCGTGGTTACGTCCCATAACCACGTAAGCTCATCGATGTCATAATCCTTTCCTTCGACTGCGTCTCCGCGCACGAGCCAGTAGATCTCGCACTGACAGCTCTTGTCATTAACCGGCGTGAAAACGTAGCCGACCGCGTGATCGCTGTAGACGAGAAAATAATTCAGCGGTCCGAAATTGAAATCGGATGCACCGCCGTCGTAGCCGGTTAGCTTGCCGAGTAAGGGTGCGACCGGCTCGCCGTCCCTGCTGCCCGTCTTGTATCCCTCGAAAAGCGCCGTTCGGCTGTATGCATATCCGATCTCGCCGGGCGGCGCCTTCGCGTAGATCCGGTCGAACCTGACCTCCTTCAGGCCACAGGCACCCATCTTGTCGCGCATGTGCGCCTGCACACGGTTGATCTGATTCCCGCTGAGCATCAGCGTGTGCATCTTTGCGTATTCCGGGTGTGCCGGTGCGCAGTGATAGCACTCCTGGTAATTCTCGACCGCCAGCTTCCAGTTTGCATCGATTGGATAGACCTTCTGCGCCGCTACTTTCATGTTTTCGAAGTCGAACATTGCCATCGGCTCTTTGAGGTCGCGGCGCGCCGCGTCGATCGACGGCGGATTCTCGCAGAAGCTGATGAAAATCAGACCGTGAACGATTTCCACCGGCAAACGATGCAAGCCGTGTTTTTCCCTGTCGAAGCTTTCCGGCATGTCTCTTGCGCCGATGAGTTTGCCGGCCGTGTCATACACCCAGCCGTGGTACGGACAGCTGAACTTGCGCTGATTGCCACGCTCGTCGAGACAGACGATCGACCCCCGGTGCCTGCACACATTGGCGAATCCCCGGATCTCGCCGTCGACGCCCCTGACGACGATGGCCGATTCGCTGGCAACATTCAGAACCCGGAAATCCCCGGGTTCGGCCAGTTGCGACTGGTGTCCCGCCAGGATCCACGTGCGCGTCACGATCTGCTCCAGCTCGAGGTCGTAGATCTCCGGATCAGTATAGAACCGCTGCTCCAGCGACCAGCCGGGTTTCTGGCAGGCAATCAACTCTCTGATCGATCTTGTGTCGCGCATATTATGTCTGGTGATCCGTTCAAACACGCTTTACGAAAGCGATATTCTAATTCGTCGCGCAGAATTGCGGAACCGGGAGTTCACCCTGTGAAGCGGGCTGCAGGTTCCGGGAACTTGTTTGACAACGCGATGCGTAGCGACGGACAGGTGTTCGTCGAGCAATGGACGTCCGCTTCCAATACGATACAAGCCGCGATGTCAAAACAAAAAAGCGCCCTTTACTACCTAGGACTGGCCTGACACCGGTTCGACGCCCGCGGCTCGAAGCGATTTCACGAGCGCAACCGACATGATGACGCCGACGATCAGGATCGGTGCGGACACGATGAGCAGCGACACCTGCATGATCTTGAGGCCACCGATGAAAATCAGGGCGATCGGCAACAGCCCGAGTGCGAATGCCCAGAACACTCTGTGCCAGCGGGCGGGTTCATCACCGATTCGGAGATCAAGCGTCGCACCCGATGCCAGTGTATAGGATGCAGAATCATAGGTCGTAGCGGCAAATATGATCGCAATAACGCTGAATACGGCAATGAAGGCAGGCGCAAACGGCAATTCGTCGAATGTCGCCACAATCGCGGCGCTGTGGCCGGAAGATTTCAGTATCGACGTGATATTCGCAAGACCCTCCAGTTCGAGATACAGCGAATAATTTCCGATGACCATATAGAACAGCCAGCAGCCGAGAGAGCCGAAGACCGTCATCCCGACGACCACCTCGCGAATGGACCGTCCATGCGAGATCCGTGTCACGAACAGGCCCATGTAAGGGCCATAGGCAATCCACCATGCCCAGTAAAACACCGTCCAGTCTTCCACGAAACCGGATTCTGTAAACGGATCCGTCCAGAAATTCATACGCAGGAAGTTTGTCGCCATCAAACCGACACTGTTCAGGCTCGTCTTGAGCAGAAACGCCGTCGGACCGACGATAAGAATGTATACAAGGAGTGCCAGGGCGAGCACGAGATTGATGTCGCTCAAGGTGCGTATGCCCTTTCTGAGGCCGAGCCATACACTCGTAGCGAAAAGAGATGCACACAAAAGCATGACGGCGACTTGCAGCCCGAAGCCCGGTTCCATGTCCAGCAGTCGTGCGATGAGCGCAGCGATCATCGGCGCGGTGAAACCGAGCGACGTCGCCGCCCCACCGATCATGGCGATCATGAACAGCAGATCGATTCCGCGCGCGAGGGCGCCCTGCTCACGACCTGTCAGGAAATAATTGCAGCTCAAGCTGAATCGCAGGTAGTTGAGATTCTTGCGGTAGTACGGGTAGGCGATCGCAATCGTCGGCAGACAATAGAACGCCCAGGCGGTCAATCCCCAGTGATACATACCGTAGGTCGATGCCCATTCCGCGGCCGCGGGGCTTCGTGGCGCGGCGCCGAAAGGCGGTGACTCGTAGTAGTAAGCCCATTCGACGGCGCACCAGTAGAGCAACCCCGCCCCGACACCCGCGCAAAACAGCATCGCGACCCAGCTGAGGGTGCTGAACTCCGGTTTCTCGTCGCCGCTGCTGAGACGTACGCGGCCGAAGCGTCCGGCGGCAAGCCAGACGAGAAAGCCGATGACCGAGACGCTGGCGAGCAAATAGACGATACCGAACTCACGTGCAATGTAGTCATAGGTGGACTGCAACAGGGCGCCGCTCGATTCCGGGTCCCATGCCAGGTACGTGCATGAAACCACGATGAGGGCGAGGCAGGTGACGAAGGTCACCCAGTCGATTCTGCTGCTTGCCACTGTGATGCCTGCTGGATTGCTCGATGACTCGTGTGTCCGTTTCCTATCTTGCCAGATACCCCTGCCAAGTCGAATCGCGACCCGGGAAAAAAGTAATCATGGCTCTTGCCAGCCCGAACGTGACGCGCATACCATCGGCGAAAACTCGCCTTGTCGAGGCCTGCGGCGGCGTAAATCGGATAGAGGACAGAGGGGTGAGCGTACGCAGTTACGATGTCGTCATCATCGGCGGCGGCCATAATGGCCTGACCTGCGGCGCTTACCTCGCGCGCGCGGGCAAGAAGGCGCTGGTGCTGGAGCGTCGGACCGTGATCGGCGGAGCCGCCGTCACCGAGGAGTTCGCGCCGGGCTTCAGGACCTCGACGTTTTCCTACGTCATGAGCCTGCTGCACCCCAAGGTCATTCGTGACCTGGAATTGCGGGAACTCGGCCTTACCGTGCTGCCGGCAACCGACATGTTTTGCCCGGTCGGCAGGGACGACTACATCATATTTTCAGGCGATCCGAAAAAGACTGCCGAGCAATTCGGCCGGTTCTCGAAACGTGACGGCGCCGTCTACGAGGAATTCGATGCCTGGCTGAACGAGTCGGCCGACATCGTGCGCAGACTGTTGCTCGACACGCCGGTGGATCCGTCGCGGCGTGACCTGAAAGGTTTGAGGGAACTCGCGCGGTTCGCGTGGAAGTATCGCAAGATCGGCAAGAAGTTCTACCGCATCGTCGACCTGATGACGATGAGCGCCGACGACTTCCTGGCGCGCTGGTTCGAGCATGGGGTCACGCGTGCCGTGCTCGGCTACTACTGCTCTATCGGCACGTTCGCGGGGCCCCGGACACCGGGCTCCGCGTACGTCGTTTTGCACCACATCATGGGTGAGCACGAAGGCGCGGGTGGCTGGGGCTTTATACGCGGCGGCATGGGCACGATCTCCGATCTCATCGCGGAATCCGGCAAGCGGCATGGCATGGAAATCAAGACGGACGCGGACGTCGTAAATGTCGAAGTGAGGGATAATCGCGTCGTCAAGGTCGCCACGGCGAACGGCGACGAGTTCCTCGCCAAAGCCGTCGTCTCGAATGCGAGCTGCAAGGTGCTGTTCGATCAATTGATCGAGCCACAGCATCTGCCGGCGGACTTTCTCAAGCACATCCGAGAGTACCGGACGTTCTCGACCGCGTTCAAGGTGAACGTGGCCGCCGAATCGGCGCCGCGATTCAGTGCCTTCGATGCGGCGAAATGCGGCTTCGAGAGCCCGAACTACGTGCATATCGGCCCGGATATCGACTACCTTCAGGCGGCCTACGAGGATGCGTGTCAGGGAAATTACTCGCGACGTCCGTTCATCACCGCAGTCGTGCCGACCGCCGTCGACGACACGCTCGCCCCGCCCGGTAAGCACGTCATCAACCTGTTCGGCGGGCATGCGCCGTACTCGCTCAAGGGCAAGGACTGGGCGGACGAGCGCCCCGCATTCCTCAAAACGGTTTTCGACACGATCGACGAAGTGGCACCGGGCTTCAGCGACGACGTCATAGACAGTCAGTTGCTGCTGCCGCCCGACATCGAGCGCATCATCAATTCCCCGCACGGCCATATTTTTCACGGCGAGCTCGCGCTCGAGCAGTTGTTCTTCCAGCGGCCGGCGCCGCACTATTCCGATTACCGCTCACCGATCCACGGCCTGTACCAGTGCGGCTCGTCCACCCATCCCGGGGGCGGCGTATCCGGAATTCCAGGCCACAACGCCGCGCGTGAGATAATGCGCGACTGGCACCGCCTGTAACGGATGCGGAATGATGCGCGAGCACGGCGGCTGGATAGACGAAGTCATCGAGGCGCAGAGGCCCGGCTTCTCGCTCGACCAGGCTTTTTATTGCGACACGGAAATCTTTCGGCGCGAGTTTGCGCGGATCATCAGCCGACAGTGGATACTGGCGGCGCACGTATCGCAGATTCCGGACAGAGGCGACTTTGTGCTGTTCGACATCGCGGGTGAATCGATCATCATCGTCCGCGGCGAAGCAGGCAAGGTGCACGCGCACTTCAACGTGTGCCGCCACCGCGGCAGCCGGGTGCTCATCCACGAAACGGGAAATGCGCGCAGCCTGACCTGCCGCTACCACGGCTGGGGCTATGCGCTGGACGGCAAGCTCAAGGGAGCGCCACACATGCCTGCCGACTTCGATGCCGGCGGCTACTCGCTCAAACCCTGTCACGTCAGGATACTGGAAGGTCTGGTCTTTGTGTGCCTGGCCGACGGCGACGCCCCCGATTTCAACGCCGTGGCCGACGGCCTCAAGCCATTTCTTGAATTGCACGGCACCGCCGAGGCACGGGTTGCGCACCGCGAGGTGTATCCGGTGCACGCGAACTGGAAGCTGACGGTCGAGAACTATCTCGAGTGTTATCACTGCAAGCCGGCGCATCGCGAGTACTGCCGCGTCGAAATCAAGGCGGAAAAGGCCGGCGACGGTTCGCCGGCGGCGATGGCGCGATACGATGCGCGTTACCACAGCTGGCGCGAGCTCGTGGATCGCCTCGGCACGATGCTCCCGGACTTCAATATCCGACTGCCGAGCGGCGACCCGCTGCTCGATGCGCAATTCGGGACCGCCTATCGCGCCCCGCTCCGCGAGCGGTTCCAGACCGGCACCGAAGACGGCAGACCGGTAGCGCCGTTGATGGGTGCATTCAGGGAATACGATGGCGGCGAGACCGGCCTCGGCGTCGGACCGTTCAGTTTCATGCTCGCCTACAACGATTACGCGACTTTGTTCCAGTTCGTGCCACGGGATGCCGAACACAGCGACATCATCTGCACCTGGCTCACGCACCCGGATGCTTCGGGTTCGCCCGACTACGACCTCGATCGCCTCGTGTGGCTGTGGACCGTGACGACAAGGCAGGACAAATCCATCATCGAAGCGAACGCGCAGGGCATTCGCTCCTCGCGATACGAACCCGGACCGGCATCGCTGCTCGAGCCGGACGTGATCGGTTTCCGGCAATGGTGCCTCGCGCTCTGCGGACCGGCCGCGCAGCGGCAATCGATGTCGTCATCCGGTGCCGGACGCTATTTCACGTTTTGACCCCGGCCCTTCAGCGAGGAGTTCACAGGCTTTTTCACGCCGGGTGTCTTTGCCATCTTCCTGCTCGCGATATTCTGGAAGAAGACGACCGCGGAAGGCGCACTTGGGATGGCGATCGAATCCGCGGTTATGGCGCTCGGCTTCCAGATCTTCTGGCCCGAATTGCTGTTTATCGACCGTGTCGGCCTCGCGTTCATACTCTGCGTGTTAACGGGTATGCTGATTTCGCGCCTGCAGGGTGCCGGCGAGCAACTCGGCGCGATAGATTACGAACGGGTTGATACTTCGACGACCCCGGGTTTCAATCTTGCGTCGGTGGTCGTCGACCTGATGCTGACTGTGCTGAACGCAGTGTGGTGGTAAAGAGGAACAATCAATGAAAGTCTGGTGCAAGATACTCGCCCTGTTTTTTCTGGTTTCCTGCGATGCAGATCTTGCGCAGGACAATCAGGCACGCAGAGTCACGGCGCTTTTCGAACATCTGAACGAAGGCGCGCAGCCGGGCGCGGCCGTGATGATAGTCAGGGACGGACGCATCGTTTATTCCCGCGGCTTCGGCTACGCGAATATCGAAGACGAGACCCCTATCGATGTTACATCGACGTTTCGTCTGGGATCGGTCTCCAAGCAGTTTACGGCGATGGCGATCATGGTGCTTGCCGATGCCGGCAAGCTCGGCTTCGACGATCCGGTTATCCAGTACATACCGGAGCTGTCTGATTACCCCGGTGTGACGATCCGCCATCTGTTGACGCACACGGCAGGGCTTCCCGACTACTACGACACCATCGATACATCGGGCGGCATGCCGACCAATGCGGACCTGCCGCGCGAGCTCGCATCGATGGGCGGCCCGGTGTTCGCGGCCGGCGAAAGATACGAGTACAGCAACCCGGCCTACGAGATGCTGCCACTGATCGTGGAGAGAGTGTCCGGTCAGCCGTTCGCTCAATTCATGGCCGAGCAGGTCTTCGGACCGGCCGGCATGGACGACTCGCTGATCTACGATTACACGGAACCGGAGATCCCCAATCGCGTACTGGGTTACGAACCGACGGCCGACGGCTTCAGCCTCAATGACTTCGATGAGCTGAACCACATCATCGGCTCGGGCGGCATGTACGCGACCCTCGAGGACTTCGTCGCCTGGGAGCAGGCGCTCAATGATGGCGAACTCGTTTCACAGCCGACGCTGAACAAGGCATTCACGCGACACCTGTTGAATAACGGCGACGAGATCGACTACGGCCTCGGCTGGCGCCTCGACCAGTACCGGGGTCACCGCCGTATCGCGCACAGCGGATCCTGGGTCGGATTCCGCACCGCCATCGCGCGGTATCCGGATGACAGGCTCACGATTGTCGTTTTGACGAACCGGACGGATGGTCAACCGTCCCGCTATGTCGACCGCATCACCGACATATACCTCCCGGAAAGGGGCACGAACTTCCGGCCGGCGGACACGGTAGCGGCGGTGCAAAGACACCAGCGGCTGCGTCCGGACGACGACATCTGGTGGACCGTGACCGGCGAGGAAATGCGCTGGATGCACCTCAACACGACGCAGATGTTTCCGACGGTCAAGGTGTACCGCAACGGCCCGGTCCGTGAGCTCCAGTATGCGATCATGGACGAGGTCGCGGATTTCGCGGTCGATACCCCGGAAGGCCCGATGCCCTTTGAGGAGTTTCTGATCAGTGAGCAATCCACGGCCATGGGCGTCGTCATGCTCCACGACGGTAAAATCGTGTTCGAGACCTACCTGCGCATGCAGGAGCACCAACAGCCGATTTACTGGTCGACCAGCAAAGTGTTTCCCTCGACGGTCGTGCGAATTTTCGAGGAGCGCGGTCTCGTCGACGTGAGCCGGCCGATCGAAAGCTACATTGCCGATCTTGCCGGATCGTCGTTCGCGGGCGTCACCGTGCGCAACATCCTCGACATGGCCTCGGGCGTCGACTGCCAGGACGAATACGTCGACCGGCAATCCTGCTATTACCGGTATTCGATGGCGATCGGCGATGGCTTTCGCGACGCCACTGCGCCGGACAATCCCTACGATTATCTGAAGACGGCCCGGGTGGCGAAGCACGCCGGCCAGGGGACTCGGTTTTCCTACTCCGGCGTCGATACCTTCATCGTCGGCTGGCTGGTCGAAGAACTGACCGGACATCCGTTCCAGGACGTGTTCACGCAGGAAATCTGGTATCACATCGGCGCCGAAGCTGACGCCTCGTTCATCGCGTATCGCTACGGCATCCCGCTGACCCACGGAGGGTTCGCCAGCAATATGCGCGACCTGGCGCGTTTCGGCCTGCTGTTCACCCCGAGCTATGGCGTCGTCTCCGAACGAAAGATCATTTCCGAATCGCATATCGACCTGTTGCTCCACGGCGGCAACCCCGCGCTGCGGAGAAACGCCGGGCTCCCGGGCGAGGAGGAAAGCGGCATCCGGCACAACGTCTACCAGTGGGACGAGGTTCACGCCGACGGCTACATTTACAAGGGCGGCTGGGGAGGCCAGGGCCTCATCGTCAATCCGCTCAACGACACGGTGGCCGTCTTCACGAGCTATTCCAAAGACGCGGAGAACAGCGAAACGGCCTTAGGTCCCGTCGTATTCCAGGTCTTAAGGGGCGTGTTCGGCGAATCAACGCGATGACGGGCCCGAAGAGGCGACCCGCATCCGGATGTGCCACAGACACTTATAATAAAGAGTAAGCACATTTCACTTCGACCGTCTCTTCGATGCCATGCCACTCGTCGCACACAATGACCTGCCGACGTTCGAGCGCCTCAGGGCGGCGGGCCAGGAAGTATTGAGCCTGGAGCTCGCCAGGCGACAGGACGTCCGCAAGCTATACATCGGTCTCCTGAACATGATGCCGGACGCGGCACTCGCTGCGACGGAACAGCAGTTCATGAGGCTCGTCGGCAGCAGTCGGCAGGCGGCGCAGTTCTACGTCTACCCGTTCTCGATCAAGGCACTGAATCGAAGCGCCGCGGCCGAGGAACACATCAGCAGGTACTACTCTTCCGTCGAGAATCTGCAAGCCGAAGGCCTCGATGCGTTGATCATCACCGGCGCCAATGTCGCCAATCCCTCGCTCGACCAGGAAGCATTCTGGGAGCCATTGACGGAGGTCGTTCGCTGGGCCGAGCACAATGTCGCCTCGATACTCTGTTCCTGCCTGGCAACGCACGCGCTGGTCAAGTACCGTCACGGCATCGACCGCATTCGGCTTCCGCAGAAACGCTGGGGCGTATACCAGCACAGCATCAGCGAGCCGGCGCATCCGATCATGCGTGACATCGACACGCACTTCGATGCGCCACACTCGCGCTACAACGAAGTGTTTCGCAACCAGTTCGAAGCGGCCGGCCTCAAGGTACTGGCCGAAAGTCCGGATGCGGGCGTCCACCTGGCGGTCAGCCCGGACGGGTTCCGCATCGTCTACTTCCAG
Source organism: Woeseiaceae bacterium (assembly GCA_041598995.1). GTDB lineage: Bacteria > Pseudomonadota > Gammaproteobacteria > Steroidobacterales > Woeseiaceae > SZUA-117. The sequence continues at coordinate 11,006 of JBFHXJ010000069.1, read as the reverse complement.
GGTCACCCCGAATACCAGGCCGTGAGTCTGTTGAAGGAATACAAGCGCGAGATATTTCGATTCATCGAGGGCGAACTGGATGCGCCACCGCCGTACCCGGAAAACTACTTTCCAGTCGAGGCGATGGCTATCGCAGACGATTTCATGCGAGAGTGCAAGGTAGCGGTGAATGGCGACGGACAAATCCCCGAGTTCCCCGAAGAGGCGCTCGCGAAGTTCGTGCGCAACACCTGGAGCGATACCGGCAAGACGATGGTGAGCAACTGGCTGGACCTCGTCTGCCAGTTGACGAACGACGACCGCAAACTGCAGTTCATCGCCGGGGTTGACCCGGACGATCCGCTGGAGCTCGCCCGCTGAAGCAGACTCATGTGCAGTCCCGGATCAAAGTCGATCCGTGTATGATTCGTCTCCCACGACAACAGCCATCACCGAGCCTCCGAGGAAGACAATGGGTTTCAGCACCAGGCAGATACATGCGGGCGTAACGCCCGACCCGGCCACCGGCTCCATTCTGACGCCGATCTACCAGACGACGACCTACGTGCAGCCGTCGGTCGACGAGTACCTCAAGAAAGGCTACTCCTATTCGCGGTCCGGCAACCCGACGGTCAGGGCGCTGGAGCTGAAGCTCGCGGATCTCGAGGGCGGCGTGGATTGTGCCTGCTTCGGCACCGGCATGGCCGCCGTGCAGGCGACGATGCTCGCATTCCTCAACGCCGGCGATCACGCGATCGTCTCCGATGTCGCCTACGGCGGCACTTACCGGCTGGCGACCAAAGTGCTGTCGCGCTTCGGCGTCGAGTTTACTTTCGCCGATACCTCGAATGCCGACGACGTCGCCGCTTCGTTGCGCGACAACACCCGCCTCGTGCTCACAGAGACACCGGCGAATCCGACGATGAAATGCTCGGACATCGCCGCGATCTCGACGATCGCAAAGGACGCTGGCGTGGTGCACGCGGTCGACAACACGTTTCTTACGCCTTACTACCAGCTACCGCTCGAACTGGGTGCCGACCTGTCGATTCACAGCACGACCAAGTACATGGACGGTCACAATGCAACCGTCGGCGGTGCCGTGATCAGCAAGACCGAGGAACATGCGGAGGCGGTGCGTTTCATCCAGAACAGCACAGGCAGCATCATGTCGCCTCAGGTTGCCTGGCTGACCGCGCAGGGCTGCAAGACGCTTTCCGTGCGCATGGACCGGCAATCGGCGAACGCGATGGAAATCGCGAACTTCCTCGAGGCGCATCCGAAAGTCAGGCAGGTCTGCTACCCGGGCCTCGAATCGTTCCCGCAGCACGAACTCGCGCGCAGGCAGGCAAGCGGCTTCGGCGCCATGGCTTGGTTCGAAGTGATGGGCGGTCTCGGAGCCGGCAAGAAACTGATGGACAACGTGCAGATATGGTCGCTCGCCGAGAACCTGGGTTCGGTCGAATCGCTGATCACCCATCCGGTCACGATGACGCACGCGGACGTCGAGGCGGCGGAGCGCAAGCGAGTCGGTATCATCGACGGACTCGTACGCATATCGGTCGGACTCGAGGACGTGGAAGACCTGATCGGCGCGCTCGAAAAGGCGCTCGCCAAGGTCTGATCACGATCGACCAACAGCCGATGTCGCACTTTTTCCATTTCGACACCATCGCCCTGCATGCCGGACAGATCCTGGATCCGGTATTCGGGGCGCGCGCGGCGCCGATTTACCAGACGACGTCTTACGTGTTCCCGGACACCGATACCGCGGCGTCGACATTCAATCTCGAACGCGGCGGTCACGCATATTCGCGTATCACCAATCCGACCGTCGGCGTGCTCGAGCAGCGGATCGCGGCGCTCGAAGGCGGTTCGGCGGCGGTCTGCATGGCATCAGGAATGGCGGCGACTTTCGCCGCGATCACGGCGATCCTGAGTCAGGGCGATCACATCGTTGCTTCGTCGCAGATGTACGGCGGCAATGTGAGCCTGATGAAGAACACGCTGCCGCGTTTCGGTATCACGACCACGTTCTTCGACCCGACGGACATGGACGATTTCAAGTCGGCGATCCGCGATGAAACGCGCCTCGTCTACGGCGAACTCATCGGCAATCCGGGACTCGACATACTGGACCTCGATGCAATTGCCGCAATCTGCAACGACGAGCAGATTCCGTTCATGGTCGATGCGACTTTCAACACGCCGTATCTCTGCAGGTGCTTCGACTACGGCGCCAACATGACGATACATTCGCTCACCAAGTGGATGGGCGGCCACGGCGTGGCGATCGGCGGTGCCGTGGTCGACGGCGGCAACTTCGACTGGGGCGCAACGACCAAATACCCGACGATCACCGAGCCGTATGCGCCGTTCCAGGGCATCGTCTTCTGGGAGGAGTTCGGCCCCAGCGCCTTCGCCACCCGTATCCGGGCGGAGGCCATGCGCGATTTCGGTGCCACGATGAGCCCGATGAATGCCTTTCTCCTGCTGCAGGGCATCGAGACGCTGTCGCTGCGCATGGACCGGCATCTGGCCAATACCAGGGTGATGCTCGACTACCTGACGAGTCACGAGCAGGTATCGTGGGTAAATCACCCCGACCTGGCGTCGCACCCGAGCCATACGCTGGCGAAGAAATACCTGCCGAAAGGCGCCGGGTCGATCGTGAGCTTCGGTGTGAAGGGCGGTCGTGATGCCGGCAGGGCGTTCATCGAGAACGTACGACTCGCTTCGCATCTCGCGAATGTCGGCGATGCAAAGACGCTGATCATTCATCCGGCTACGACCACGCACTCGCGCATCGATGCCGAGGCGCTCGCCGCCGCCGGCATCACCGAGGACATGGTCCGCCTGTCCGTGGGTCTCGAAGACGTCGAGGATATCAAGGCCGATTTCGATGCGGGCTTTCGCGCGATCAGAAAATTCTCCGAATCCTGATCATGTATTTCGACGTCAAGGGCAGGCAGGCATTTGCTTCGACTGGCGGCAAACCATTCGATAACGGCAAACCCTGCGTGATGTTCCTGCACGGCAGCGGGCTCGACCATACGTTCTGGGGTCTGCATTCGCGATTCTTCGCGTTTCGCAAGTATGCCGTGCTGTGCCCCGACCTTCCCGGGCATACGAATTCCGACGGTCCGCCGCTCGCATCGATCGAGGACATCGGCGAGTGGCTCGGCGACGTGGTCGACGCGCTCGGTGCGAAAGACATTTCCGTCGTCGCGCATTCTCAGGGCGTGCTGAATGCCCTCGAATTCGTGTCCCGCCATCCGGAACGCGTACGCAGCGTGTCGCTGATCGCGAGCGGCCTGGCCACGCCGGTCAACCCCGCATTGATCGAGGCCGCGGAGAATGATCCGCAGCGGGCCATCGACATGATGGTCGGCTGGGGATTCGGCACGGCGGGACATTTTCACCGGGGCCCGATCCCGGGTAATTCGATGCTCGCCGGTGGGCGCAACGTCATGCGCCGCAACGTGCCGCAGGCACTGACGACCGATCTCAGGGCCTGCGATGCATACCGAAACGGCAAGCAGGCGGCGGCAAGTATCCGCGTGCCGATCCAGGTCATGGTTGCAGGCCACGACCGGATGGCGCCGAAGAAAGCGACCGACGAGCTGATCGCGCACCTCGCGAATCCCGAAGTGCACCGCTTTCCCGACAGCGGCCACATGATCCCGCTGGAAGCGCCGAACCGCTGTCGTGAACTGCTCAAGACATTCATCTACACGCACAACCCTGCCGGCTGAGCGCCCGTGTACGAGATCAATCGAGCAGCCGTCATCGGCGCAGGCACCATGGGGCTCGGCATCGCGGGCCAGCTCGCGAACGCCGGCGTCGACGTGTTGCTGCTGGACCTTCCCGCCGGGGGCGAGAATCGAAATGCCATCGGCGAACGCGCCCTCGAGCGCCTGCTCGATGTGCGCCAGCCCGGGCTGATGCACAAGCGAAAACTGGCGCATTTAAAAATTGGCAATACCGAGGACGACCTGCATCGCCTGTCAGACGCGGACTGGATTGCCGAAGCCGTCGTCGAGCGGCTCGACGTCAAGAAGCATCTATACAAAGACATAGATGCCGTGCGCAAGCCGGGATCGATCGTGACTTCGAACACCTCGACCATTCCGATCGCGTTGCTCGTCGAGGACATGCCCGACGACTTTCGCGCCGAGTTCGCGATCACCCATTTTTTCAATCCCGTACGGTATATGCGACTGCTGGAGATCGTGCGCGGCGCGCACACGCTGCCCGCCGTCATCGATTGCCTTGCACAATTTAATGAGTCGCGCATGGGCAAAGGCATCGTGCTGTGCAAGGACACGCCGGGCTTCCTCGGCAATCGTGTCGGCGTGTTTGCAATCCAGGCGGCTCTGCACGCGGCGTTCAGGTTGGGTCTGAAACCGGAGGCGGCCGATGCGATATTCGGGCGGCCACTCGGCATTCCGAAAACCGGCGTGTTCGGGCTCTATGACCTGATCGGCATCGACCTGATGAGCGACGTCGCAAAGAGCCTCGACAAGATACTGCCGGAAGGCGACGCATTCCATGATGTCGCCAAAGAATTACCGCTGATGCGGCGTATGATCGAGGAAGGACATCTCGGCATCAAGGGAAACAAAGGCGGCTTCTACCGCTCGCCAGACAAGAAAGACCCGACCATCAGGCAGACACTCGACTTCGACGACTTCACTTTTCGCGAATTCGATCGCAGCAAACCGAAAATCGCCCTCGAAGCGGAAGCGGCCGTCGATTTCACGATTCTGCTCGATGACGACAGCGTATACGGGCGATACGCCTGGGAAGTCCTCTCCGCCACGCTGGCTTACGCCGCCGCGCTCGTGCCGGACGTCAATGAGTCGCTGGTAGCCGTCGACGATGCGATGAAGCTCGGTTACAACTGGGCCCAGGGCCCCTTCGAGATGCTCGATACGATCGGCGTCGATTTATTCGTGGAACGGCTCGTTCAAAACAAGCAGACGGTGCCTGCGTTTCTAACCACTGCGGCCGGGCAGACATTTTATAGAGTATCGCGCGGCAAGTTGCAGACTCTGCAGGCAGACGGCAGTTACCTCGATCTCGACAGGCCCGACGGCGTCATTCGCTTCAGCGAGAAACGCCGGACCCTGAAGCCGCTCCTCGAGAATGCCAGGGCCAGCTACTTTCGCATGCCCGAAGATGTCGGGCTGGTCGAGTTTCACAGCAAGGCGAATACGCTCGACGGCGAATCGATGCAGCTTATTGCCGATGCGCTGGCGCACGCATGCGAGAACCTGAAGGGTCTCGTCATACACAACGACGCACAACATTTCTCCTGCGGCGTCAATCTCGAGGGTGTGCTCGAGAAAATCATCAACGAAGACTGGGACGGCATCGACAACTTTCTCGATCACTTCCAGCAGACCTGCCTGTCGTTGAAAAATGCGCCGATTCCCGTCGTTTCCGCGCCGTCCGGGCTGTCTCTGGGCGGCGGGTTCGAGGTCGTGCTGCATTCCGACAAGGTCATCTTCCACGCCAACTCCGTGACCGGTCTGGTGGAGACGCTGGTCGGCGTCGTGCCTGGCGGCGCCGGCGTCAAGGAGATGCTGCATCGCTGGTACGAGCGCGAAGGCGATGTCGCGAAAGCTGCCTGCCAGGCTTTCATGAATATCGGCTACGGCAAGACGGCGAGTTCGCCGCTCGAGGCGGAAGCGCTTCTGATGTTTCGTGAGGGTCGCGACGACTATGTCATGAATCGCGATCGCCTGTTGAAAACCGCTATTGATGCCACCCTGGCTCTGTCCTACGATTATTTTCCGTCGCACCGCGCGCCGCTCGGGATGGCGGGGCGCGATGTATGGCAGGAGATGCGGGACTGGCTGGCGAAATCGAGGGACAAAGGGATCCTGATGCCGCATGACGTATCGACCGGGACGCAGCTCGCGATGATCGTTACGGGCGGCGATGTCGATGCGGGGACGATGTTGACCGAAAACGACATCTGCGACCTCGAAAGAAAAGCGTTCCTGACTTTGGCGAAGACAGACCAGACCCGTGCACGCATCGAGCATATGCTCGAATGCGGCGTGCCGTTACGCAACTGAGGAATAGCCGTGATCTACAACGCGCCGATCAGAGACATGATGTTCCTCGTCGAGGAGTGGCTCGGCATCGACAAGCTCAATGGCCTGCGGGGAGTCGAGGACTTCGACCGGGACACGCTCGAGGCGATCCTCGACGAAGCCGGAAAGTTTGCAAGCAGCGTATTACTGCCGATCAATCGTGACGGTGACGAGCACGGCGCCGTTTTGGCCGACGGCAAGGTGACAACGCCACCGGGATTCAAGGAAGCGTACCGCAAACTCGTCGACAATGGCTGGGCGGGCATCGACGCCGACCCGGAATACGGCGGACAGGGCCTGCCCAAGGTCGCCGTGTTCCTGATCGACGAGATGTTTGCCGCGACGAACCTTGCGTTCAAGCTTTACACGGAGCTGAGCCGCAGCGCCGGTCATCTCCTCGCGAGTTTTCTCCCGCAAGACATGCGCGCGACTTTCCTGCCGAAGATGGCAGAAGGCACGTGGAGCGGAACGATGTGCCTGACCGAGCCGCATTGCGGCACCGATCTCGGTCTGCTGACGACGAAGGCGGTACCGAACGGGGACGGTACCTTCGATATCAGCGGCACGAAGATCTTCATCACCTCCGGCGATCACGATCTGACCGAGAATATCCTGCATCTCGTCATCGCACGCATCGAGGGGGCGCCGTCCGGTTCCGCAGGTATCAGCCTGTTCCTGGTGCCGAAGTTCGCCGTCAACGACGACGGCTCGATCGGCGAGCGCAACAAGATCGAAACCGGCTCGATCGAGCACAAGATGGGGATCAAGGGCTCGTCGACCTGCGTCCTCAATTTCGATAACGCGCGGGGATATCTCGTGGGCGAGGAGAACCGCGGACTTGCCGCGATGTTTCGCATGATGAACATCGAGCGGCTGACGGTCGGCGTGCAGGGCCTGGGGATAGCCGATATCGCGTACCAGAATGCGCTCGCCTACGCGCGGGAGAGATTGCAGAGCAGGGCGCCGGCACCGCGTCCCAACGAAGGCAAGCCTGCCGATCCGATCATTTACCAGCCCGAAATCAAGCGCAAGCTGCTCGACATGCGCTCGCGGATCGAAGGCGGCCGCGCACTCGTCGCGTTTGCCGCCTTTCATGCGGACGTCATGGAAAGGTCGGACGACAGCGATGCAAGTGAACGAGCCTCGCACACCGTTGCGCTGCTGACACCGGTGATCAAGTCTTTCCTGTCCGATCTCGGCGTCGAGAGCGCGTTATCCGCGCAGCAGGTGCTCGGCGGCCACGGCTACGTGAGCGAACACGGCATGGAACAGCTGGTCAGGGACTGTCGCATCACGCAGATCTATGAAGGCACCAACGAAGTCCAGGCCGCCGATCTCGTGTTTCGCAAACTGACCGGCGAAACGGGCCAGTTCGCCGATACGTTGCTCGACGGCTGGCAACGCTTTCTCGACGAGGAAGAAGGCGCCAGCGACGCAGCCCTGTACGTCGAACCCGCAGCCAAAGCGCTCGCCGGACTCGTTGAAGCGACCGCCTGGATTCGCGCGTCGGACGATGCCGCCGCGCGTGGCGCGGCATTCGATTACCAGCGCCTGTTTGCGCTGACGACGATTGCGGTCCTGTGGGCAGAGATCGTCGTTTCGATTCGCGACAAGACCGGCGATTTCTATGACGCCAAGCGCAAGACGGCGCGCTTTTACATGGAGCAGGTGTTACCCGAAGCCGGCGCGCTCCGCGAAACGATCATTCGCGGTGCAGATTCGCTGTCGGCATTCCGGGTCGAGGATTTTGAAATCGGCTGACCCTGCATCACGTCTGGCGCGGCATGTTCCTCGCGACTGAAAAGAACTCGTACCAATCCGAATCCCTGCCCTCGAAACGACGCTCGATGATGACGTCGACGAGATACGGCCGGCCATCGGCCATGGCGCGCTTGCACCGCTGAATCGCGCCGCTAAGCGATGCCGGATCTTCTATTCGCTCGCCTTCGATACCGTAGGCGTCCGCCATCGACACGTAATTGATGTCCGGGTGTTTCAGATTCACGCCGAAGTACTTGCCGGTTTCCGCCATGCGCCGACCGTAGCGCGCCGAGTTCATGCGGTTAGCCTGGTACTCGCCGTTGTTGAAGACGATGAAGCCGATCGGCACTTCGTAGCGCGTCGCCGACCATAACGCCTGCGAACCGAAATTGAAGGCGCCATCGCCCGTCAGGCACCACACTTCCTTGTCCGGCTTGCCTATTTTCACGCCGACGGCAGCGGAACATCCCCAGCCGAGAATGCCACCGGTCGTGTCGTGATTGACCCGCCGCTCGCCCGGCGATCGCAGGTGATCGAAAGTCAGGTAGCGGCGTACGTGGTCGTCCGAGGTCACGACCTCGGTAACGATGTGTGCATCGGGCTCCATTTGCCGGTCTAGCTCACGGAACAGCCGCGGCAGCGAGATCGGCGCATCGTTCCAGTGCGACTTCTCATCCTCATCGATCTGCTGCAGCCGTTTTGTTCGATATTCGTGTATCCAGCGCCGCCTAGCCTGGATCGCGGATCCCTTCAGGTTGCGTTGTTGCAACTCCTCAAGCACTGCTGCGGTCGTCGACTTGATGTCGGCAATCGCCGCAGTGTCCACCGGGTAGTTACGCGCCACCTCGCTGTCGTTGAGGCCCGTGTGCATGATGCGCGTGGAGGCATCGAGGTACGGCACCTTAGGCCTGGCCGGGTGCTTGAACATGTGCGCACCGATGCTCCAGAAAGTATCGATGTCGCGTGCGATGTCGCGATCGTCCAGGAACTGCCCCGCGAAGTTCGGATGCGTGTTCGGAAAGACGACCGGAATCTTCATCGACGTCATGACCAGCGCACCGGTGGCCTCCGCGATGGCCGCGACCTCCTCGCTGACGTCGTTTCGGATTGCTTCGTTGCCGACGAACAAGACGGGGAGTTCTGCCTCCGTGAGCAGATCCGCGATTTTCGACACGTGATTCTCCGGCGGTCGCACATCATAGGAAACGCGCGACCGGGACCGCGGAATGATCTCCGCGCTGGCGACCGGGACTTCCCACAGGTCCTTGGAAAACGTCACGAAGGTCGGTCCTCCCGGCGGCGCCTCCGCCAGCAGGAATGCGCGTCGCAATACCTCGGGAATGGTTTGCGCGGACATGACGTCCCAGGTCCATTGCGCGTAGTCCCGGGGCAACTCGTGCAGGTTCGCAGCCTCGAGGAAGCCATCCTGCCCGCGGTAGTCCGTCGCCTGGCGACCGGCCGTCACGACGATCGGGATCCGGTCGCGGTAACTGCTGACGAGTTGTCCCATCGCGTAGGCGGTGCCGGCAACCGAGTGCAGGCAGACGATCGAGGTGTCACCGGTCGCGCGCGAATAGCCGTCCGCCATCGCCATCGCGACGTGCTCGTGGATGCAGGTCGCATAATTGAGTGCCATGCGGTCCACGAGCGCATCGAGAAAGCCGACTTCCTCGGAGCCCGCGAGGCCGAACACGTACGGTATGTTCCAGTCGACCAGAAATTCTGCCATCAGCTCGCCGCCGGTGACGTCCGTCACGATCCTGCTGGCCGCCAGGGAAGCGCCCGCAATGCCGGGACCGACGAGCGCCCGGGCCATGGCCTCCGCGCCCATGAGCGATACGCCGGCCGCCGTCATGCGCTGGATGAAGGTGCGCCGGCTGATCGCGTTGTCCAGAAGCTGCTTGGAAGACAGATACATGAGTCCTAACTCCTCCACGCGATCCCGTCAGTGTAGAACATCGCGTCAGGGCGTGCGTGACAGGAACGACGTGATGAGGTCGGTCATCGCCGGTTCGTCAAAGCGGCGATCGCCGTGCACCAGGTCCGTCCGCAATACCAGCTGCGCGTCAGCGCCGGCTCGATTCAATTTCTCCTGTAACAGGATGCTTTGCCGGTAATCGATGACGACATCGCCCATGCCGTGAAACAGGAGTGCCGGCGGCGACTGCGCCGACACGTAGTTCACCGGGCTTGCACTTTCGACCAGCGAAAGACATGTCTGCGATGCACACCCGGTCAGAAAGCTCCCGGCCGAATCCTCGGCGGGCCAGCCACCGTGCGTCGTCATATCGCTGGCGCCGTAAAAGGCAATGACGCCACTGACCGCGTCGGGAAGGTGCCCGTCATCGTGGTCGTTGAGCGCTACCTGTCCCGAGCTCATCGCAACGACGTTCGCGATCAGGGCACCGGCGGATGAGCCGGCGATAAAAATCCTCGCCGGGTCGATGTTGAACTGCTTCGCGTTGCCGCGCATCCACCGAATGGCGGCTTTGCCGTCGTATGCCTGTGCCGGCCATTTGGCCTCGTCTCCGAGTGTGTATTCGAACGAGATGACAGCCATGCCGCGCCCGACCTGGTCGAAGATCGAGCCGCGAATCCAGCGTTTGTTGCGTTGCCTGAAAGCACCGCCCGGGAACCAGGCGATCGCCGGTGTCGGTTCAGCACTGTCGGGGAGGTAGACATCAGCGCGGAGTTGCCTCGAACCGGTGTCGCGATAAACCTGGTCCGCATGTGTTGGTGCAATGTCCGGTTGCGGTGAGGGCATGATGCGCGGCCGCTCCTGGGCGCCGCCCGGCAGGCTGGCGAGCAGCAGCAACACGAATGGAAAGCGATATCGATATTGCATGTCCAGGATCCGTGATAACCCCCCGGTTGTCATGCCAGGTTGAATACGAATACTGCCGCCACGGCCAGCGGTGCGACGACGCGCACGAGCATTAACCAGAGTTTGAACACCCCGCCGGAGCCCACGCCCATCTCGCGGATCGACGTGTCTTTCGACAACCACCAGCCGGCAAACAGCGCATACAACAAACCGCCCAACGGCATCATCACATTCGACACGAGGTAATCGATGAGATCGAAAGGCGTCTTCCCGGCAAAGGTCGGAATTGCGTCGAGCAGGTGAACGTTTTGCCACCGGTTAAAGGAGAACACGGTGAC
>JBFHXJ010000068.1:0-23178 GCA_041598995.1 Woeseiaceae bacterium | reverse complement strand
GAGTGCCCAAGTGCCCACCAAACCAGCCGGTACATTGCAGCATCGATGTTATTGATATAACCGAGTGACCAGAGGTAGGTTGGTATCAATATGATCGCACCTGACGCGATCGTAAACACGGCGATGATGCACGCGGCCAGCGCACCGAAAGTGACCAGAGGAATCGATCCTTCATAGGTCTTTTCCTCTTTGGCGATGACGAGGGTGCCCAGGAAGATAAAGCATCCGAGTAATGCACCCACGGCAAACAAAATCAGTCCGAGGTAGAAATTTGGATTCGCCGGCATCGGCACGTAGGACGTCATCATCACTGACGAATCGCCCTTCAGTACCGCGAGATTATTGATGATGATGCCGGCGAGCATCAGTATGAATCCGGCCCAGGCGACTTTCGGCGTCGCCAACCTGCACTTCAGCAAGGTCGACGAGCAGAAATACAGGACGGCGATTTCGAACGTGATGATCCAGAAGATCAGTGAGTTCACGCCGTGCAGGGTCAATAACTGGTAGAACTTGTCAGCCGGGAGCAAATGTACCGCCGGCCAGCGTGTCAGCGTGACCATCAGCGCCGTCGTGCCGGCGACCAGAAGGATGACGACGGCCAGCACGGCCAACGCGCGCATGAGCTGTTCGGCCGGTTTGTGAAATTGCAGACCGGACTCGGGGCAGGTTCTGAAAAGATCGCCGCTCATCGTGCCCCCTCCGTTATGTAGATTTTGCCGGTCATGTTGTGGTGACCGAGCCCGCAGTATTCGTTGCAGATGATGGTCTGATCGCCCGCCGTGTCAGGCGTAATCGTCAGCACCATTTCGTAGCCGGGCAGAATCTGCGTGTTGATATTGATCGGCTGCAGTGACATTCCGTGTTGCCAGTCCATCGATGAGATGTGCAGCCGGTAGGTCTGCCCTCTCTCGAGCTCCAGGAGCGGCCACCATTGCCAAAGGCGGCCCAGGAGGTAGACGTCACTCCCGGGCGGCGGATGCACGACCGGTATTCGCGACGCGGTCTCCGTCCGTACCGTATAGGCATCGACCATCGCCTGGGTCTTGGCGAGGAATGCCTGTGGAGTCGTCTGGTAGGCCTCGTTGGAGAGGTTCTGCTTACCGTACACGTGCCAGAGCGGCATCATGATGAACATGATCAGCGACCAGACGAGCGCGATCGCGATCCAGGTTGCTTCCACCTTGTCGATCGGTTGCTTCCACCATACGGTTTCAGCTGGCGGTTGAAGTGCGCTCACGTTGTTACCCCCTCTTTTGGTGAGTCGTATTCGACGGCAAGCGCTTACGGCGCGATCGGCATCGAGACGATTTCCATGATTCCCCAGATGACATAGAAAACGGCCGGCACGACGACGCCGACAAACAGCAGAATGAAGGGGTTATCAAGGATTCGCTGAAAGATCGGGATGCGGACAAAATCCTGCGTCCCGCTGGATTCATCAGTCATGGAGCGTTCCTCGCCGGTTGTTGTTACAAAGTCGCACTCCAGCGTCACCGCAAAGACCTTGCGGGTAGTACACTGGGCCTCAAAAACAGGTATCAACTTAATGCGCCGACCGCCGGCGAAAAACTGGGGAAAATACCTAGATGACTGCGTCCCGCTGCGAATCGTCTCGCTGCCCGAGACGGGTAAGCTGCGCCACATGATGGCCCGCGGCACAGCCCTGTTGCTCACCTCGCTCGTCCTTGCCGCCTGCGGCGACGCCGGGGAACGGGGACCGTCCATTCACGCGACGAAATACCGGGTCGTGGAGCCCGGCGCCTGTGTCGAGGACACGATTACCGGCCTCATCTGGGAGGTGAAATCCGACGCGCCCGGACTGCATGACTGGCGCAACACCTACAGCTGGTGGAATCCCAACGAAGCCGTGAACGAGCTCGACTACCGCGGCACGCCGGACGGTGGCGACTGCTCAGGCTCGGCCTGCGACACCTGGGAGTTCGTCCGCGCGGTCAATGCCGCCGGTCATTGCGGCTACTCGGACTGGCGCATGCCCTCGCGCGACGAGCTGATGTCGATCAGCGACCCCACGAAAGCCAAGCATCCGCCCACCGCAAACCTCGAATACTTTCCATTCATGCAGGCCGACGAATACTGGACCGGCTTCGACTACGGCACCCAGTACCAGTCGGCCTGGGCCTGGAATTTCCTCTACGGCCACGACCGGGTCGACTGGAAGGCGTCGCCGAAATACGTGCGTCTCGTCCGCGGCAGCGCGGAAAACCTCGACAAAGTCAAAGAATAAGCGCGCTTATGCAGACGCTTGCAAAGGTCTCGCTGGTCCTGGTTGTCGTGCTCGTGTCTTTGAGCGCGTACTTAAGGCTCGATCACTCCGGCATCGGCTGCGAGCCGTGGCCCGCCTGCTACGGCAATATCGGCATCGAGGGCGAAGCGCCGGATGTCGCCGGCACCTACGCGCGCCTGCTCGAGGAAGCGAGACAGCCACTGTCATGGGCCACACCGTTACACCGGCTGGTCGCGAGCGTCCTCGCACTGCTGATCCTCAGCATGACGATGCTCGCGCACATGAGAAAGAGCGACCGCGCCATCACGATCGGATTGCTTGCGCTCACCGTATTCCTGGCCTGGCTCGGCATCTATTCGGAGGGCCTGCACAGCCCCGCCATCGTGATGGGCAATCTCACCGGCGGCTTCGCGATGCTCGGCCTGCTCGGTTGGGTCGTGGTCAGAAAACCGCACGACAATCCGCAAACGGACAGGCCGCTGCGCACCTGGATCGTGACAGCGGTCGTCACGCTCTCCCTGCAGATCTTCCTGGGTGGGCTGACGAGCGCGAATTTCGCCGCCTCCGCCTGTCAGACGCTACCCGATTGCCATGGCACCTACCTTCCGGCTACCGGGCTTGCAACCGCCTTCGATCTGACGCGCACGCACGACATCGGACCGACGGGCATGGTGCTCGGTGGCGCGGAACGCGCCGCGATCCACAAGCTGCACCGGCTCGTGGCCGTGCTGACGCTGGTCACCGTCGTCGCCGCCGCAACGCTGGCGTGGAAGAAAGGACGCGACCTGCGGGTCTGGGCTTACATCGTGATGGCGCTGGTGGCAACGGAATTTCTCGTCGGGGTCGCCGCGATTCTCGCGGGTTTACCGATCGCGATTGCCGTCGCACACAACTGGCTCGCGGCATTGTTGCTTCTCGCGTTGCTGAAACTTCTTGCGGAATCGAAAACAGAAACAATTGATAGTTCCACACCGCATTCTTAGCTGTAGCAACCTGGAAAATCTCTTGCTATCAATGTTCGATGACCGGGATCCGAATCCCTGCTTTTCCCGAAAGCGGACGTTCAATCCTTTGGAACATGTGATTTTTTGAAGTCCGCATTCGGCCAATAGCGGTCGTCTATCTGGCCGCCTCCATCGCCTCGATTGTTGCCGTGAGATTGACGACTTCGCCGCGAAAGTTCGGCATTATTGCCGAACTGCCGATTAATGACACCAGGCCGATCCGTTGGCAGGTTCAGCAAGCACGCCAGCTAGAGGATCGGGCAAGAGGTGCTGTAATAATCTCCACCTCCGGGATTCGTCAGGAACGATTGCCAGTCCTGACAGCCAATGTTGCCAGCGACGTCGACGTTTGGTGATGAAATCCGAACGGCAGAGCCCTGCAAAGCGTACAGGCTGTGATGCCGATTGCCGTAGAAATTCGTGTCGCCTATCAGGTCGACCAGGCTGTTCAGCGCCACCTGCACACCCGCAACTGAATTATTTTTAATTTCAGTAATGCCGTCCTCGTTAGTGACAAGAACTACGTGTGCACCAACGTCGGCAATAATTCCGTACCGGCTGTTGGAGATCGAGGTATTCAGCAACTCGAGTGATGCGTTTTCGACGGACACTCCATCATCACAATCTGCATCCTCGATATTCTCGCAATTCCCGATGATCATGCCGTTGCGAAACCAGATATGTGAATGCCGGCGCACGGCCAGACCGGTCCCGTCGTTGTTTACTAGATGGACGCCGTTAGTAAATACCTGGCTACCGGAAACGACCATTCCCTCACCCGGGCCGGAGATGGTAAGGTCGAAAAACCTTACGTTGTTACTCGAGAACACCCGCACGGTACCATTGATCTGGGTGAACGGATCACCGGTGATCCACACCCGGTCACGACGTATCGTTACGGTTTCGTTGCATTGGCCACTGACCGTGATCTCAAGAAGGTCTGCGGACCCTGTCGCTGTCTCGAGGGCATTGCTGATGGTCTGGTTATGGTCACAGTTGACGCGTTTCGTCGCTGCACTGGCCGATGCCGCGAAATACAAGACACCGATCAGCGTTGCGAACAGCAACTTCGTACATAAGGATTTCATGATTAAGCTCCCGCGTTGCAAAACATTGCCGTTCGGCAGCCCGGCGATCTTGGGGTCCTTCGTGGCGTTACAAACGGCGTCGCGGAGGAAGCGAGGACCCGTAGCTTTGCGTCGCTGACTTTAGTCAGTTTTGCCTTTATCGCGGCATGTATGCTCCCACGAATGCTGCGGTAGTCAATTCTGGGATGTACTTAAACGTGCGGCAGCTAGCGAGACGGATGTGATGTCCGCTACGGGTCGTTAGCGGACCTTTGGAGCAAATCCAGCTAAATGTCCGCTTTCGGGGCAAAGCGGACATCCAACTTGGCCAATTCTTATGAAGTTCTTTGCCTGCGTTCAGCTAACGGGCAAGCGATGACACAATGCTTAATGGTTTGCCGCTTCGTCGAGTATTCCGTCCACTTCATCAGCAAATGAGCTACGCAGTTGAAATCGCTCGCTCTCCCAGGTATCGAGGAATGCCTGCTGGCTTGCTTGTCCCCGGATCGAATTCTTCGATGCCTCCCATTGCTCTTCCGGAAGCAGACCAATTTGATATTGAAAATGATTGTTTTCCCAATACGCGATGCGCGCCGCATAGCGATTCGTGAGGGCGTATTCTTCGTCAGGATCCAGCGGCTCGCCTGCGCGCTCTTTCATAAATGCCCTGAATTCCGTCTCGGCCGGCACATCGACATAGAAATTGTCCAGAAGGAGGGCTGTCCGCTGCTGGTAAATATCGGCGATGGCGATCTCCCTGGACTGTCGGATCTGTACGCCGACGAATATCAGGGACAGAATCACGCCAATCGACGCGAGGAGTTGCATCCAGTCATTCAGCTTTTCGGATTTCATCACTTGCTCCTGGCCGACCGTGCGAATGCCGTCCATGCATCGGTCTGAGGACCGCTTTGCGGACTTGTTCGGTTTGCGTGGACGACTTGGTTCAGGGCGATAACGCCCCCATCAGCCGTCACGCGAAGCGGAGTAAAAACTGTACCGCCAAGTTTAGGCGCGAAACACCAGGACGGGCAAACGGCTGCATACGATTCGGTGTAGAATGACGCGTTGCCACGACCATGATTTGCCGCTTTTTCATTCTGCTGCCTGCGATCTGTCTGACTGGCTTATTCGCTACCGGTCCCTCGGTGGCCGACGAGGCGGAAGACGACAGCGCTCAGAAATGCATTAGAGCGCGCAAGTTGAAGAGCACTGTCGTTCTTGACGACGCAAACATTCTTTTCTTCATGGTCGGTAAGACCGTCTATCACAACGTCCTGCCAAAACAATGCAGAGGGCTGTTCAAGTACAAGACCTTCGTATTTGAAAGAACAGCAGGAAGAGTGTGCGCGTTCGATCAGATCGAAGTTCACGGAGGCAGTGCATCTGTAGGCAGAATCTGCCGACTCGGCGAGTTTTGGCCCATCAATCCAGACGACATTCGCCCCCTCATCGAGGCGCTCCACGCCGGTCCGACAGCGAACCCGCTACCCCCGGCAGACGTGGAGGATGTTCCGGGATCGGACGATCCGGAAGATGCGCCGCCGAATTAGGCATCCATAAATCTTCACAATTGCCGCGAAAGCGCCATGGCAAAGCGTCGTTTTCGCGGTCGAAAACGGCGATTAATGCGCTATTTCAGCGGATTTCTCAGGAAATGGTCTGGCTCGCCAAAGACTTACGCAGGTCCGACCCCACTGGTGACAGGATTTCGCCGGTAAGGCGGAAGGCGTGCCAGAGGACGATCCAGATACCGAGCGTGAGGGTCACGCCGGACATGGCAAAGAGCAGCAGGAACGGCCTGATCTCAAGCATCATTTCCTGGAACGAGGCGCCGTCGTAAAGCCCCCTGCCCAGGCCGGCGAGGATCAAAGCGGTGAAGAACACCGCGAGCGAGATGTTTGCAGTCCAGAAACCCAATTGCACTTGCTTGCTACAGCCCGCATGCGCTTCGCGCGGCAGCTCCGCACGGATGACGTAGAACACGGAGCCCAGCAGGATCATCGTATTGATGCCGATGGTGCTACCCATCGCATGGGCGACGGTGATGTGCGTGCCGTGCGTAATCAGGTTGAAGGCCGGCACTGAGATCAGTATCGCCAGAACGAGGTTGATGAACACCCAGATGTCCGCCGCAAACAGGAATCTGTAAGCGTTGCAGTACCTGTTCCTCTGGTAAGACTCGAGCGATGCACGCCAGTCCCACAAAATCTTGCCGAGCACCAGTAGTTCCGTCATGCTGACGATGTAGGCGAAAGTCCGGATCCAGGTCTCGGACGGCACGAGATAGGTGTGGTGCGCCCAGCCGAACATGAGGTTGAAGAGGCCGAGGAAATACAGGCTATAAGCGAGTTTCGATCTCGCCGTCTGTTCATCGCCGGCGATCCTGCTCGCGACATAGATGGCCGTGCCATAGACGAGCATATTCCAGGAGCCCGTCAGCGCGCCGTAGGATTTCCACTGCACGATAATCTCGCGAATCATGCTCTCGCGGAAATAGGGAATCAGCCAGAGATAGGCCTCGCAGAAAGTGATGAAGAAAAAGACGATGCCGGTGCCCCACATCCAGTAATACACCGGCCAGGCGCCTTTGCTCTTGCTCGCGGTCTTGAAATAGTTGATGCCGAACAGTATCCAGGTGAGAAAGATCGGGATGGAGAGCGCGGCCGGGTATTCGAAATATTCCCTGCCGCCGAACCTGCCGGCGAGGTAGCTGAACAGGATGGCGAGTCCGGTGAAGATGAAAACCCAGAAGTGCACGTTCGCAGCGCGAATGGACCAGAGCTTCAGGTTCTGCTGTCGCGGCAGATAGAAATAAATCCCGCCGATCGCGATGAGGAATATCCACGCGATGACGAGCGACACGTGTAACGGCCGCGTTTTCGTGAACAGCAGTTCGCGCAGGAATTCGGGAAACACGAACTGGAATCCGCCGATCACGCCGAAGAACATGCCGACGGCGAGCGCCAGCATGCCGAGGCGCATGAACCTGAGACCGATCAGATCGTTGTCTTTCGCGATCATCGCGGATCGTCCGCCTGCGCTACCGTGCCGTACCACTTGATTCTGTAATCCTCCGGCGGATAGGTGCCGGTCGAGTCGACGAACTCGAGATAGGCCACCAGTGCGTCGATTTCATGGTCAGCCAGACCGAAGTTCGGCATGCGCGCGGTGCCACTGGCGATGAACGCGCGCGCATACGCCGGGCTGAACTTCGACGTGACATTGGTCAGGTCCGGGCCCATGTAACCGCCGAGGCCGTAGAACTGGTGGCAGGCGATGCAATTGTGTTCCTGAAACAGGTGCTGGCCGCGTCGCGCCTCGTCGGACATCGGGGCAATATGCGGTGCCTCGGTACCGCCGGTATACACGTAGGCCGAGTAAATGACGAACGACACGCATAGCGCGGCGAATATCAGACGATTGTTGATGGTAGCTCCCGCGGCCTTGCCGGCTTTACCCAAGGAACAGCTTATCCCATCCGGGCCCGAACCGGGTTCCTAATTGTTGTTTAGCGTCGGTATTTTTTCGTATATTTTCCCATAATTTTGCTGATTAATAGGAAAATTTTGCAGTTTCTTTAGATTTGACCGATTATTGCGCTAACCGGACTATTGGCGAGAAACGCCCATGGACAAGAAAGACAAGGCGATCCTGAACGCGTTGCAGAAGGACGCGACCTTGACGGTCAGCGAACTCGCGGAATCGATCGGGTTATCGAAATCGGCCTGCTGGCGGCGCATACAGAACCTCGAGGAATCGGGCATCATCGCCGCGAGGGTGACGCTTCTGAACCAGCAGGCATTGGGCCTCAACCTGACCGTGTACGCCTCGGTCCGGACACACGAACACAGCAAGGCCTGGTTCGACAAGTTCCACGCGGTCACGACCGACATGCCGAACGTCATGGAGGTGCACCGCATGAGTGGCGACATCGATTACCTGATCCGCGCCGTCGCACCGGATATGAACAGTTACGACGCGATGTACAAGGAGCTCATTTCACGTATCAAGCTCTATGACGTCAGTTCCTCGTTCAGCATGGAGACAATCAAGTACACGACCGCTTTGCCGCTCGATTATCTCTGATACTATTGCCGGCCGGCCTTCAGACGGACGAACGATGCAGGGCAATATCGCTGACAATCACAAGAAGAAGATAGCGATTTGGCTGCTCGCCTGTTGCGCGCTGGTCTTCGTCATGGTCGTACTGGGCGGTGTCACGCGGCTCACCGGTTCCGGACTCTCTATGGTCGACTGGCGGCCGGTTATGGGTTGGCTGCCGCCGCTGTCGGATGAGGCCTGGCAGCGAAGTTTCGAGATGTACCAGCAAACACCGGAGTTCCGAGAGGTCAACGCGCACATGGACGTCGATGACTTCAAGGGGATTTTCTGGCTCGAATATCTGCACCGCCTCCTGGGCCGCGTCATTGGCATCGTATTCCTGATGCCGTTTTTGTATTTCGTCTGGCGCGGATATATACAAAAGAGGGAATGGCCGAAGTATGCACTGATGTTCGTGCTCGGCGGGCTACAGGGCGTGCTCGGCTGGTACATGGTCAAAAGTGGTCTTGTCGACAATCCTGCCGTGAGTCAGTACCGTCTGGTTGCGCATTTGGCGGCGGCGTTCCTGATTTATGCCTACATGTTGTGGGTTGCGCTCGGCCTGTTGTTCCCGGACGAAGGCGATGCTCCGCATCCCTGGTACGGCAAGACGCTGGCGCTGACGGCGCTCATCACGATTACCGTACTGTCCGGCGGATTCGTGGCCGGCTTGAAAGCAGGCAAGGTCTACAACACCTTTCCGATGATGGGCGATTACTGGGTGCCGCCCGGCCTGTTCGCACTGGACCCGTGGTGGCGGAACCTGTTCGACAATATCGCCACGGTGCAGTTCGACCACCGCGTGCTTGCGATCATGACATTCGTCCTGGTCCTCGTGTACTGGCTCGGGGTTCGCAAGACCGGTCTGCCGGCCAGGGTCATGAAAGGCGTCAATGCGCTGCTGCACACGACAGTGCTGCAAATCGTGCTGGGAATAGCGACCCTGCTGCTGATCGTGCCGATCGCGCTGGCAGCCCTGCATCAGGCGGTCGCGATGCTGCTGTTCACCGTGGCCCTCTACCTGTGCCACGGATTGCGCCGGGTCTAGCCGTTCGCGGCTGAAGCCGCTCACCCCAACCTGACAATCGCCGTGGAAGGGGCTTTGACCCCGATCCGGAGCCGGCCAATCGCGGCTGAAGCCGCGCCCACTAGAATGTGCGGGTACGGCAGTTGCGGTATATACCCATTTTTTGCGGGATCGAGATACGAGAGCATTTGGCACATGACCAGAGAAAACAACGTCATCCGCTTCGACCAGGACCTGGTCGAACGTTACGGGGGCCGCGGCCCGCGCTACACGTCCTATCCGACCGCGCTGCAGTTCGATGAGCGCTTCACGGCGAAGGACTACGAACGAATCGCGAAAGCCAGCAACTCGAGCGGGCGGCCGCTGTCGATCTACGTGCACATACCGTTTTGCCGCACGCTTTGTTATTACTGCGCGTGCAACAAGATCGTGACGCGGAACGCGGAGCGCGTACGGAATTACCTCATCAATCTGGAACGCGAGATCGACCTGCAGTCCGCCCTCTTCGACGACGGGCGGCTGGTGGAGCAGTTGCACCTGGGCGGCGGCACGCCGAATTATCTGAATCACAAACAACTCTGGGCCCTGATCGCAGACCTTCGACAGGCGTTTACGTTCGACGAGTCCGACTCTCGTGAATTCTCGATCGAAATCGATCCGAGATACACGGAGCGCAATACGATCGAGATTCTCGCGGACCTCGGTTTCAATCGCCTGAGCATCGGCGTGCAGGATTTCAATGCCCGGGTACAGAAGTCGGTCAACCGCATGCAGTCTCTGGAACTTATCTGCAAGGTCGTCGAGGATGCACGCGAGAATTACTTCCGTTCGGTCTCATTCGATCTGATTTACGGGCTGCCGCACCAGACCGTGGAATCATTCGACCGCACGCTCGATCTCGTGCTGGCGATAAAGCCCGAACGGCTCGCGATCTACAACTACGCGCACTTGCCGGCACGCTTCAGGGCCCAGCGCATGATCAACGAGGCGAATCTGCCGTCTCCGCGCACCAAGCTCAAGATCCTGCGCCACACGATCGACAAGCTCGGAAGCTCCAGTTACGTCTACATCGGCATGGATCATTTCGCCGTGCCGGATGATGACCTCGTGAAGGCGAAGGCAAGCGGCACCCTGCAGAGGAATTTCCAGGGCTACTCGACACACGGCAACTGCGACCTGATCGGGTTCGGCGTCAGCGCGATCGGCCATATCGGCGATGCCTACGCACAAAATGCCGTGTCGACCTCTGAATACGAGGCCTTGCTTTCGGACGGCAAGCTGCCGATCAGGCGTGGCATCGAAGTCGACCCCGATGATCGGCTGCGAGCCGAGGTGATTCAGAACCTGATGTGCCACGATCGCCTGAGCATCAGCGATTTCGAAAACACGCACGGCATCGACTTCCGGTCCTATTTCCGCGATGAACTCGAAAATCTCGAGCCGCTGGTGCAGGATGGGCTCGTCAACGTCGACGACGAGGAAATCGAGATCACGGGGCGCGGCCGATTGCTCATGCGCAGCGTCGCCATGGTTTTTGACCGCTATCTGAACACAGACCGGAACGACGGCCGCTTCTCCAAAGCGATCTGATACTGGAAGGTCCGAACGTCGTGTGGCGCGCTTATATCCGATATATATGGGGGATCCTGCCATGACCATTCATCCGCGACATCGATTTTCGGTGCATCGCAACTGGATGGTTCGCGTCCTTGGCTGGCAAGCCAGACTGTCCCGGACGATTGTGAAAGTTATTACGTTGGCCGCTTTGACGTCACTGGTGTGGATACCCGTCGACGCTTCGATGGCACAGCAACAAGAAGTTATCGAGCACGGGCGGGAACTTTTCATTCAGAAATGCGCCATTTGCCATGGATTGGAAGGCAAGGGTGACGGCACTCTGGGACTGCAACTGAAACAACGACCGTCTGACCTTTCCGCGTTGAGCAAGCGTAATGGGGGCACGTTTCCTTTTTGGCAGGTCTACGGGAAAATCGACGGCCGTGAAGATATAGGCGCGCATGGACCGCGAGAGATGCCGGTGTGGGGGACTAATGACCGCTACCTGGGAACCGGCGGACGGTTAGCATCCGGGCAAATTTTGGAGATAGTCTTTTTTCTGCAGTCAATTCAGCAAGACTGATGGATTGATGACTGTTCTTGCGTCTGTGTCGCCAGGTTCTTAGCCCCTCGCAAAGCTCAGTTGGTACTGTCCCACGATTCGGTTGCCTCTCCGGGCAAGCTCATACATATTAGATTTCCGCAATTAATTGGCCGAATTCATCGACCTTTGTCCAATCCGTAAATTCCACCACAGCCTCGGGATCCGTTGGGCCTCCGGTCATCCACATGATCAGTCTGATGATCTGACGATCCCAAAACGGATAAATCGGATAGTTTATTTTACCGGCGAAAACGGCGGTATTCTGAGGTCGCCAGGATATTTGCTTTAAGAATTTCTGCACGTACGGGTTGGTCTCCGGCCGATTCTTCTCCGGCTTGCGGGCAACGACATTTACCGAGAAGAAAGCGTTCGGCACGCTATCGAGCTTCTCCCGGTTTCTCCTGATAAAGTCGAATACCGCCGGGCGATGCCTGCCATAGCGTACACTCGCTCCTATGACGATCTTGTCGAATACCTCGGGATCAAAATCCGGTTGATCCGTGATTGTGGCTAAGGCGATCTTGTGACCCTTTTTTTCGAGTAGTTGCTTAATTCGCTTGCAGATTCGCTGCGTGTGACCATCCGTTGTCGAATAAACGATCAGTATGTTTGCCATGTCCAGTTACAACCTGGCGCCGCTATCGTCCTGTCATCGAGACCTGGTCGACGCATCCCCTATCGGCCTGCTTCTCAATCCCCAGACGTCTACGTTAATCATAAATCCAGTTTGTAGCGCCGCTCCGTTAAATATACGGGCGCTCGAATCGCGCCGAACTCAGTGATCACCACACAACGATCGTGGACCGTACGTATGCCGATCAAGACCAGCTCCTCCGATCAAGGCGAAATGCTTCGATGTCGACCGGTAACGGACAAATAACTCATTGAAATTACGTGGCATTTCGTATTCGAACCACGATAGTGGGCAAGCACGGATTCGCAGCTTGACTATCTTGAGAAACTGCGTAAACGCAAATTCGCGGCAACTACGTATGTCCGCCGAATTTGGCGGCGCATATATAATGTATGAGTTGGAGGATTAGATATGAATACCAGACTCCAAGGCGTTACTGTACTCCTCGCACTTTGCATTCAAATGGCGGGTTGCGGGCGAACAGTCAGTTATGCAACAGATATTCAACCGATTTTCAACAGGCACTGCATCGAATGCCATAACACAACCGGAGAGGGCGTTGCAGCCAGCGGCTTTAGCGTGCGTGACTATGACAGTGTAATGAAAGGTACGAACTTCGGTTCCGTCGTTGTCGCTGGCAGCAGTATTTCGAGTACGCTTTATCTGGTCATCGCAGGAAAGACTGCCCCGGAGATCCACATGCCGCCACACCATACAGAGTCCCTGGCAGAAGGACGTGGAACTTATCTGTCAAGAGATGACATCGATATGATCGCCGTTTGGATCGACCAGGGTGCGAAAAATAACTAGTACTGCTGAGTTACAGAATTTCGTCGTCGCACTTGTCTATCTCATAATTACGTAGCGCGCATTTCAGTTTTTATGCTAAGCCGGCGGATCGTGCCGCAAATCGGCTCGAGTGCTGACTCGGCGCCATGCCGCCTTATCACAGTTGTCATGCGCGTAATCAGCCTATGTGATGAAGCCACACAATGTCGGAAGCCTTGTTTCGCCGACAGTGCTTCGCAAAAATTAACAGAATAAGCCGTGAAGCATGTGGATCGGGAATCCCCGGCCATATCCGCAACCCGTTACGTCGCCATATTCGGGTATTGGGACGGATTCATCCGCGATTGATACCAAATAGTGTCAGTCACAACACTTCTATAGAAAATTCGAGGAATGGCCAGAACGCTCCTTGATCGTGATGGCGAAATAGTTGTGGCTTGCCACAATTACTCCGGGGTCCGTGTTCACCTAGATTAGCTTGAGTTTTTACCGTAAATGAGTCAGTTCGAAAACACGAGTTTGTAATGCAGTCCGGAGTTCGCAAGCTCTACGCATCAATGATTCTTGGGCGGCCTGTCGCAACGCTCGTCGTAATAGGCGTTATTACCCTATCAATAGGCTGGTTTGCCGCGGATTTTTCGCTCGACGCATCCGCCGACTCCCTGGTCCTGGAAGAAGACGATGACCTTCGCTATTACCGGGCGATCCGCGCACGGTACGGCTCCGACGATTACCTGATCGTCACCTATACGCCGCAGCGCGCGCTGTTCGACGCCGCAACGCTCGACGATCTGCGAATACTGCGCGACGAACTGGCGGCATTGCCCAACGTCGCCAAGGTAACGAGCATTCTCGACGTGCCTCTGGTCATGAGTCCGCCCGTCGACCTCGACGACATTGCGACCGGCATCCGTTACCTCGAGAACCCCGAAACCGATCGCGGGCTAGCGCGACGGGAACTGACCACCAGCCCACTGTACCGCGACCTCATCATCAGCGCCGATGCGCATACGACCGCCCTCAGGGTCGATATACGGCAGGACGAGGCATTCGTTCGTCTGCGTGAACGGCGCGACGATCTTCGCGGACGGAACTGGTCGGATGGTCTCACCGCCGAACAATCGAGCGAGCTGGCAGACCTCGAGTCCGCAATCGATGCCATGACCCAGGCGCTGATCCGCCAAGAGGAGCAGGATATCGCCTCGGTCCGCGAGATCATGAGGAGACACGGCAACACGGCGACGCTGCATCTCGGTGGAGTACCGATGATCGTCGCCGATTCCATCGATTTCATCCGCAACGACCTCGTGGTATTCGGTTCCGGGGTACTCGTATTTCTGATCGTGATCCTGGCATCCGCGTTCAAGAAGAAGCGCTGGATTTTCCTGCCGTTACTCACCTGCGCCGCAACCTGCGTCTTCATGCTCGGGCTACTCGGGCTGCTTGATTGGCGGGTTACCGTGGTGTCGTCGAACTTCCTGGCGTTATTGCTGATCCTTTGCCTCGCCCTCACGTTGCACATCATCGTGCGGTTTCGTGAGACGCACATATTGAACCCGGACGCTGATCAGTTCACGCTGGTCAGCGAAACCGTGCAGCTAATCGTGAAGCCGTGCCTTTATACGGCGCTTACCACGATCGTCGCCTTCGGATCACTGCTCGTGAGCGGCATTCGCCCTGTCATCGACTTCGGCTGGATGATGTCGATCGGCATCGTCGTCGCCTTCTTGTTGTCGTTCACGTTGTTTCCCGCCGTGCTCATGTTGATGCAACCCGGTCAACCTCGATCGAAAATGGACCTGACCGAACGTATTACGCGGTTTTTTGCCAACATCGTCGAAAGGCATAGCCTGAAAACCTTGCTGGTCTTCGCGCTGCTTGCCGTTATCGGAATATCGGGCACAACACAGTTAACCGTTGAGAACCGGTTTATCGACTATTACCGGAAGTCGACCGAGATCTATCGCGGCATGGAGCTCATCGACAGAGAACTTGGCGGCACCACACCGCTCGAGGTCATTCTGGATGCACCGCGCAAACAGTCGAACCCGATTGACGACGATTACGAAGATGAATTCGATGACATCTATGCAGATGAAACGGATGCGGCCGCGGGCATCACATCGAGGAGCCACTGGTTCAATAGCTGGCAACTGCCCAAGGTCACGCGCATCCATGACACCGTAGACGCGCTGCCGGAGACCGGCAAGGTAATTTCACTCGCATCGATCGCCAAGGTACTGGAGCAGCTCGACCCGAATATTATGGGCGATAATTTCGGGCTATCGATCATTTACGAACGCCTCGAATCCGACGTCAAGGACGAAATCTTCGCGCCCTACCTGTCCGAAGACGGTGACCAGCTGCGGATCAGCATTCGCGTTTTCGAATCGGACCCGTCGCTGCGCCGCTCGGCGCTCATGCGGAAGATTCGCGCCGACCTCGTCGAACAACACGGTCTCGACGACGGCCAGGTCCATCTGACCGGCATGCTGGTCCTCTACAACAACATGTTGCAGAGCCTGTACCAGTCACAGGTGCTCACACTCGGCACTGTCTTGCTGGCGATCCTGGCGATGTTTCTGGTCCTGTTTCGCTCGATCCGTGTTGCCGCGACGGCAATCGTCCCGGTCCTGCTTTCCGCTATCCTGATCCTCGGTCTGATGGGCTGGGCCGGAATCCCGCTCGATCTGATGACGATCACCATCGCCGCGATCACGGTCGGCATCGGCGTCGACGACACGATTCACTACGTGCACCGGTTTCGGCACGAATTCAAGATCGACCGGGACTATTGGGCTGCAATCAACCGCTGTCATCGAACCATCGGTCGGGCCATCTATTACACCAGCGTCACTATTATGCTTGGCTTCTCTATCCTGGTCCTGTCGCGCTTCATACCGACGATTTATTTCGGCGTGCTGACAAGCCTCGCGATGCTGATCGCGCTGATCGCGAACATGACGCTGTTGCCGGTGCTCATGGTAACCTTTCGCACCGCCGGGCCGCCCGGTGTGGACAGTTTGCAGGTTGACTAGCCCGGTAAGCGTAACTACCTAGCGCGAATCGCCGCCTGCAATGCCATGATGAATTCAATATTAATCATTGTGAACATGGGCGAGCGAAATGACCGACCACGAACAAAACGCCGGCCAGTCGGACCTCTATATCGTTGCGCAACGGCAGTTCGAGCGCGCGCTTCGCTGGATCGATGACCTGAAATCAGGACTGGTCGAATACCTCATCTGTCCAAAGCGAACGCTGCACGTGCGGTTTCCGGTCAACATGGATGACGGATCGGTGCGCACGTTTCACGGTTTTCGCGTATTGCACAATCGCGCCCGCGGGCCGGGCAAGGGCGGCATAAGATATCACCCAGCCGTTACCGAACACGAGGTGGCTGCGCTCGCGGCACTCATGACCTGGAAGACCGCATTAGCCGACGTGCCCTTCGGCGGCGCCAAGGGCGGGGTCGTGTGCGACACGAAGAAGCTCAGCCGCAGCGAGCTGCGGCGCATCACGAGGCGTTTCGTCATAGAGCTCGGCGATGCGATCGGTCCGTATACGGACATTCCCGCACCCGACATGTACACGAACGAGCAGACGATGGCCTGGATCTACGACACCTTCGATGTGATGCACCGCGGCGAGAACAACCGCGCCGTGGTAACCGGAAAACCGATCGCGCTGGGCGGTTCGGTCGGCCGCGACGAGGCGACCGGGAGAGGCTGCATGTACGCGGCCGAGAGATTCCTGGAGCGCGGTGTCATCGACGGGCTCGGCAGTCTCTCTGGCGCCCGGGTCGCGATACAGGGCTTGGGCCAGGTCGGTGGCACCGCGATGCGCCTCTTTCACAAGGCCGGCGCGCGCATTGTCGCGGTCAGCGACTCCTCCGGCGGAATCGCCGACGAAGGCGGGCTGAACTCCACCGCGGCATTGGCGCACAAGAAAGCGACAGGCACGGTCATCGGCCTGCCGGAAACGGTGACGATTACCAACGAGGACCTCATCGCCTGCGACTGCGACATACTCATCCCGGCCGCGCTCGAGGGGCAGATACACGGAGACAATGCAGACGCCGTCAAGGCAAAGCTGATCATCGAAGCAGCAAACGGACCGGTGACACCGGACGCCGACAATGTCCTTCAGTCGAAGGGCGTGATCGTCATGCCCGATATCGTGGTCAACGGAGGCGGCGTCATCGTCAGTTACTTCGAATGGGTGCAAAACCTAGAAAACCAGCAATGGGACCTGGACAAGGTCGAACACAATCTCGAGAAACGCATGACGCGTTCCGTGGACAACATGATCGACCAGTGGAAAGCGCTTGCGGACATGCCGAAACGTGCCAATCGTCCATCCGTGACCTTGCGCGACGCCGCTCTTGTTTCCGCCATCAGGAAAGTGTCCGAAGTCACGCTCAAACGCGACATCTGGCAATGAGCGGTTCTCTGATCAATGTCCGGCGCCAGATAGTTATCGTGCCGGTTCGAGTTGACGCTTCGCTGTTGCCTTGATCCATGCGGCGATCGAATTGACGTCGGTCTCGCCCTCGTTGTCGACCTCGATGATCGGCGCGTCCTCCTTATCGCTGACGGGTTCGGCCGATTTGAGTTGATGTTCGAATACGTCGAGGCCTGCTTCGGAGGCGTCATCAGAAAGCCGCGCGCGCCTCCGGATTCTCTCGCGCATCACTTCGGTTGGCGCTGTCACCGCAACGATCACGACGAACCTGCCGCCGCTTCGTGCAATATCGATGGCCGCCGCCCTGTCCGCTTTGCGGAGAAATGCTGCATCGAGGATTACATTGTGCTCGTTGTCGAGTAGCAAGCGCGCTACAGAGAACAACCTTCCGTATACATCGCGGCTTGCCGCTGCCGTGTAAATTCCTTCACCGACACCGGAGAAGCTCTTCCCCGTATCCCGGAGCCCGGCCATTCTTTTTCGCTCGATGTCCGATCGCACGCGAACCGCCGGCATGGCACCCATCAGCTTCGACGAAAACCAGGTCTTGCCCGATCCGGACAGGCCGGACATGGCAACGAGAATCGGTGACCTCGGGGCAATCTGCCTTTTTGCCATGTCAACGTACCAGGAAACCTGTTCGCAATCTTTTGACCGGTCCGACTCGTTAGTGCGTTCCCGGGATCTGATCGCCGCTACCTTGGCGCGAACCAAGCAGCGATAGACGAAATAGAGGCTGAAAACCGACATGCCCTCGTAATCTCCGGTGCGCTCGAGATAGCGATTCAGGAAATGCGAGGCCAGATTGTGATGCCGTCGCGCGACGAGGTCGATCATCAGGAACGCGATGTCGCAAAAAACATCGGTCCGCCGAAGGTCTTCGTTGAACTCGATACAGTCGAAGGCTGTGATGCCGGTCGGCAGGCGTACGAGATTGCCGAGATGGAGATCGCCATGGCAGTCCCGCACGAAGCCGTCGTCGAAACGCTGCGCCAGTATCGGCTCGAGCCTCGCCAGCTCACGCTCTGTCCAGCCGCGTATCTCACCAAGTTCTGTATCGTCGACGGTTCCTTCGAGCGCCGTGAAATTGTCCCACATGAATTGCTTTGTGAGGTTCACGTTCCTGTTGCGCTCACTCGCGTCGACGAGCGGTGCCGCGAGATGGCGCTCCGCGACATGGGCACCGAGCTCACGCATGTCGTCGACAGCCAGCGCACCGCGCTCGAGTTCCCGGCTAAGCAAATTTTTCTGGTCGAACCGGCGCATCTTCACGGCATATTCGATCGGTATGCCGGTGCCTCCGAATTTTGCGCGGCCGTCTTCGACTGTTATCGGCACTACGCGAAGATAGATCTCTGGTGCCCAGGAACAGTTCAGCCTGAGTTCCTCTTCGCAGTAAAACTTGCGTCGATCGAGATCGCTAAAATCGAGGAAATCCAGTTTGACCGGTTTCTTGATCTTGTAGACGTAATCTCCGGCGAGTATGACCCAGGAAATGTGCGTCTCAACGAGTTCAACGGAAGTTGCCGCATGGTCGAAGGCGTCTGCCTGCAACAAGGAATCGATGAGCGAGGTATCGGCAGATAGACTTTTCTTGCCAGCATGCATCGGTGTTCCTCAAATCAACACTGGGTTCTTTGTGAAGTGTGATTAATCTTTTGTCAAGCGGTAGCCGGCGCACAAGTCGTCTGCCGGCTGCGGTGCTACTTGTTAGAAATACGAATGTCCACTGCCGTCATTCGCACTAGAATCCGGAAGACCACACACGGCACCGGGGAAGCGTCGACAGTGGAAGTCCTGTATCTCATACTCGTCCTGCTCGCCGTCACGCGTGTATTCGCGGAAATAGCGGGGCGGGTCGGCCTGCCGGCCATCGTCGGAGAATTGACCGCCGGTGTAGCACTGGGCTTCGTCCTGCAGAGCGCTTACGAACCACTGGCTTTGCTTTGGTCTGCCTGCCAGAGCGAAACGTTTACGGCCCTCGCCGATCTAGGGATGTTTTTCCTGATGCTGCTGACGGGCATACGGATGGAACCGCTGGATTTCGCGCGCACGTCGAAACTCGCCGTCGCGGTCGCCATCGGCGGCATGGTCGTGCCCGTCGGTGCCGGACTGGTGCTGGGTCTCGCGGTTCTTCCGGAGTCCCCTCTCAAGCTCGTGCAAAGCCTCTTTATCGGTACTGCGCTCGCAATTACCGCGGTGCCGGTCGCGGTGCGTATCTTTATGGACCTGGGCCAGCTCGATTCATCCGTCGCCAAAACGGTCATCGCCGCAGCGCTTTGGGATGACTTGTTAAGCCTGTTCCTGCTGGCAGTGCTGCTCGCGGCCATCAGCGGGCAATCCACGGGCGTCGATCAGCTGCAGGCAGCCTTTCTGTTACTGGGCAAAGTGCTGTTGTTCTTCGCAATAGCGATTCCGGTCGGGCTCTACGTTTTTCCCTTGGTCGGCCGGTACCTGAAGTACCTGCATTTTCCGGAAGTCGATTTCACCATGTTGCTCATTGCCGCGCTTGCCTACGCCGTGTTCGCCGAAGTGATGGGCCTTCATTTCATTATTGGTGCATTTGTTGCCGGCATGTTTTTCCATCCGAAAGTAGTCGATGAGGACGTCTACGAACGTGTCGAGCAGCAAATGTCGGGTATTACACGTGGCTTCCTGGCGCCGATTTTCTTCGTCTCGGTGGGCCTGTACTTGGAATTCAGTGCGATCGGTAGAGTTCCGGGTTTCGTAACCGTGCTCATTCTTATTGCCTTTGTCAGCAAACTCATTGGATCGGGCTTACCGGCTTACTGGGTCGGTCACACGAAGCGCGAGGCATTGATGGTCGGCATCGGCATGAGCGGGCGCGGCGCCGTCGAACTGATCGTTGCGGGCGTAGCGCTCGAGGCGGGACTGTTCCTGCAGCCCTATCCGACGCCACCGATCGTCGACAGCCTTTTTTCTGCGATCGTGATCATGGCGCTCGTCACGACGATTGCAACGCCGGTTTTACTCCGTTGGGTCGTGTCATCGCAGCGGAATCCTGGAGGCGATTGAATCCGGAGCGCAATCAACAGATTCGCGGCAGCGGGTCGTCCTCCAGTTCCTCGAGGAATCGCTCGCCGCCCAGTGAAGTCTCCATAATCACGCGCGGCGGATCCGTGACGATGTGCCCGATGCGCGCGGCCCCGCTGCCGGTGGGCAATGCGCGCATCGCTTCCACGGCATCGTCCGCCTGTTCGGGCGCGATGACGGCCAGGACGCGGCCCTCCGATGCGAGGTAATAGGGATCGAATCCGAGCATGTCGCAGACGGACTGGACCGGCTCCTTGACCGGGATCGGCGCATCGAAGCGCAGGCCGTAACCCGTCGCCCGCACGATTTCGTGCGCGACCGAGGCGATGCCGCCGCGGGTCGGGTCGCGCATGAAACGCAAACCGTCGAATCGCATCAGTGCCTCGGTCAGTTCGAAAACGCAAGTAGCATCCGATAGCAAGTCGCCACGCAGGCCGAATTCCTCGCGGGCCAGCATCACCGCCGTGCCGTGGTCGCCGACGCTGCCGCTGATGACCATCGCATCGCCATCGCGGATGCGGCGCATCGACGGCACGATGCCATCGAGGCGCACGCCGACGCCCGTGGTCGCGAGGTACAAACCGCCCCCCTCCCCGCGTCGCAGGACCTTCGTGTCGCCAGCACTGATCTTGACCGGAATCTCTCTGGCCGCCCTGGCAAGGCTCGCGACGATGCGGTCCAGCACGGAAACCTCGAGGCCCTCCTCGATGAACGCGTTCAGCGTCATGTAAAGCGGTCGTGCGCCGGCGACGGCCAGGTCGTTCGCCGTGCCGTGAACCGCGAGCGATCCGATGTCACCGCCCGGAAACTCGAGCGGCTGCACCGTGAACCCGTCGGTCGTGATCATCACCTCGCCGCCGTTCAAAGCGATCGGTGCCGCGTCCACTTGCGTGTCGAGTTCTGCATCGGCGAGATTGCGGGCGAAGATTTCCTCGATCAGTTCGCGCATGAAGCGGCCGCCATTGCCGTGCGCCAGTGTGATCCTGTCGTCTTCCATTACACCTTATCCTTCGAGTCGCGCGCCGCGACCTCGGCAGCCTGTCCGAAACTCAATGCTGCGTCGTTGCATGGCATCGCGAGGCTCAGATGGACCCTGAAGCCGTCCGCTTCGAGCATGGCGGTGGCCTGCTCGGTCAGGACCCGGTTCTGGAACACGCCGCCCGCAAGCCCGACGTCAATAACCTGTTCGATGTCCCTGACGCGCCGTGCCTGCTCGAGGACGACCATCGCCATGCTCGAATGAACCGTCTCGGCACGCGACGCGGCGCTTCGTCGTTCGTCTGCCATGACCTGTAACAGCGGTTCCCAGTCGCTGCGCAGGATGCCGTCACCGTCCGTTACGAGTGGCAACGAGATTCGTTGGCCTTCTCCGTCACAGAGCGCCTCGAGCAGCATCGGGCCCTGTGCCTCGAAGCTGACCGTGTCGATGCCGCAGATCAGCGCCGCCGCGGCATCGAAGACGCGCCCTGCGGCACTCGTCTGCGGACAATTCAATTCGAGGTGCCACGCTTTCCGCGCGAGCCCGTCCCGGTCCGGGGACCCGCGCCAGTGCAGGCCGCATTCCCAGTGCAGCGCGGCCGCGCTGCGCCACGGCTCGCGTCCCGCACGGTCGCCGCCCGGCAGGCGGAACGGCCGCAGGCTGCAGACGCGGCGCCAGTCCCCCGGCTCGCCGAGCAGTGCTTCGCCGCCCCACAGCGTGCGGTCTTCGCCGAACCCGACGCCGTCCCAGGTGAACACGAGGCAACGACCCGGAATCGATACTTCCGCATGCAGCGCGCTCGCATGCGCGCGGTGATGCCACACGCTCTCGACTGGCAGATCATCCTGTTCTCTCGACCAGCGGTTCGTTGCGTAACCGGGGTGGGCGTCGCAGACGACGGCCCGTGCCTCGACGCCATAAAGCGACTGCAGCGCTTGCGCCACCTCAACGAACACCTTGAGACTGCGCGGGCTGTCCATCTCGCCAATATGCGGCGACACGACGACGCGATCGTCCCAGCTCAGCGCGACGGTGTTCTTCATGTGGCCGCCGACAGCGAGGATCGGCCGGCGTTGGCGCCACGGCAGCGTGAGCTCGCGCGGCGCGCAGCCGCGCCCGATGCGTATCGGCCGCATCGCGCCGCCGATCAGGCGATACACCGGATCGTCCGCCGGCCTGACGATCGGCCGGTTGTGATGCAGGAAGCCGTCCGCGATGGCGCCGAGCCGGTCGGCTGCCTCGTCGTTGTCGGTGAGCACCGGTTCGCCACTGATATTGCCCGAGGTCGCGACGAGCGGAGCTGCAAATTCCGCGAGCAGCAACTGGTGTAACGGGCTGTAAGGCAGAAACATGCCGAGTTCGCCAAGACCCGGTGCCACATTTTCAGCGAGTGCGCCGTCTTTTCTCTTGCGCGCAAGAACGATAGGTCGGCCGGGGCTCGCGATCAACTCCGCCTGCACGCCGTTTAATTCGGCGTAATCTCGGACGGCATCGAGTCCGTCGTCTCCGGCGATCGGAAACATCACTGCCAGCGGCTTGTCGGGCCGGCGTTTTCGGTGCCGCAAACTTTGCACCGCCTCGGCGTTTTGCGCGTCGCACATCAGGTGATAGCCGCCGATCCCCTTCACGGCGACGATTTGTCCCTGG
>JBFHXJ010000067.1:0-23226 GCA_041598995.1 Woeseiaceae bacterium | reverse complement strand
TCGTGTTCGAATACACGAATCGGACACTGGCCGGCACCGAACAATTCCTGCCGGACGATCGGCGCATCGACCGGGATCCGCGGTCCACGGCGCCGCCGACGTTCGCCGATCCAGGATCAATTTCCGATCCGCAAATGCCTGTCGGGATCGATGACGAACAATACGACGACGGCGAAGCGGATTTCCTCGAGTCGGGCGGACCGGCGGTGCGCGAAGAACTCGCAGAACTTCCGAGTCACATCATTCAGACGCAACTCGAGGTGCTCGACCCTGCGCAGCACGCCATGAAGGACATCTACAACAAGCTCGTGACGAGCGGCGCACACAGGCCCATCATGCGCGCGGCCTGGACGCAGGTTACCCATGACAAGAATGAGACGCTGCCGATCTCGCTGCGGCGTCTCGGCAATGTCCCGCTGCGGCTCGATGGCACCGTGATGCTTTACTTGAGTCGGTATCTGCATCTCGTCGTCGATCTCACGATCGAAGCGCAGGAGGAACAGGCGGTAAATCGCTACGGCGATGATGCCCCTTACTATGGCGATCGCAGGTCTGCGACCCGCTACGGCTTCGGCTACCAGCAACAGTCGGTGCCGATAAAATACAGGATCTCCGAAGACCGGATTTTCAGGAACGGCGAGCTTCGCTATTTCGATCATCCGAAATTCGGCGTGCTGGCGAGAGTAACGCGCGTGGAAGAAAACATTCCTGAAACGGATGAAATGTTCCTGTTGCCGGCCGAAAGCACGGGCGCACAGTAGGATATCCGCGAGGCAGCTTCCACCATCTAATCAAGGACGGCGTTCAGGAACTCCTCTGCGCTCAACTTTTCGACATCCGCTTCCTTGACGATCATCTGGTAGGAAACGGTGACGAACCTGGCCACAGTCGATCGCGGGTGATGCAGGCCGAGCTCTCTGACCGAATTCGCGATATTGAAGGCGAATTCCCTGACGCCGTTCTCATCGGAAGAGTGTGAGAGCACAATCAGCTTGTCCTCCCCGTCGCTCGTCACGCGCGCGGCCACGTCGCTTGCGCGTTTCAGGCATTTACGAATCGCCTGTGCCACGCGCCGCTGGCAGGTATCGGCGGCGTGCCTGCCGAAGACTTCCCGGTATTTGTCGAAATCATCGAGCGTGAACGCGACCAGCGCCAGTGTAGCGCGCTCGCGTTGTGCGACCGCCCAGTCGTGCTCGAGAACGCTGCGGAACGCATTCGCGTTCAAGAGTCCGGTTACCGGGTCGTCCCTTGACAGGTCACGAATCTTTTTCTTGGCTGTCAACAGCGCCTGCTGCACTTCCTGATCGCTGCTGCGGGACGCGCCGGCGCGAAGGAAGCCGGCGTAATACGTGCTGTTATCCTTTGTCTTTCCTACGATCGGTCGCAAGACGAGGAGAAACTCCCGGTTCCTGATTTCGACGGGGATCGTCGTTTCCTGACCGGTGCGTATAGTTTCACTGATCTCGAGCGCAAGATCGCGTCCCACGAGATCCTCGATCACGTCCGCAAAAGGTTGCTTTTCGATCGCTTCTTTGCGCGTGACATTGGCGAAGGCGGGATTGCATAGAACGACCGGCCAGTCCGGGCTGCTGATCTGCGCGACAACGATCGGCTCGGCCGAGTCAGCGACAAGCTGCTCGAGGATATCCCGTCGTAATCCTTTCATTCGCCCTTATTTTCCAATTCGTCGGCCATTTGAGCCCTGAAGCATTCGTTCAGAATCTTCATGGCCTTTTCCCTGGCCGTCGTCATGTTTTCCTCAATGTCGGCATGTATCGCCCTCTGACCACGGCCTGCGGCGTAATTCACGATCAGGGACAGGCATGCGTACTCCATGTCGAGTTCACGTGCGAGTGACGCTTCGGGCATCGCGGTCATGCCGATGTAGTCGGCGCCATCACGCTCCAGCCGGTTCACCTCGGCAGCCGTCTCGAGGCGCGGTCCCTGCGTGACCGCATACACGCCGTCCTCATGCACGGCGATGCCCGATCGCCTGGCGGCGGCCAGCAGTGCCTGGCGCAGGCCGGCCGAGAACGGTTCGGTGAACTCTATATGGTCGAGATTATCTAAATTCCCGTCGTAAATACTGTGATCCCGTCCATAGCTATAGTCGATGAGCTGGCCGGGAACGACCACCTCACCCGGGTGGCGGCCGGCGGCGATCACGCCGACGGTGTTCAGGGCAATGATGGCGTCGACGCCCAGTGCCTTGAGGGCCGCCGCATTGGCGCGGTAATTGATGCGGTGCGGCGGGATCACATGCCCGACGCCGTGGCGCGCCAGGAAATACACGGTGCGCTCGCCGAATATCAGCTCATGCACGGGCGCCGAAGGTTCACCGAATTCGGTCTTTGGCCGATGCGGTTTGCTGTCGCCGAAGGCCGATTCGAAGCCACTACCTGCGATGATTGCGAATTGCCGTCCTGCGTGTCCCACGCGACCCTGCTTACTCAAGAATCCAGTTTGAATTCGGGTTGATCGAGCTGTCGCCGGATACGGTCGACCGCAGCCTGCCATTCGTCACTCTCGAGCAGCGATTGCCGGTCGGGCTTGCCGGTGCCGTGCAATCTCGCCAGGCGCACGTGGGAAAGTGGATTGGAATAATCGCGCAATGCGGCGATCGTGGCACTTGCAGCGGGACGATCGTTGCAGATGATTACCATGTCACATCCTGCATCGAGTGCGAGCCGCGCGCGTTTCGGCATCGATCCCATCGTCGCGGCCGCTTTCATGCCGAGATCATCGCACAACACGGCGCCGTCGTAGCCGAGTTGCGAACGTAGCTGCTCCTTGATCCAGTACGACGAAAAACTTGCCGGTAACGGATCAGTTTCGGCATAGACGATGTGCGCAATCATCACGCCCGCCAGCTGGCGCTTCGCGACGAGTTTTTCATACGGCCGCATGTCGTCCAGCAATTCGCCGTAACTGCGACGATCGATCGGCAGCGTTTCGTGTGAGTCAGCGACGACTGCGCCATGACCCGGAAAATGTTTCGCAACCGCGGCCATGCCGGCATCGCGAAGGCCGTTGCAATACGCGCTCGCCAATTCCGCGACGACGTCGGGATCGGCGTGGAAAGCACGATCGCCGATGATCTTGCTGACACTCCAGTCGAGATCGACACAAGGAGTAAAGCTCAGGTCGATTTTAAAGGCGCGCAATTCCGATGCGACGAGCCAGCCGATCGTTCTCGAGAGTGTCACGGCTTCCTCGGGTTCCTCTTCGTAATGCCTGCCGAGCTGGCGCATCGGCGGAATTGCACTGAAGCCGTCGCGAAAGCGCTGTACGCGCCCGCCTTCGTGGTCGACCGCAACGAGCAGCGGCGGACTCCTGAGTGCCCGAATTGCCTGCACCAGATCGGCGAGCTGCGCCGAGGATGCGTAATTGCGGCTGAACAGGACCACACCGCCGACCGACGGCTCCTGCAACAGGGCGCGATCGGCCGGGCTGAGCTGACGGCCCTCGATATCCAGCATGACGGGACCCAATGCCATCTCACTAGCGTAGACAATAACTGCCTAATTATCTATTTTTATTAGCCTTTCTGGAAAACGGCGATGGCTTCGATGTGCCCGGTATGCGGAAACATGTCGATGATGCCAGCCGCCTCTAGCGTATAACCCTTGGCATTCACCAGCGTTCCGGCGTCCCGCGCCAGCGTCCCCGGATTGCAGGACACATAAACGATGCGCGTCGCTGCAATCCGGTCGATCGCCTCGACGACTGCAGCGGCGCCGCTTCGCGCCGGATCCAACAACAGCCTGTCCCAACCCGCCGTGAACCAGGGCTCGCTGCCATCGATCAGAGCGAGATCGGCGCAGCGAAATTCGCAATGATCGATGCCGTTAAGGCGCGCGTTGTCCCGTGCCCGCCTGATTTGCTGGCTGTCGAGATCGACGCCGAGCACATGTTGCGACTTGCGCGCAAGCGGCAGCGAAAAATTGCCGATGCCACAAAAGAGATCGATGACGCGATCGTCCGTTCCGACGTGCAACAGACGGATCGCCTCCGACACCATGCGCCGGTTGACGCGTGCATTGATCTGCACGAAGTCGGTTGACGCAAATTCAATCGTGATATCGAACTCCGGCAGTACGTAATGGAGTGCCTCGAAAGGCGGCTCCGGATACAGCGGTTCGATGCAGTCGAGACCGCCCGTTTGCAGGAGCACGCGCACGCCGTGTTCGATTGCAAAATCGCTGATGTGTCGTCGATCGCTCTCCGACGGCGCATCGAGCACACGCAACAGTAGCGCAGTCGCATTGTCGGCGACGGCAACTTCGATTTGCGGCAAGCGCTTCCTGATGCTGAGGCTGGCGATCAGCTCGCTTAACGGGTCGATCAGGCCGTCGACCGGCTTTGCCAGGATTTCACAGCGATGCATGTCGGTGATGTATGGCGCGTGGCGTTCCCGAAAGCCGACCAGCACCCTGCCCTTGCCGCTGACGTCCTTCACCGCGAGCCTCGCTCGTCGCCGGTAGTGCCAGGCGCCGTTGTTACTGTCGTCGCCAATCGGCGCAAGCCATTGCTCGGGCTCGACCCGTCCGACGCGCACGAGGCTCTCATGCAGCGCATGCCGTTTGATGTCGCGCTGTTCCTCTAGCGTCGTGTGTTGCAACCAACAACCGCCGCAGGTGCCATACACCGCACAACGCGGCTCAGTGCGGGCACGAGACGACTCGAGGACTTCCAGGAGTTCCGCTTCGTCGCGATTGCGGCGTCGCTTGCGGCGCCTGAAGCGCACGACTTCACCCGGAAGCGCCCCGGCGATGAAGAGCTTCTTTCCAGGCAGCGCCGCAATGCCCCTGCCGTCGTATGTCGCCGATGCGATGCGCGCCGTTTCGGCTTCGTACGCGGAGCTCGTCATGTATCCGCCGGCCAGGCCTCGGCGAACGCGTTCAGGTGCGGTACATCGAGCGACGCGATGGTCTGGCGAACGAGGTTGTATTCGCGACTCAGTTGTTTGTCATCGATATTGCCACGCATGTACTCGAAGCGCAGGAAAATCAGATGCGTGTTCAGGACATCGGTTTCGCAGTAGTTTCGGATGGCATCGATGCCGCCGTCGAGCCAGCACTGCCAAACCTTGTCGCCGCTCATGCCGAGCTTGCCGGGAAAGCCCAGCAGCGTCGCCATCTGCTCTAGGCTCGCCCCGCCGCGCGGCTGGAAGCCGGTCATCACGTCCATCAGGTCGACGTGGCGCCAGTGATAGCGGTTCAGGTAGTTATTGAAGCGAAACTCGCGGTCGTCGTCGCCGGTCTCCCAGTAACGCGTCGCCTGGATGCCCAGTTTCATCGCTCGGTAGTGCAGCACCGGCAGATCAAACCCCGAGCCGTTCCATGACACGAGCTGCGGCGAATATCGCTCGATGCCGTCGAAGAAGCGTCGTACCAGCTCGGCCTCATCCGCGTCCCGGTTGCCGAGGCTCCAGATGCGGAACGTGTCGCCGCTACGCAGGGCTACCGAGATGGCGACCACGCGGTGCTGGTGCAGCGGCAGGAACTCGCTGCCCGTCGCCTGCAGCTGCTTGAAGAACATGGCGCGGCCGACGTCCTCGTCGCTGAGGTCGCCGAGCTGCCACATCCGCCGGCCAAACTCGACGTCAGGAATTGTCTCAATATCGAAAGAGAAACAATGCATTAGAATGCTTATCTCGAATTGTTATTGGTTTGGTCAGGCCTTCATCACGACCGCGAACGCGAGAATCAGGCCGGCATCGTCGCTCAAGGATACATGACCGCCGCTGATGCCGAGCTGTTCGCAGACGCCCCGTCCGCGGGCGGACCAGATGATCTCCGGCCGGCCCCGGGCATTGTTGACGATGCCCACATCGCGAATCCACATGCCGTGCCTGAAGCCCGTGCCCATCGCTTTGACGGTTGCTTCCTTGGCAGCGAAACGCATCGCCAGGAACCGCACCGGCCATTTCACGCGCGCAAACTGTTCGCGCTCCTCGTCCATCAGCAGGCGGTCGACGAAATGCTCACCAAAGCGGTCATAGGTTTCCTGCACTCTGGACAGTTCCAGGATGTCGGTGCCGACGCCGAATATCATTTCGACGAATTCATGTTCATGTCGACAATCGCGCCTCGGACATCAGGCGCTTCATCTCGCTGACCGCTACGCCGAAACCGTCGAAGACGGCGCGCGCGACGATCGCATGACCGATGTTCAGCTCGACGATTTGCGGTATGCGTGCAACCGGCTGCACGTTTTCGTAATGCAGGCCGTGGCCGGCGTGCATCGTCAGGCCGATGCCGCTGCCATAGGCCGCAGCCTGCACGATTCGCTCGAGCTCCGCTTGCTGCACATCGCCCTCCGCATCCGCATAACTGCCGGTGTGCAATTCGACGACCGGCGCACCGACTTTCGCCGCCGCATCGAGTTGCCTTTCGTCAGGATCGATGAAAAGGGATACCCTGATTCCCATCTCGGCCAAGGTGTCGCAGGCGCGCCTGACTTTGTCAATCTGGCCGGCCACGTCCAGCCCACCTTCCGTCGTCAGCTCCTCGCGTTTTTCCGGTACGAGGCAACTGTCTTGCGGCATTACCCGTGATGCGATATCGAGCATCTCGTCAGTGACCGCCATCTCGAGGTTCATATGCGTTTGCATGACGGTCTTCAATCGTTCGAGGTCGTGGTCCTGGATATGCCGCCGGTCTTCGCGCAGATGCAGCGTGATGCTGTCGGCACCGGCCTGTTCCGCAATAAGCGCCGCCTCGACCGGATCCGGATAGCGGGTGCCGCGCGCCTGCCGCAGCGTTGCCACGTGATCAATGTTGACACCGAGATGTTGTTCGGCCATGGCCTTCATTTAACTACGATTCCCTCTCCGTCGCCCTTAATATTTCTTTCAGCACCTTGCGACTTTGCAATTCACGGCCGTCCAGGTGGTACGCGATGACATGCTTCAAGAGCTTACCGGCATTTTTCAGCACCTGGCGATCCGCGAATTCCTGTTCCCTGATCGCTATCAGCTCCGCTCCGCTGAAGACCATCGGCCCATCGCGATGGCCGACGTGCACGGGTCCCTCCTCGGCACGATAGTCGTAGTGCTCATCGGCAATCAGCGGCGCCTGCGTCTGCGTATCATGATTGAGATTCAGCGCATAGCCAAGCATACGTAGCAATTCCATCTCGAAGCGCCGCAGGGCGGGTGCGACATTCCCGGTTCCGACGAGCCGCTCGATAGTCCTGCCGTAAATGCGGAAAACATCGGGCTGCGGATCGTGACGGTGCGTGAGTTTGAGAATGAGCTCGTTGACATAGTACCCGGATATGAGCGCCTCCCCGATAAGAGACAATGGGGCGCCGTGTATTTCGGCGCCGGTGAGCGTGCCGAGATCCGATCTTATGACCCAGGAGAGTTGCAGTGGCAGGAACGGTCTCAGTAGACCGCGCAATCTGGATTTTGCGCCGCGGCTCCCTTTCGCGACCAGCGAGAGGCGACCGTGGTCGCGGCTCAGGATATCGAGAATCTGACTGGTGTCACGAAACGGCCGGTGATGCAGGATCCAGGCCGGCTCGTTATACACCCTGCGAGCCGCGATCATGGTGACTCATAACCGAGCAGCAGCAAGTCCCGTTCACTGTCTGCCCAGTTCTCCTTGACCTTGACCCAGAGTTCCAGGTGCACCGGCACATTCAGTTCCGCCTTCAGTTCGAGCCGGGCCGCGCGGCCGACCCGCTTCAGGACACTGCCTTTGCGGCCGACGACGATGCCTTTCTGGCTTTCGCGCTCTACCCAGATCGTCGCATGGATCTCAACGCCGGCTTCGTCCTCCGAAAATCGCTCGATCTGTACTGTCAGCCCGTAGGGAACTTCCTGGCGAAGATTCAAGGTCAGCTTTTCGCGGATAACCTCCGCGGCGCGAAAAGAGCGGCTGCGATCCGTGATCATGTCCTCCGGAAAGAACGGCGCGGATTCCGGCAGCAAATTCGGGAGAATTTCGCGCAAGCGCTCGATATTGTCGCCGTTTTTGGCGGAAATCGGCATCACCACTGTGAACTCGTAACGCGCGGACATTTGACGCAGCGCCTCGAGCAGCATTTCTTTAGGATGCACCTTGTCGATCTTGTTCAAGAGCGCGATGACGGGACGCGACGTCGATTCGAGTCTTTTTAACACGTCCTGGTCCTCGGCTGTCCATCGATTCGCCTCCGTGACGAAGAGCACGACATCGGCATCCGTCAGCGCGCCGGTCGCCGTTCTGTTCATCATGCGATTGATCGCTTTGCGCGCTCTGCGGTGTATACCGGGTGTATCGACGAATATGACCTGACTGTGCTTGCGAGAATCGACTGCGAGAATCCTGTGTCGCGTCGTTTGCGGTCTCGGCGTGACAATACTGATCTTACGACCCAGGATGGCATTGATGAGCGTCGACTTGCCCACGTTAGGGCGGCCGACGACCGCCACGTAGCCGCAGCGAAACGACTCCTCAGCCATGATCGCGCTCAACTATGTCGAGCATCGCGAGCGCCGCCTCTTGTTCAGCGTCGCGGCGCGACGACCCTTTGCCGATCGTTTCGGCATCGAGTTCAGGGATGCTACAGCGGATTTCGAATGTCTGCTTGTGCGCCTTGCCACTCGTCTTTTGCAGGGTATAGTCCGGCAGCGAGAGCTGCCTGCTCTGCAGGTATTCCTGCAGCCGTGATTTCGGGTCGCGAAGGTCTTCCGCCTCCGGGAGATCGTGAAAACGATCGCCGTAGGCCCGTTTGATGATTTCGCGCGCCGCAGTCAATCCTGCGTCCAGATACACAGCCGCAAATATTGCCTCGACAGCGTCGGCCAGGATCGAGGAACGGTGGTGCCCGCCCGATTTTTTTTCGCCGGGACCCAAAATAAGGTGGTTCCCGAGGCCGATGTCCTTTGCTATTTTCGCGAGCGTCGCATCCCTGACCAGCGTCGCCCGCAGCCGGCTCAGCTGCCCCTCGCTCGTACCTTCGGTCTTATCGATGAGCAGTTCCGTGACAACGAGATCGAGCACCGCGTCACCGAGGAATTCCAGCCGCTCGTTATTCGGACCGGCAGCGCTTCGATGTGTCAGCGCCCGGCGCAACAATGCGTCGTCTTTGAAGGTATACGCCAGGGATTTTTCCAGCCAGGCGGCAGCTTTGTCCAAGGTGTTCATCTTGCCGCAGCATGTTCCGCGGCTCATCTTCGTTATTCTCGCAACAATCGGATTTTCACAGTCCGAATGTCATCGATGCAAATCCCTCACCTAGCGCCGGACCAGCACCCGCTTTTCGAACTTGACCGTAAAATAGATGTTGCCGATAAAGGGCGTCGTGTGGTCGTAGATTGCTTCGACCATGAATCCGCCGCTGTCTGGGGTCACTTTGACGTCGCGGTGCGTGATTTCACTGACACTCTCGACGCCGAAACGACGCGAGATCGAGGTACGGATGGCGGCGCGAGAAGGGTTCTGGCCGTCGAATTCATCGTAGACACCATTAACGACGCCGACGACCTTCATGTAATTCAGGTATACAGGCGTCAGACGTATTGCGGCAAACGCAAAAAGCCCGACGAAGATGGCAAGCACCAGGAATCCGACGGTCGTCATGCCTTTCTCACGCGGCGCTCCGTAGCGCACGAGTCTCGATGCGCGGTGCAACCGCTTACTCGAGCCCGACCGTGACTGCACGCGTCCAGGCCTGTGTTTTGTTCCGGTATTCATTGACTTACCTGCCCTGTGTCTGCAGCGTGTCGATACTGCGGAATTTTAACGGTCAAATCAGTGACTTGCACCTCATTATTGTATCTTGGTGCCGATCCTGCCCCAGTCCGGCCACTCGATCCCGTCCATGTGCATCCAGATGCGCACCGCCTCGCCGACGAGGTGGGTTTCCGGTATCTCGCCGATGAAGCGGCTGTCCTGACTGTTATCGCGGTTGTCGCCCATCATGAAATAGTGGCCTTCGCTCACCATGTACGTGCGTTCTGTCGCCCTGCTGCCGGGTCGCGAAATTCGGATTTCGTGTCTCCGCCCATCCAGGTCCTCAATGAATATAAGGCTGGAATCCTCGAGTCGCATATCCGGATGCTTCGAGATCGGCATCGGCTTGCCGTTTATGAAGAGTTGATGATCCTGGTAAACGATCGTATCACCCGGCAGGCCGACCACCCTTTTTATGTAGTTGACGCTGGGATTCGAAGGTAGCCGGAAAACAACGACATCACCTCGCATGGGCATCCCGGTTTCGAAGAACTTCTTCTCGATGACGGGCCAGCGCAAGCCATAGGAATACTTCTTGACGAATATGTAATCGCCTTGCAGCAGCGTCGGCATCATCGAACCCGACGGGATACGGAACGGTTCGAAGATAAACGAGCGAATGATCAGGACGAACAGCAACACGGGAAAAAACGACCGCGAGTATTCGATCAGCACGTTCAAAGCCGGATTACCGACCCTACCCGACGCCGCCAGTTTCTTCTGGTAATAGAATCGATTAAATGCGACCACTACTCCTGATACGAGAGTCAGGACAGTGAGTATCAATGCGAGGTTAATGCTCAAAATCTTTATCTCACTTGTCGACTCGCAAGACTGCGAGAAATGCTTCCTGAGGTATTTCTACCGATCCGATCTGTTTCATACGTCGCTTGCCCGCTTTCTGTTTCTCTAGCAGTTTTCGTTTGCGGCTGACGTCGCCACCATAACATTTGGCCGTTACGTTTTTACGAAGCGCTTTCACGTTACTTCGTGCAATCACCTGGCTGCCGATTGCCGCCTGAATGGCAACATCGAACATCTGGCGCGGAAT
Source organism: Woeseiaceae bacterium (assembly GCA_041598995.1). Taxonomy (GTDB): domain Bacteria; phylum Pseudomonadota; class Gammaproteobacteria; order Steroidobacterales; family Woeseiaceae; genus SZUA-117. Next base: position 12,450 of record JBFHXJ010000067.1, on the reverse strand, counting down.
CAACTCGCGCATCTTTTCCACGAGCTCCCGGCCGCGTGAACGGGCATTGTCGTGGTGAACGATAATCGATAATGCATCTACGCGCTCCTTGTTGATGAGCGTGTCGAGACGCACCAGCGGTGCCGGTTGGAAACGCTCAAAATGATAATCGAACGAGGCATAGCCGCGACTCACGGATTTCAGGCGATCAAAAAAGTCTAGGACCACTTCCGCGAGCGGCAATTCGTATTCCAGCGCCACCTGGCCCGCCAGGTACCGAATATGCTTTTGTACGCCGCGTTTCTCGATGCACAGCTTCATGACTGCACCGACATGGGCTTCTGGTACGAGTATGCTGGCCGTGATGATCGGTTCCCGCAACTCGATGATTTCGTTGGGTGACGGCAGATTCGCCGGATTGTCGACGTAGACGACCTTGTCGTCCGTGCACAGCACCTCGAAAACCACAGTCGGCGCCGTCGTAATCAGATCGAGGCCATATTCGCGCTCCAAACGCTCCTGCACGATTTCCATGTGCAACATGCCGAGAAATCCACAACGAAAACCGAAGCCAAGTGCCGCGGATGTCTCGGGCTCGAAGTGCAACGCAGCATCGTTTAACCGTAACTTCTGCAGCGCTTCCCTGAAACTCTCGTAGTCCTCCGAGCGGATTGGAAACAGCCCGGCGAAGACACGCGGTTGAATCTGTTTGAATCCGGGCAGCGGCTTGCTGCTGGGATTCCGGGCAAGCGTCAGCGTATCACCGACCGGTGCGCCATAAATATCCTTGATGGCAGCGATGACAAACCCGACCTCACCCGTTTTCAATGCCTCACGATCTTGCATTTTTGGTGTAAAGCTGCCGACCCTGTCTGCAAGGTAGGATCTTCCGGTCGACATCACGGTGAACTTGTCGCCCTTGAAGAGTTCGCCGTTGACGATTCGCACGAGCGACACGACGCCGACATAATTATCGAACCAGGAGTCGATGATCAGTGCCTGCAACGGACCTTCGATGACACCCTGAGGTGGAGGTATTTTTCTGACCAGTTGCTCCAGCAGATCCGGAACGCCCTCGCCGGTCTTGGCGCTGATCAGCACCGCGTCCGAGGCGTCGACGCCGATGATCTCCTCGATCTCCCGTTTGACCTTGTCGGGGTCCGCCGCAGGCAGATCGATCTTGTTCAGTACGGGCAGCACCTCGAGCCCCTGGTCGATAGCCGTGATGCAGTTGGCGACACTTTGCGCCTCGACACCCTGCGCTGCATCGACCACCAGCAACGCGCCTTCGCAGGCAGCCAGCGATCGCGACACCTCGTAAGAAAAATCGACGTGGCCGGGCGTATCGATGAAATTGAGCTCATATTCCACGCCGTCTCGGGCCGTGTAATTCAGCGAAACACTCTGCGCCTTGATCGTAATGCCGCGTTCGCGCTCCAGATCCATCGAGTCAAGCACCTGCTCATACATTTCTCGCGCCTGCAGTCCGCCGCAAAGCTGAATGAACCGGTCGGCCAGGGTCGACTTGCCGTGATCGATGTGGGCTATGATCGAGAAGTTTCGGATATGGTCCATGCGTAGTCGTGGCGCGATTGCCGCGGCGAAGTATATACGTTTCGCCGCAACTATGAGGCCGGCAGGCTCTCCAGGATTTTGCGAACCGCGGCGGCATCCAGGTGGTGGTGGCAAACGGTTTCGCCGCGGTATTCCACGAGTGGGATCAGGACACCGTACTTGAGCTTCCATTCCGGGCGTGTGTCGATATCTCTCACCTCGAGCTTGAGCTTGCCGCGTACCAGCGGCGCGAGTTCTTCGATGAGCAGCTCGCACAAGTGACAGCCGGGCCGGCTGTACACGATGATGCGGGACCGCGGCTCGAGTTCAGGAAGCGACACTGCCCATTTTCCCCGCAATTTTCGGCACAAAATACTTCAGGCAATCACGCCGGTTCAGTTGCCAGCGACCGGCCAGCAATCCCGCCGCCAGCCCTCCTGCGGCGAAGCCGACAGCCGCCGGATCCGAAAGCGGCGCCATGAGTAACCAGCCGACGAGGAGCATCAGCACGGTGCCGCCGAGCGGCAATCCGTACACGAGTAGGGTCGCGCGCAGCAGATGCGACGGCTCGAGCGTCAACCGGACCTCGTCGCCTTCACGGTAACGCTGACCCGCGGACACCGATACCTCGAGCAGGGCCGGGCGCGTCGATCCGCTTAACAGTCCGGCGCCGCAGCCTTTGCCCGCCGCGCATCTTGGGCAGGCTGCACGGCGCTCGACGGCGACCGTTGCCTTGCCGCCAGCGATCGAGACGATTTTTCCTGTAGGCGATTCCATGCGGGCAATAGTGTAATGGATAACGCCGATCACTGTGGGAGCAGCTTCGGCCGCTTCCACACCCGATGCAGTCGGAATTCAAGACCCGCAGCGTCAGTTCTGCTGCATGGAAATCGCGACGCGCTCGACGGTTGCCGCCGGCACCTCGCCGACAACCGTGATCAGGTAATCGCCGCGGCGGATGCTGTAAGTGCTCGATGCACCGACGTGCGATTTACCGGCGATCTTTGCCTCGGTCGCCTCGGCAATGAACACGGAGACGTTGGCCATGCCGTCGCTGTAGACGATATGCGTGACCGGCGCCGTTGCACCCGGCAGCTGCTTGCTCGTGGTCGATACGGCACGGAAACCAGGCGGCAGATCGGTGCTTTGCCAGTCCGTTTCGATCTCGGCAGCGTGGTAGCGTTTCGGTTCACTGAACCAGCTGAAATTATCGAGACTCATCGACGGCGCGAGCGACTCGCTGCGGACGCCATCGCCGATAATGATCTCGGCAAACTTGATCTGCTCGATGAGCTCGCCATCGATGCTGACCATTTCGGTCTTAAGCGGGAAGGACGTCTCCTCGTCGAGCCAGATGCGGTGCGCATAGCGATACCCGTCGTGCGGCCGGATTGCCAGCACGATCGTCCGCCGGCCGGCAACCCTTTCTTCCCCGACGATAGATATGTCGTACTCGGCACCATAACGAATCTCGCTCGATGGCAATGCCGAGAACAGCGTGCTCTGGTTCGCCCATTCCTCAATCAGTACGGTCTGTTTGTCGGGCAGGATGCAATGCACCTCATTGCCGATTCGAATGATCTCGAGCCCGTTGCCTTCCTGCGAAACCAGTTTCTCGTTGATGACGCCGTCGATGATCTTACGCACGATCCGAAGCGCTTCCGATTCGCCGTTTTCGCGACGAAAAACCGTGCCTTCGAAATCGATGACATTGACGACGTGATTCATGCGATCCAGCCACTCGTCAGGGCTCGATTGCGCGGACGCCGTCAATGCACTGGCAGCCAGCGCCGCCGCTGTCGCCACGGAGGTGAGTTGCCTGCAACTTGGAACGGTACGAATCATTCGTATTGTTGTTATGGCGTATCGACGGGTGTTACCGGTTGCTCTTCTTCCGCGATTTTTTGCGGCAGAAGGTGCGGATCAGGATCGATCTCTATGAGTTCCCTCCGCTCGAGCGAGATGACGCGTGTGCGGATGCCGTTTGGACCCAGTCCCGGCAATGAATCGCCATGACTCAGGTGATACTGCAACAGCATCTCACTGGGTTGCTCGGCCAGGGCCCGGTCGATGTCGGGTTCGGTGTAGGCGAGCGGCCCGTCGTCGATCGCCACCGCGCGCTGCAGATCAGGGTCACTGGGATTGCCGAGCTGACTCAGACCGATCAGCGCCAGCGCTGCCACGGTAGCGGCAACCGCGACGCCCGTGGTCGGCGTCATCAACGCCGACCCGACGACTTCGGGCCGCGCCTCGATCACGGTCGGCTCGTCACCCAGGGCAGCGGCAATGCGCGTGCGGAGCTCACCCATGCCGGGTACGTCCCGATCCTGGCGCATCATCCGGCCGATTTCGAGATAACGCGCAACCTGATGTCGCAGCGCGGCATCCTGGCTCAGGCGCCGCAAAAGAAGTTCCGATTCATTCTCCGGCAATTCGCCGTCGATGAATGCCGAAATCTGCATTTTTAACGCGTCGTTCATAAGTCCCCGCACCGGGCTTCTGGCCCTCAACTCTACTCATCGGTCGTCGGAGCGCCAAGCTATTTTCGGCAATCTCCGACCCTATTCAATCCATCAAAGTTCCAATCTTCTTGGCGATGGCATCTCGCGCCCTGAATATTCTCGACCGGACCGTACCCACCGGGCAGTCCATCGTCTGCGCAATCTCCTCGTAACTCATGCCATCCAGCTCCCGCAAAATGATCGCCGTCCGCAGATCGTCGGGCAGTCCCTCGATGGCGCGCTCCACTGTTTCGTGCAACTCGTCGCTCAAGGTCACGCCTTCGGGCGTATCCGTGTCCTTGAGCTTTGCGTGCAGATCGAACTGCTCCGGGTCCTGCAGGTCCAGTTCGACATCCATCGGGCGACGGCGCTGTGCGGCGAGGTGATTTTTCGCGGTATTCACGGCGATCCGGTATAGCCAGGTATAAAACGCGCTGTCGCCACGAAACCGCGGCAGGGCGCGATAGGCCTTGAGGAAAGCTTCCTGGGTAATGTCCAGGGCCTGGTCCGGATCCCGCACATAACGCATCACCAGATTGACGATCTTGTGTTGGTACTTGAGCACCAGCAGGTCGAATGCACCTTTTTCACCCTTCTGGACACGCCGCACCAGCCGGGTGTCGGTGGATTCAGTTGCCATCGGGGTGGGACCCGCACCGCGAGCGGCTCAGCCAATCAACTCCCCGGTAGACCGGGCAGAGACCGGAAAGTTCGCATAACACCGCATCACTCATGGGTTTTTGTGCCCGAAACTGTGACTTCTGTCAGTTGATTCTTGGTAGGCGATTCGGCACAGCATCTAGAGGCGGCACATGGTAGCAGACCCTCACTGTTGGCCAAAGGCGCCGCGGCGGTGCCGCCAGATAAGTCCAAGCCGCCGCCATTGCGGGTCATGGCCGGGGTCGCCACGCAGGAACTCGCCATAGGCAAGGCCGTCTGGAAACCGAAGCCGGAGCCAGGCGAGCCTTTTCAGGACCAGGCTGCCGGACAAAAGCTCGAGGCACTCGATACGGCCGTCCGGCGTGATGCCCCGAACCGTGCCGCTGGCATCGAGGCGCAAGCCGTGCAGTCGCGCGGCGCCGCGTTTCAGCGACCCGAGCTCGCGCCAGCCATCCAGCAGCCAGATAAGCGCAAGGGGCGCCCTCAGGATCCAGTCTAGCGGCAACGTCAGGATGGCCAGTGTGCCTGCGAGCGCCGCCATGAAGCCTGCGAGCAACACCAGCCGGCGCAATCCCGCGTCAGGTGTGAGGGCCGTCTCGAATGCGCCTGACGATAGCGGCAAGTGAATCGTCCTCGGGTAACTCTCCTCCCAGGAAATAAGCGATTAACTGGGGATCGGGAAGCGCCAAAAGCGCGCGAAACGCCTGTTTTTGTGACTTCTCGGCCCGCGGGTACTCCGCTTCGAGATAGTCACCGAGCAGGATGTCGAGCTCACGCATCCCCCGGCGGCATTGCCACTTCAATCGCGCCTTGTTCATCCGGATGCGTCGCGGCCGAAGCTGATCCCACGCATCCGGGAACAGCCATGTGGGAGCGGCTTCAGCCGCGATTCAATCGTCAATGTCTCCGCTCCGCGAGCATCTTCTTGGTCTCGGCGATGGCGCGCGCCGGGTTCAGGCCCTTGGGGCATGCATTGGTGCAATTCATGATGGTGTGGCAGCGGTACAGTCGGAACGGGTCCTCGAGATCGTCCAGTCGCTCGCCCCTGGCCTCGTCGCGGCTGTCGACCAGCCAACGATAGACAGCCAGTATCGCCGCCGGGCCGAGGAATCGATCGCTGTTCCACCAGTAGCTCGGACAGCTCGTCGAACAACAGGCGCACAGGATGCACGCGGCCGGCTCATCGATCTGTTCCTGATCGGCCTTCGACTGCAATCGTTCGCGATCGGGCGGCGGCGGCGTGCGTGTCTGCAACCACGGTTTGATCGACGCATACTGCGCGTAGAAGTTGGTCAGATCCGGCACGAGGTCCTTGACGATCGGCATGTGCGGCAGCGGATAGACCCTAACCTCGCCGCGAATGCTGTCGGTGGCGACGGTACAGGCCAGCGTATTGCTGCCGCCGATGTTCATGGCACAGGAGCCGCAGATACCCTCGCGACAGGAGCGCCGGAACGTCAGCGTCGCATCGATCTCGTTCTTGATCTTGATCAGTACATCGAGAACCATCGGCCCGCAGTCGTCCATGCTGACATCGTAGGTGTCCATGCGCGGGTTCTCTCCCGCATCGGGATCGAAGCGATAGACTGCGAAGCGACGCACGTTCGACGCGCCTTCCGCCGCAGGAAAGTGCTTGCCCTTTTTGATCCTCGATTTAGGTGGGAGTCTAAAGTCGGCCATCAGTACACCCTGGCTTTCGGCGGAATCGCCTCGACCTCGTCCGTCATTGTATCCTGATGTACCGGCCGGTAATCGAACGTGACTTTGCCGTCGCCATCGATCCACGACAGGGTATGCTTCATCCAGTTCGCATCGTCCCTCTCCGGAAAATCCTCGCGCGCGTGTGCGCCCCGGCTCTCCTGCCGATTCCTGGCCGACTCGATCGTCGTCATGGCGTTCATGAGCAGGTTCTCGAGCTCGAGCGTTTCGATCAGGTCGGTGTTCCAGACGAGCGAACGGTCGGACACGCGAACATCCGCAAAACTGTTATATGTCTTGCGCAATAGCAGCGTGCCCTCGTCCAGCGATTCACCGGTACGGAAAACTGCCGCATGGTTTTGCATGATCTTTTGCATCTCGAGACGAATCTCGGCAGTCGGTCGATCACCGCTGGCATTCCGTAACCCGTCGATCTTGTCGACAGAATTCCGCCCGGCCTCGTTTGGCAGCTTGGTATGCCTGGCACCGGGTTGCATCGTCTCGGCGCAGAAATGCGCCGCCGCACGACCGAACACGACGAGGTCTAATAGCGAGTTCGAACCCAACCGGTTGGCGCCGTGCACCGAGACGCAGGCTGCTTCGCCGACCGCCATCAGTCCCGGCACCACGGATTCGGCATTGCCGTCCTTCATCGTGACCACCTGTCCCTGATAATTCGTCGGAATACCGCCCATGTTGTAGTGCACCGTCGGCAATACCGGCACCGGCGACTTGGTGATGTCGACGCCAGCGAATATGCGTGCCGACTCCGCGATGCCGGGAAGCCGCTCCTGAGCGACCTCCGCACCGAGGTGCTCGAGGTGCAGGTAAATGTGATCCTTGTCCGGCCCGACGCCGCGGCCCTCGCGGATCTCGATCGTCATCGAGCGGCTGACGACGTCGCGAGACGCCAGATCCTTTGCATTTGGCGCATAACGCTCCATGAATCGCTCACCCTCCGAGTTGGTGAGATAGCCGCCCTCGCCGCGCGCGCCCTCTGTGATCAGCATGCCCGCGCCGTAAATGCCGGTCGGATGAAACTGCACGAACTCCATGTCCTGCAGCGGCAGGCCCGCACGCAATACCATGCCATTGCCGTCCCCGGTGCAGGTGTGGGCCGACGTGCAGGAGAAATACGTACGGCCGTAGCCACCGGTCGCGAGGATCACCTGGTGCGATCGGAAACGATGTATTCGGCCCGTCGCGAGGTCGATGGCGACGACTCCGCGGCATGCGCCGTCCACCATCATCAGATCGATTGCGAAATACTCGATGTAGAACTCCGCATCGTGCTTCAGCGACTGCTGATACAGCGTATGCAGCATGGCGTGACCGGTACGGTCCGCGGCAGCACAGGTGCGTTGCGCGATGCCCTCGCCGAAATTCGTCGTCATGCCGCCGAATGGACGCTGGTAGATGCGCCCGTCCTCGGTACGCGAGAACGGCACCCCGTAGTGCTCGAGCTCGATGACGGCATCCATGGCCTCCTTGCACATGTATTCGATTGCATCCTGGTCACCGAGCCAGTCGGAACCCTTGATCGTGTCGTACATGTGCCAGCGCCAGTCGTCGTCGCCCATATTGCCGAGCGCCGCACTGATGCCGCCTTGCGCCGCGACCGTATGGCTCCGCGTCGGGAACACCTTCGTGATACAGGCGGTCGTGAAGCCCGCTTCGGCCAGACCGAAGGTCGCACGCAGTCCGGCGCCACCTGCGCCGATGACGACGACATCGTAGCTGTGATCGATAAACTCGTATTCGCTCATGCGGCGACGCCGAGCGAAATGCTCAGGATCGAGACGACAGCGGCTAAACCCAGGAACACGTGGGCGAATCGGTTCGCAACCAGCGCCACGACTTTCAGGAACGGACCGTGTACGTAGTCCTCGAGCACTACCTGCACACCGAGCGCGGAATGCCAGGCGAGCGTTACGGCAAGCAGAAGCAGCATCACACTCTCGAACGGGCGACCGGCCCATTCGAGTAGTGTTGCGTGGGTAAAGCTGTCAAGACGGAATATCGAATAAAGAAACCAGCTACCGAGAATCAGCAACGCGACTGCCGATACGCGCTGCTGCCACCAGTGCTCGGTGCCGTCCCTCGCGGACCCGGAGCCAAGCACTCTTGCCAGTGGCGACCTAAGACTCATATCCCTAGAACAGCAGCCAGTAAACTGCCGTCGTTACGATCGTCGCGACGACCACGAACCACGCCGACGCATTCGCCTGGCGCAACTCGAAGCCCAGGCCCACATCCCAGAAGAGGTGTCGGACACCGTTCGCGAGGTGAAAGAAGAAGGACAGCGTCCAGCCAAAGAGCAGCAACCTGCCAATGAGCGTGTTCATCCAGCCAGCCATGGTTTCGTAGGCGTCCGCGCCGGAAGCGATGGCTTGGAGCCACGCAACGAACGCAATGAGTCCGACAGACAGGGCCACACCCGTCATTCGGTGTAGGATCGAAAGCGTCATCGTGATTGGCCATCGATAGATTGTGAGGTGTGGCGAGAGCGGTCTTTCCATCTTATTTGTCTGCATCACCGGGGATCGGCGTCAGAAATCGATGCACCGGCCGTCCTTTTCCCAGTCGCCGTAACGCGTGGGATCCAGACCTCCCCTGCCGCCGATCTCCTTCTCGCGCGCCATCGTCAGAGGCTTCGATTGCGGTGTCTTTGGTCCGTCCGCCTCGGCGTCCACCGGGGCCGGCGATTCGTTACCTGCCGGTTTTTTGCTGGTATCTTCGGGCATACGCAAAGTATGCCAGAGTGCGCGGTCATATACAGAATGCGGCTTTACGCCTGCTGCGGATGCCGCGCGAAACAGGACAATCCGACTTGTACGCCTTAATTGAGATCCGCGGAAACGATGCGCAGGAATTCCTGCAGGGTCAGCTGACGCAGGACGTCGGCAAACTCGCCAGCGCCATCAGCCTCCCCGCGGCATGGTGCAACGCGAAGGGCCGCGTTATTACACTGGTGCGCCTGCTGGCGATGCAGGACGCAATCGGCCTGGTGGTGCCGACCTCACAGGTCGACGCCATCCTTCCAAGACTGACGATGTATCGGCTGCGCGCCGACGTGACGATCGAGCGCGCGCGCAAGGACTGGCGCGCAGTCGCGATCGCCGACGCCGACGAGCTCACCCGGCTGCAAGCGGCAGGCCTCACGCCCGAGGCGAACGCGGTTCGAGCCGCGGGCGGTTTGATCGCCGTGGATTTTTCCCGGGCGGATCGGTTCGTCGAGTTTTACGGCTACGCGGATGCATTCGCCGAGGCCGGGTTGACAACGGAGCGCGCTTTGTCCGAGGAACAGCACGCGGCGATGAAAATTCGCGCCGGGCTCGCCGAAATCACGTCCGAGAATTCTGAGAAATACACGCCCCATATGCTCAACCTGGACAGGCAGGGCGCGATCAGCTTCGACAAGGGATGTTATACCGGCCAGGAAGTGGTCGCGCGGACGCAGAACCTCGGCGAGAGCAAGCGACGTCTCAAACGATACCGCTGCGATGCCCCCGGCATCGAGATCGGTGACAGACTTTCAGACGGCGAGCGCGACGTCGGTACCGTCGTCAACGTACAGGGTGCCGAGCTCCTCGCCGTTACGCCGGTCGCGCTGCACGAACGGCCGTTGACGATCGACGGCGCGACCGCTAAACCAGACGGGGTCGGGCCTCTGTAACAGCTCGATTTGGTTGTCAAACTACGCCCGCCGCACCGCGCTCAAGGCCCTGTTCCGCCATTTCCGGGTATGTCTCTGGCGAATTAAGCGATGCGCCAATCGGTCGCTATCCATTTTGCTACCGAAGTAGTCGATTTAAGCCTTTTCCCGGTCCGCAAAATCGATCCGCACTCATATAAAAACAACGAGTTGCAGAGGGTCCGACCCCGGCTAAATCGGGCGGCGAGCAATCACTCGAAAACCTCGGGCCGCATGTGCGGGAACAGCAGTACGTCGCGGATCGACGGTGAATTCGTGAACAACATGACCAGCCGATCAATGCCGACACCAAGTCCGGCGGAAGGCGGCAGGCCGTACTCGAGGGCGCGGATGTAATCTGCATCGTAGACGAGCGCCTCTTCGTCGCCCGCTGACCGGTTCTCGGCCTGCGCCCGGAAACGGTCTATTTGGTCTTCCGGATCATTGAGCTCGGAAAAACCGTTGGCGATCTCCTTGCCGCCGATGTACAGCTCGAAACGATCCGTCACAAACGGGTCATCGTCGTTCTTGCGCGACAGCGGAGATACCTCCGTCGGGTAACGGTATACGAACGTCGGCTGCCGCAGCTGCTCCTCGCAGATCTTCTCGAAGATTTCGAGTTGCAATTTACCGCTGCCGTAGTTTTTTTCGATCTTGATGTCGAGCTTGTCGGCAAATGTCTTCAGGTAGTCCCTGTCACGAATTCTGCTTTTGTCGAAACCCGCATTGAATCTCAGAATAGCTTCCTCGAGCGTAATGCGCTCGAAAGGTTTGTCGAAATCGAAGGTCTCGCCAAGATAGGTAACCGAGGGCCCACCCGCCACTTCCTGCGACAGGCTCTTTATCAGAGCCTCCAGCATCACCATGAGGTCTTCGTAGTCGGCGTATGCGCGATATAGCTCGAGCATTGTGAATTCCGGATTGTGTTGCGTGGACACGCCTTCGTTTCGGAAATTTCGATTGATCTCGTAAACGCGTTCGAAACCACCGACCGTCAACCGCTTCAGATTGAGCTCCGGTGCCACGCGCAGGTACAACTTCATGTCCAGCGCATTGTGATGCGTCGTGAAAGGCCGCGCGATGGCACCGCCCGGCGTCGTCTGCATCATCGGCGTTTCGACCTCGAGGTAGTCCTGCGAATCTAGAAATGCGCGAATGTGCGCAATGATTTGCGAGCGTTTCTTGAAAACCTCACGCGTCTCCTCGTTCATGATCAGGTCGACATAGCGTTGCCGATAACGTAGCTCCTGATCGGCAAGCCCATGAAACTTTTCAGGCAACGGGCGCAACGACTTCGTCAGCAGGCGAAGTTCATCCGCCATCACCGTCAGTTCGCCAGTTTTTGTTCTGAAAAGCGTCCCCGACGCCCCGAGGATGTCGCCCACATCCCATTTCTTGAATTCCTGGTAGAGACCATCGGGCAAACGTTTCTGTTCCAGGCGCACCTGAATCTGGCCCGTCCGGTCAGCGAGCTTGATAAAACTCGCCTTGCCCATGACGCGTTTCGCCATCATGCGACCGGCGACGCTGACGTGAACCGCTTCCTCCCGCAGGTGCTCGTCGGTGTGCTTGCCGAAGCTCTGATGCAGCTCCTCCGCCAGGGCATTCCTGCGAAAATCGTTCGGGTAGGCATTGCCGGATTCACGCAGCTTTTGCAGCTTCCGCCGTCGTTCCGCGATCAGTTCGTGTTCTTCCTCAATTTCCCTGGGCTTGCTCACTTAGAGTCCCTGTTTCAGGCTTGCCTCGATGAATCGATCGAGATCGCCGTCCAGTACCGCCTGAGTGTTACCGGTTTCCACATGCGTACGCAAATCCTTGATACGGCTCTGGTCCAGCACGTAGTTGCGAATCTGATTGCCCCAGCCCACGTCCGACTTGCTGTCCTCGACCGCCGAGGCTTTCGCGCGCCGTTCCTGCAGCTCCATCTCGTAGAGTTTCGCGCGCAGCTGTTTCATCGCTGTGGCCTTGTTCTTGTGTTGTGATCGGTCGTTCTGGCACTGCACCACGATGTTCGTCGGCAAATGCGTGATGCGCACTGCCGATTCGGTGCGATTGACATGCTGACCGCCGGCGCCGCTGGCACGGTACACGTCGATCCGCAAGTCGGACGGGTCGAGGTCGATGTCGATTTCGTCATCGACCTCCGGCGATACGAACACCGAGGCAAACGACGTGTGGCGACGGTTTCCGGAATCGAACGGCGACTTTCGTACCAGCCGATGCACGCCGGTCTCGGTACGCAGCCAGCCGTAGGCGAATTCACCGGAGACCAGCACGGTCGCGCTCTAGATCCCGGCAACCTCGCCCGCGCAGGCCTCGATGATGTCCGTCTCAAAGCCGAGCGATTCGGCCCACCTCAGGAAC